>CAVCAW010000060.1:0-13232 GCA_963600315.1 Bacteroidaceae bacterium | reverse complement strand
GGACTACACCCTGCTATAGCCGTCATTGGCGACAGTACGTTCACCCACAGCGGAATGACGGGACTGCTTGATGCTATCAACGAAAATGCCAATATCACCGTCATAATAAGCGACAACCTCACGACGGGAATGACTGGCGGACAGGATTCTGCCGGTCTCAACAAATATGAGGCTATCTGCTTGGGACTTGGCCTTGATCCCGCCCACTTGCATGTGGTGACCCCGCTGCCTAAGAATATTCCTGCCATAGCGCAGCTCATACGCGACGAGATAGACTATCGTGGGGTGAGCGTGATAATACCACGCAGAGAGTGTATTCAGACTGCCGCACGTCATGCGCGCCAAGCAAGAAACCACGCCAAATAACCAGATAAACACACAGACAGAAAAATGAAGAAAGACATCATATTATGCGGCGTAGGAGGACAGGGAATCCTGTCGATTGCCACTATTATCGGCGAAGCCGCCACCAAAGCAGGAGTGAACCTCAAACAGGCTGAAGTACACGGAATGAGCCAACGAGGCGGCGACGTGCAGTCTAACCTGCGCCTGTCGACCGAACCTATCTATTCAGACCTCATACCAGAGGGAGAGACCGACCTCATCATCTCGATGGAACCGATGGAGTCGCTGCGCTATCTGCCCTACCTGGCTACCAATGGCACCATCGTGACGAGCAGTAAGCCCTTTGTCAACATACCCAATTATCCTGACGTTGATGAACTCAACGCAGAACTCGACTCTTTGCCTTCGGTGGAGAAACTCGACATAGAGACGGTGGCCAAGGACGCAGGCAATCCGCGTGGTGCCAACATGGTGTTGCTGGGCATGGCTGCAGCCTATCTTGACATCATCACTCCCGACCAGCTGAGACAGGCCATAGCCACCGTGTTCGCACGTAAGGGCGAAGACATCGTGGCTGCCAATATCAAGGCGTTTGACCAAGGACTGCAAACAACTTCTAAATAGCACGGAGAGACCCATCCGCAAGACATACCCCCGCTTAAACACACATACACACACACAATCAGGTTATGATTTTTAATCCCAAGATGGAGTGCATGGAGCGCGAAGAGATGCGTGCCCTGCAAAGCGAGAGACTACAGAAGACAGTGAGGACGTGCTACGAGAAGGTGCCGTTCTACCGCAAGAAGATGGACGCCCGCGGCATCAAACCCGAAGACATAAAGAGTGTTGACGATATCGTGAAACTGCCCTTTACCACCAAGACCGACCTGCGCGACGAATATCCCTTCGGCCTTCAGGCTGTGCCCAAAGAAGAGGTGGTGCGCATTCACGCTTCGAGTGGTACGACTGGCAAACCCGTGGTGGGAACTTACACTCGCAACGATGTCGCCATGTGGGCAGAGGGTGTGGCACGCGTCATGTCGGCTGCCAGTGTGGGCAAGAGTGACACCGTGCAGGTGAGCTATGGCTACGGTCTGTTTACCGGAGGACTTGGCGCCCACGATGGAGCCGCCATGCTGGGGGCAACGCAGCTGCCTACTTCTGCCGGCAACACAGAGAAACAGATAATGCTCATGCAGGACTTTGGGTCTACCGTCTTGGCATGCACTCCGTCGTATGCACTGCGCCTGGCAGAGGCTATCCACAATTCAGACAAGACGAGCATCGACAAGATGAAGCTGCGCGCAGGCTTCTTTGGCGCTGAGCCTTGGACTGAGGGAATGCGCAAAGAACTTGAGGACAAATTGCACATCAAGGCCTACGACATCTATGGACTGACTGAGATGTGTGGTCCCGGCGTGGGCGGCGAATGTGAGTGCCAGAACGGCACCCACCTGTGGGAGGATATGTTCTATCCGGAGATAATCAATCCTGACACTCTCGAGCCGTGTGCTCCAGGCGAGTTTGGAGAGTTGGTGTTCACCTCGCTGTGCAAGGAGGCAATGCCGATATTGCGCTATCGCACACGCGACCTCACGCGCCTTATCTATGACAAGTGTGAATGTGGACGAACTGCAGTGAGAATGGACCGCATACTCGGACGCTCAGACGACATGATGATAATACGCGGTGTCAATGTGTTCCCGTCGCAGATTGAAACCGTGCTGACGGAATTCCCGGCATTCACACCTTACTACTTCATCACCGTAGACCGCTTTAACAACGAAGACACCTTTGACCTCGATGTGGAGCTGCGCCAAGAGTATTTCAGTGCAAGCCCCAAGGAGCAGATGCCCTTCATTAAGCCCCTCTACGACCGCATCGTGTCGCTTGTGGGCATTAAGCCCAATATCCACATCTTGCCGCCATTCGGCATAGAACGCTCTATGGGCAAGGCAAAACACGTGCTTGACAAACGCAATTTTCACAACTGACGCTTCATAAAACAACATAACATAACAATGAAGATTTTCTCTGACGAACTCGTAGCCGAGGCGGCTGAAGCAAGCCATGTGGCCGACCTGAGTCATGCCACCATTGGCGAGACACTGCTGGTGGCGCAATATCTGGAACAGAAGACGGGCATACCATTCATAAGGATGGATCAGGGCAGTCCCGGCTTGCCTGCTAACCGCTATGGCATAGAAGCTGAGAAACGTGCGCTCGACAGCGGCATCGTCAGCCAGTATCCTGCCGCTGCAGGTGTGAAGGAAGTGAAAGAGGCGGCAAGCGATTTTGTCAAAGCTTTTATCAATGTCGACATCACACCGCGCGCCTGCATTCCCACAGTGGGCAGCGTGGCTGGCAGCTTCGGCTCGTTTATAGCTTGCTGCCAGCGCGACAAGAGCAAGAACAAAGTGCTCTTTATAGACCCCGGATTCCCTATCCAGAAAAGCCAGCTGAGAGTGCTCGGCATAGAGTGGAGAGAGTTTGACATCTATTCATATCGTGGCGCAGCACTGCGCGCCAAACTGGAGGAGGAACTCAAGGACAACGACGTGGCAGCTATCGTCTACAGCAACCCTAACAACCCTGCGTGGATTTCGCTTGAAGAGGATGAACTGGAAATTATTGGAGAACTGGCCACTAGCCACGATGCCATCGTGATGGAAGATCTTGCATACTTCGCCATGGACAACCGTCGTGACCTCTCTCATCCCTACGAGGCACCCTATGTGCGCACCGTGGCGCGCTATACCGACAACTATATCCTGATGCTCAGTTCGAGCAAGATATTCTCTTATGCCGGTCAGCGCATGGCTATGGTGTGCATCAGCGACAAGCTTTTTGACCGTCATTTCCCAGCCTTTGAGGAGAGATATCACGACTCGGGAATCTTCGGACCGACCATGATAGCCAGCATACTCTATATGATAACCAGCGGTTGCACTTCGTCGACGCAATATGGCTATGCCGAAATGCTGAAGCTCAGCTGTGAGGGCAAGATAAACTTCGTGGCTGACACCAAGGAATATGCCGTGCGCGCCAAGAAGATGAAGAAAATCTTTCTTGACAACGGCTTCACCATCACATATCCCAGAGATGTGACCGAACAGATTGGCGACGGCTTCTTCTTCTCGCTGAGCTATCCCGGCATGACCGGAGGACAGCTCGTGACGGAGCTGATACACTATGGCGTGAGCAGCATCAATCTTGACACTACAGGATCCGACAGACCTGGGGTGAGGGCATGCACCTCCAGAATGAGAGATGAGTTATACTCGGTGCTTGAAGAACGCATGAAGATTTTCCACCAAGACCATCCCTACAACGACAAAGCCGAATGACCTCAACCTCCAGAATAGTAGTTGTCACGGGAGCTTCGTCGGGCATAGGTCGTGACCTGGCTGCCTTGTTTGCCAAGTGTGGCGACACCGTCTACGATTTGTCGCGCTCTGACAAACCACAGGAGGGCGTGGTGCACATAGCTTGCGATGTCACACAGCAGGAGTCTGTAGCGCAGGCTTTCGCAACGATATCGCAGCGACACTCACATATTGACATACTCGTGTTGTGTGCAGGCATGGGCATCGCCGGCTCTGTGGAGCACACTGCAATGGAGGAGATGCGGCGTCAGTTTGATGTCAATACGTTCGGACCTGTGAGTGTCATACAGTCGGCTCTGCCATTGCTCAGGGCGGGTGGCGCACAGAGAAGTCTGTGCCGTATAGTCTTTGTCAGTTCGATGGCGGCTGTTTTTGGCATTCCATTCCAGTCGATGTATTCTGCGACTAAGGCTGCGGTCAACGCACTGGCCTTTGCGCTGAGCAACGAGCTTCATGCCCAGGGCATATCGGTGACGGTGGTAATGCCTGGCGACGTGAAGACCAATTTTAAGCGCAGCACTAACCTCAACGGTGCTGACATATATCCGCAAATGCAAAACGCTATAGGTCAAATGGAACGCGATGAAGCCAACGGGTTGCCCTCGATGACAGTGGCACGCAAAGTGTTCAAGGCCGCTACGCGTCGCAGAGCTAGTCTGTTCTATACTTCAGACTTCGTGTCTGACATGGAATGTCTGCTGCAGCGGCTGTTGCCTACAAAGTTTGCCCTATATGTGGTTCGCAAGATGTATCATTGTTGAGTCCCCCCCCCTACATTATAATATAGCCGCAAAACACTATAACAACCTATCGTAATGAACGACCAGTCACCATTTTTGCATCCCGAATACGAGAGCATGTCACGGCAAGAGATTGAAACGTTGCAACTCAGCCGGCTGCAGTCCACAGTGAGGCACTGCATGAATTCTCCTTTCTACAAGAAGCGCTTTGATGAAGCGGGCATAAGTCCCGACGACATCAAGTCGCTTGATGATTTGCGGAAGATACCCTTCACTACGAAGCAAGACCTACGCGACACATATCCCTTTGGTATGGCATCGGTGCCACTGCGCCAATGCGTGCGCTTACACTCCAGTAGCGGCACAACAGGCAATCCTACGGTGATACTGCACACGCAGAAGGATGTCGATGAATGGGCCAATGCAGTGGCACGCTGCTTGTGGATGGTAGGGCTACGCCCCGATGATGTGTTTCAGAACTCCAGTGGCTACGGAATGTTTACGGGTGGACTGGGATTCCAGTATGGAGCTGAGCGGCTCGGTGCTCTGACTGTGCCTGCCGCTGCCGGTAACTCTCTGCGCCAGATAAAGTTTATCAAGGACTTTGGTACGACGGCAATCCACGCCATACCGTCATACGTGAACCGTCTCTACGAGGTGATGCAGGAGACAGGAGTTGACCCTCGCCGCGATACCAAGCTCAAGGTGCTCGCCATTGGTGCCGAACCTCACTCTGAAGAGCAGCGCAAGCGCATAGAGCAGATGCTTGGTGTGAAGGCCTACAATTCGTTTGGCATGAGCGAGATGTGTGGTCCTGGTGTTGGCTTTGAGTGTCAGGAACAGAATGGCTTGCACTTCTGGGAGGACTACTACATTGTTGAAATAGTAGACCCTGTGACACTGGAGCCCGTGGCAGACGGCGAGATAGGCGAACTGGTGCTCACTACGCTTAACCGCGAAGCTATGCCGCTGTTGCGCTACCGCACACGTGACCTCACTCGTGTGCTTGGCCGCACTTGCCCTTGCGGTCGCAACCACATAAGGCTAGACCGCATGCGCGGCCGTTCAGATGACATGATTGTGCTTAGAGGTGTCAACATCTTCCCCATACAGGTAGAGAAGATTCTCATGTCGTTCCCCGAACTTAGCAACAACTATCTCATCACGCTCACCACCGACAATGACAACGACAATATGACAGTAGAGGTGGAGATAGCTGAGATGTTTACTGATGACTACGCACGGCTACAGTCGCTCACCAAGAGCATCACGCGTGCCCTCAAAGACGAAATTCTGCTGACACCCCACGTGAAGCTGGTGCCCAAGGGGGCACTCCCCATAAGCGATGGCAAAGCCGTGAGGGTAGTAGACAAGCGTAAGGTGTATCAATAAGACTCGTGGCTTATACAGAAAGACCAAACGCAGCACTCCGCATTCACTTATAAACAAAAAGATACACAATCATGACCATACATCAGCTTTCCATATTTATAGAGAACAAAAACGGCACGCTGCTTCGAGTGTTAGACATTCTCAAGCAGGCCGAGATACAGATTATAGCTTCCACTATCTCTGACACAGTGGACTATGGAATCTTCCGTATCATCTGCTCCAACCCGTCGCAGGCCTACGAATTGCTGCGCGGACAAGGGCTGAGCGTTACTATAAGCGATGTGTTCGCCATTGAACTTGACAACACTCCTGGTCAGGCCGCTATGGCTTTGTCGGCTTTTACCGCAAGCGGTATTAACATTAGCTATATGTACTCCTTCCTTGTTGGTGGCAAGGGAATCATAGTGTTCCGCACTAATGAAACCGACAAGGCGCGTGAAATCATTTCGCTGAAGTCCCTCAAGTTTATCACAGAGGATAGGCTGGGCAAGTTGGCACAGTAATAAGGTCGGCATCATGGGAGGTGGCATGGGGTCGGCAGATGAGGCTTGACCGTTGCCGACTCTGACACACGTCGACTGCCATAAAACAAGCGATACGGTCCGCAAAGCCATTGGAGCTTTGCGGACCGTATCGCTTGTTTGTGGATTCGCTATGATGGTTAAGCCTCTGCTGGAGTTTCTTCGTTCTCTTCAGGGTCAGCGAACTCGTTGATGCCATTCTGTATCAGAATGTTGTACCACGAGATGAGCTTGCGCATATCGTTGGGATACACTCTGTCGCGGTCGAAGTTGGGCAGTACCTGTGCTACATAGTCGGAGAGTTCATCCTTAGAAGCTTTCTTGATGTCAATCGTAACGGGCTTGCCGTCTTCGTGCTTCTTCATTGACTCAAATACGTCGGTCAGTTTCACGTCTTCGTCGTCGGTGTAGATAGACACGTCGTTGAGCGAAGTGATGCGGTCGCGCAAGCCGACGCTGAAGCGTTTCTTGCTTTCGTCAACGCTTTCTACGATGACGGTGTTGTTGCCTCTGGCTATCAATATATACAAGCCCGGTTTGCCGCTAATGGCCAAGATATTCTGTTTCATAATGATTTGCTGTGATTTTAGGTGTTATTACTTCAGCAAAGTTAATCAATTATTCGTGGTTAAGAGGTAATTCTATCACAAAAAAGCCGTAAGAATGCAGAGATGGCAAGAATCGCCAGCTTCGTTTGGCGTTTAGAAGACGACGTCTAACATAGCTACTCGCATTGGCTGGACCTCTAGTGCTGAAAAATAACGTTAGGGATATAGGTAAATCTGATTTTTGTAGCAATGCCATAGTGCTCCTGCAATGTGATTCTTACCGTGTGACCCACAGTAGGGTGGGGGCGACACCGCCACTTTACTTATTGTTTTTGTTTTTTGCACACGCTATAATGGTGTGTGCACAAGAAATGTTAATCGCCTATGTAATACTGCTGTTTTTCAATAAAAACAGTTCAAGGTTGTTAGAGAATTGCTTACTTTTGCCGAAAGTTTCATGCGAAACTGCACGCTTAGAGTTAGTGTGCAATTCACATATAACCTAAATTTATAATGATAGAAAAATTTCTGACACAAACCAGTTTCAAGGATAATGAAGACTATGTGCGCAACTTGCAGTTCATAGTGCCTGAGAATTTTAACTTTGCCTACGATGTGATGGACCAGTGGGCTGTCGAAGCCCCCGATGACAATGCCATTATGTGGGTCAGTGAAACTGGCGAAGAGAAAGAAATCACGTTCAAACAGCTCAAGGAAGAGAGCGATATGACAGCGAGCTATCTGTCGGGACTTGGCATTGGTCGTGGCGACATGGTGATGCTGATACTGAAGCGTCACTATGAGTTCTGGATAGCCACGATGGCTCTCCACAAAATAGGAGCCGTAGCCATTCCTGCCACTCATATGCTGACGTCGAAAGATATTGTCTATCGCAACAATAAGGCGGGCATTAAGGGCATTCTGTGTGTGGGCGAGGACTATGTGCTCACACAGGTGGCCAAAGCAATGCCGCAGAGTCCGTCGGTGAAGGTGTTGGTAAGCATAGGCCCCAAGGTGCCAGAAGGATTCCACGACTGGCACAAGGAGAGAACGCAAGCCCCCAAATTTGTGCGTCCGCAGTTTGTCAATACCAACGACGACATTATGCTTGTCTATTTTACCAGCGGCACCAGCGGTGAGCCCAAGATGGTGGCTCATGATTTCACTTATCCCATTGGTCATATCACCACAGGAGTCTTTTGGCACAAATTGCACCGCGGCAGCATACATCTCACCGTGGCAGACACAGGTTGGGCCAAAGCTGCGTGGGGCAAACTCTACGGACAGTGGTTTGCCGGAGCTACGGTGTTTGTATATTCTCACGAAAAATTCAACGCTCTCAAGCTCCTTCAGATTATGGAGAAATACAAGGTGACGTCGTTCTGCGCTCCCCCCACCGTCTATCGCTTCCTGATTCACGAGGACCTGTCGCAGTTTGACCTCTCGTCTCTCGAACACTGTACCACAGCAGGCGAGGCTCTCAACCCCTCCGTGTTTGAAAGATTCAAGGAACTTACAGGCATCACCCTCTATGAGGGCTTCGGCCAGACCGAAACAACTATGACTCTCGGCACTATGCCTTGGACTACTCCCAAGCCCGGAAGCATGGGTATTCCCAACACACAGTACAACATAGCATTGGTTCGCCCCGACGGCACCCCTTGCGACGACAATGAAAACGGCGAGATAGTGGTCAATACAGCCGACGGCAAACCTATCGGCTTGTTTAGAGAATACTATAACGACCCCGAACTGACCAATGATGTGTGGCACGACAACTTCTACCACACAGGTGATGTGGCTTATCGCGATGAAGACGGCTACTACTGGTTCGTAGGACGCACAGACGATGTCATTAAGAGTAGTGGTTATCGCATAGGTCCCTTTGAGGTAGAGAGTGCACTGATGAGTCATCCTGCTGTGGTGGAGTGTGCCATCACTGGTGTGCCCGACGAGTTGCGTGGCATGATTGTCAAAGCAACCGTGGTGCTCAACAAATCTTGGAGTGGCGCTATGGGCGATGAATTGGTTAAAGAGCTGCAACACCATGTCAAGATTACTACAGCTCCCTACAAATATCCCCGCATAGTGGAGTTTGTAGACGAGCTTCCCAAGACTATCAGCGGCAAGATACGCCGTGTGGAGATACGACAGAAAGACGGAGCTGAATAATCTCCGTTTCGTGTCTTGACTGACGCAAGAAACTCTTGAACGAAAGGAGGCGCTCCCTCACAGCACTTAAGTGCGTATCGTTCAAGAGCTTCTTCTGTTTTGGCTGACGCAAGTCCCGTTAGCCGCTTTTTTACAATGCTGCTTGTCACTTTGGGGCACAAGCAGCTTCTTTTTTCTGTGTTTCTTGCACAGAATCGCCCTCAAAGTGCTATTTTCAAGGATTCTGCCGTCTGACATTCGGAAAGTATTCGTAACTTTGCAAAATTGAAAACCGTAAAGCTATGCAGCTTCGGGGGTGGTGTTTTGTGAACACTCCTCCGGGAAGGCAAATTGGAAATACAAATCATTTAACAATCTAAGCAATATGAGTTTAAACATCGTAGTCTTGGCTAAACAAGTGCCCGACACTCGCAATGTCGGCCCCGATGCGATGACGCCCGAAGGCACCGTGAACCGCGCTGCCCTTCCTGCCGTCTTTAACCCCGAAGACCTCAACGCACTCGAACAGGCACTCCGCCTCAAAGAGCAATTTCCTGGTTCGAAGATTTCTGTGCTGACCATGGGACTCCCCAAGTCGGCTGAAGTGATACGCGAAGCGCTCTATCGTGGCGCCGACGAGGGCTATGTAGTGACCGACCGCCCACTTGGCGGTGCTGATACCTTGGCCACCAGCTACACCCTTAGCCAGGCCATAAAGAAAATTGGTGATTATGACATCATCCTTGGCGGACGTCAGGCCATCGACGGCGACACCGCTCAGGTAGGTCCCCAGATTGCCGAAAAACTTGGTCTCACTCAGGTGACCTATGCCGAAGAGATTATAAGTCTCGACCCTAAGGCAAAGAAAATAGTAGTGAAACGTCATATCGACGGAGGTGTAGAGACCGTTGAAGCACCCCTGCCACTCGTGGTTACAGTCAACGGCAGTGCTGCACCATGCCGCCCACGCAATGCTAAGCGTGTGATGAAATACAAAAATGCCACCGCTCCAGCTGAGCGCACTCCCGAACAGAACGAGGCTCTCGCTGACGTGCTCGCCAAGAAGCCTTACCTCAATATCACCCAGTGGGGTGCTGCCGACATCGACGCTGACCCTGCCCAGATAGGCAAGGCTGGCTCACCTACCAACGTGAAGGCCGTGCAGAACATCGTGTTCAAGGCTAAGGAGAGCCGCACTCTCACTGCGTCTGATGAAGACATTGATAACCTGATTGTAGAACTCCTGAACGATAAGATTATTGGCTGATATGAACAACGTATTTGTATATTGCGAGATTGAAGGCACCACAGTAAAGGATGTCTCTCTCGAACTTCTGACAAAAGGCCGCAAGCTCGCCAATACTCTTGGCGTAGAACTGGAGTGCATCATCGCCGGCAGCGGTCTCGCCGGTGTCGAAAACCAGGTGATGAAGTACGGCGTCGACAAGGTTCACGTGTTTGACGCTGAAGGACTCTTCCCCTATACCTCCAATCCACACACAGCTCTCGTGGTGAACCTCTTCAAGGAGGAGAAACCGCAGATATGCTTGCTGGGTGCTACCGTGATAGGCCGTGACCTCGGTCCGCGCGTTAGCTCAGCACTCTTCAGTGGTCTTACTGCCGACTGTACTGAACTTGAAATCGGCGACTTCGACATGAACGTGCGTAACGCCGAAGGCAAAGTGGAGAAGAAACACTATGAGCAGCAGCTCTATCAGATTCGCCCCGCTTTCGGTGGTAACATTGTCGCTACCATCGTTAACCCCGAACACCGTCCCCAGATGGCCACGGTGCGTGAGGGCGTGATGAAAAAAGAAGTGCTCGACGAAAACTACAAGGGACAGGTCATCAACCACGATGTTGCCAAATATGTACCCTCCACCGAATATGTGGTCAAGGTGCTCGACCGCCACGTAGAGAAAGCTAAACACAACCTCAAGGGAGCACCTATCGTTGTGGCCGGAGGCTACGGCATGGGTTCCAAAGAGGGTTTCGACATGCTCTTTGAGCTTGCCAAGGAATTGCACGCAGAGGTAGGTGCTAGCCGTGCCGCTGTTGACGCAGGTTTCTGCGACCATGACCGCCAGATTGGCCAAACGGGTGTCACCGTGCGTCCTAAGGTCTATATCGCCTGCGGTATCTCCGGACAGATTCAGCACATTGCCGGCATGCAAGACTCGGGCATCATCATCTCAGTCAACTCCGACGAAAATGCGCCCATCAACACCATCGCCGACTATGTCATCAACGGCACAGTGGAAGAGGTAGTGCCCAAACTCATCAAATACTACAAGAAAAACAACAAGTAACAGACTTATGGCAAACTATTATAACGAAGAGATTAAGTTTCAGCTTAATCACCCGCTTATGAAGCGCATCGTTGAGCTCAAGGAGCGCAACTTTGCCGATAAGGACCAGTTTGACTACGCACCTCAGGACTTCGAGGACGCCATGGACTCCTACGACCGCATCCTTGACCTCACGGGCGACCTTACCGCCAACATCATCGCACCCAATGCTGAAGATGTCGACGCGGAAGGACCTCACTGCGAAAATGGCGGAGTGCGCTACGCATCCAAGACCTACGAGAACCTCGACGCCACCACCAAGGCTGGTCTCAATGGTGTAACTATGCCGCGTCGCTATGGTGGTCTCAACTTCCCCTGTGCGCCCTATACAGCCATCAATGAGATGATGGCCACCGCCGATGCAGGTTTCGAGAATATTTGGTCGCTCCAGGACTGCATCGAGACTCTCTATGAGTTCGGTAGCGAAGACCAGCGTCAGCGCTTCGTGCCCCGCGTGTGCAAGGGCGAGACCATGTCCATGGACCTCACCGAGCCCGACGCCGGCTCCGACCTCCAGAGCGTGATGCTCAAGGCTACCTTCGATGAGAAGGAAAACTGCTGGAGACTTAATGGTTGCAAGCGCTTTATCACCAATGGTGATTCCGACATCCACCTCGTACTGGCTCGCTCCGAAGAGGGCACCAAGGACGGACGCGGTCTCTCCATGTTCATCTACGACAAGAATCAGGGTGGTGTAAGCGTACGCCGCATCGAGAATAAACTCGGTATCCACGGCTCACCTACATGCGAACTCGTCTACAAAAATGCAAAGGCAGAACTTTGTGGCGACCGCAAGCTCGGACTTATCAAGTATGTCATGGCACTGATGAACGGCGCCCGTCTCGGCATCGCCGCACAGTCAGTCGGCATCAGCCAGGCTGCCTACAACGAGGCCCTCGCCTATGCCAAGGACCGCAAGCAGTTCGGACAAGCCATCATCAAGTTCCCTGCCGTCTATGAGATGTTGGCCAATATGAAGGCCAAACTCGATGCAGGTCGTTCACTTCTCTACATGACCGCACGCTACGTAGACATCTACAAGTGTCTTGAGGATATCGCTCGTGAGCGCAAACTCACCCCCGAAGAACGTCAGGAACAGAAGAAATACTCTCGCATGGCAGATGCCTTCACTCCGCTGGCCAAAGGTACCAACTCCGAGTACGCCAACCAGAACTCCTACGACTCTATACAGATTCACGGAGGTTCGGGCTTCATGCTGGAGTATGCCTGCCAGCGTCTCTATCGCGATGCGCGCATCACTTCAATCTATGAGGGCACCACGCAGCTGCAGGTTGTAGCAGCTATACGCTATATCACCAACGGCACCTATCTCAACATCATTCGCGAGATAGAGCAGGAGACAGTCAGCGCTGAAATGCAGCCGCTCTTTGACCGTGCCAAGGCTCTCGCCGACAAGCTCGAGGCTTGCGTGAACTACATCAAGGACGCACAGAATCAGGAACTCCAAGATTTGGCATCACGCCACCTCTACGACATCACGGCAAACGCCATGATGGCACACCTCATCACCCTCGATGCAAGCCGTGCACCCGAGCTCTTCGCTAAGAGCGCTCAGGTATTCCTCAACCTCGCTGAAGCAGAGGTAGAGAAGAACGAAAAGTACGTATATAACCTCAACACCAGCCTCCTCGACAACTATCGTCCACAGGAAGACTAATTAGTTGACTATCGTAATAACGACCCAAAAAGCCCCGACTGCAATCTGCAGCCGGGGCTTTTTGAGTGTATGCTCGGCATGAGCATTGTCTAACGGGTGCAAGTCCCGAGTAAGCCCTAA
>CAVCAW010000059.1:2546-26016 GCA_963600315.1 Bacteroidaceae bacterium | reverse complement strand
GTATTGAAGCCACTCAAATCCAGCGATGTCAAGGTGCTGCAACCGTGGAACATGTTATACATCATCGTTACCTTTTCCGTATTGAAATTACTCAAATTCAACGATGCCAATGATTCGCAGCTTTGAAACATGGCACCCATATCCGTCACGTTCGACGTGTTGAAGCCACTCAAATCCAGCGATGTCAAGGTTCTGCAATAATCAAACATGCCGTGCATATTAGTCACGCAAGTGGTGTTAAGGTTCTCTATTCCTATTACACTTGTAAGGTTTTTAAGATGCCAAAACCACCGGCAACACGACGTGGGGCGCGCATCGCAAAACGAGTCATCAAACACCACTGAAGTCACATCACTATTGGCTGTCCATGCAGGAATTTCATCAATATATGCCGCATCTTTGTCATCCAATCCATACGCCGTGACATTATCAGCAAAGCTGGTAGGCTTGACACCATACTTGAAAGTCAACGTCTTAGACTCGCCGTCGTACTCCACCCAAGGTTCGTCTGCCATCGCCTGCAACGGTAGCAACGCTATCATCAACACTGCGGCTACAATTTGCGTCAAGCGCAACCAACCGCTACGGCATAGGATTTTTGATATTCTCATGATGTTGTCGGTCTTCATCATATATAATTGTTGTTATAATTAATTGACTTAACTCACTAGGGGCACGTGACAAGACGTAGGGACTAGGCTTTATATCTGCAAAAATAGTACACAAATTGCACTAATCACAGAGCTATGTGCAAATTTAATAAACAATTCATCAATCCAAAAGAATTATTGCCTTTTTTTTGAAAAACTGCCACAAAAGGCAAAATGATAATCACACACACTCTTGCCTGATTATAAAAACTCAACAAGCCATTACCACCCCTAAGAATGCCAGAGCCTCACTATCGAAAAAAATGATGTGCTAACCATAGCGTTTCCGCCGAAAATGACTTCAATTTCGGCGGAAATCGATATATATTTCCCCCGAAACGCAATTACGTTTCCCCCGAAATTATCTCGCCACGACAACTAAAAATTCAGACAAACCAACAGAAAACTGCGTAGGATTCGCTTAATGCTGGAAGTCAGTCGCCATTACACTCTTAAGGACGACTTTTTGCGAAAAGAAAAGACACTTATGAGACAAAAGACTAAGAATTAGCTATAGGAAAGGTTCTTAGAATACAAGTTTGAACGACTTAGAACAAAAGTTTGAACGACGTCTGTAGTAACATCGTTTTAATTACATCCAGAAACCAGGACTTTGTCCTAGAGTGTTTCAAAAAAGCCTTATAGTCCTTACGACGTGCAAGGAGTATCTATAATGCTAAAGGTATTAACAGAATTGAAGTGTAAACTTTTAGTCTACAGTAGCATCTCCATGTCGTTGACTCCAATCCATCGGTCGAATTTGTAGCCAACCTGAGTGAAGTGAGACACTTGGTGGAAACCCATCTTGGTGTGAAATGCCATGCTGGCTTCGTTTTCGGCAGTGACACAGGCTATGAGGGCATGACACTCGGGAGTGCTGCGGCAAGCAGTCAGGAGCCGCTGCATGAGTGCAGTGCCTACTCCACCGCCTCTCCAGTCGTGGTCGAGATAGATGGTCACTTCGAAGGTGTGATTGTAGGCAGGGCGCGGTTTCCAGCGATGGGCGCAGCAGTAGCCCACCACTTTGTCGCCTGACACTGCCACGAAGTAGGGATAGCTGCTGGATATTGTCTCAACGCTTTGGCGCATCTCGTCGACTGTCAGCGGGTCGATTTGGAACGACACTGTGGTGTGGAGCACGTAGTAGTTGTATATTTCGGCTATTGCCTCTACATCGGCGGGGGTTACTGGGCGAATATGGACATTGTCTTTATCAATAGTCATCACTAGTATATTCTGTATTGTCGGGTGAAGGCGGATTTCATCATTCCACCAATGCCCAAGCCTCTGTCGTCATGAAAGGTTTGGCTTCGGCATAGGGCACGACGAACTGAACCATGCCCATGGCGTAGCAGCAGATTTCGTATTGCTGATAGACAAACGTCAGACCTTTGTCAGTGAGAAAGGGGCCATAAGCAGGAAGTGGTATTATGTCGTCTTCCAAAAGGAGGTTTTCATTGAGCGTCTTGTCGGTGATGCTGGTGTCACCCATTTCGTGAAAATAGCTGAGCACTCCACGGCGCAACAATGGCTGCATCGCCAAGGTCATGGTAGTGTCGACAGTGTTTTCCAAGACTTTGCCAGAGGGCTTGGCTATGTTAACAGTGCGGGCAAAAGACGAACCGTGAGCACCTCCCAGAAAGACATAGCTCGAAGTGGTGTAGCTCACATACTTGTCGTTGTCGGCAGTTTTGCGCACGCCAGCTTCATAGTCATACGCAATTCCTTCGTAAGTCAAAAACTCTGCCGATATATCAGCTACATCTTTTTGCAGACTCGCCATATTGATTTTGCCGTAGAACGACAACAAAGCCTTGCCGTCGGCAATCGGGCCGGTGTAGGCAGGCGATTGGGCTGTGATGTCTTCTTCTTGAGAGTCGTTCAAGCAAACCCGACGTAGCTCGTCGGCAATATAGCTCGCCACGGCTACTGAGAAGGAGTCGGTGGCGGAGGGGAAATCTACAATCAGACTACACGTGGCGTGGTTGACGCTGTCGGAATATGCCAAGCTATCGGTGGGCATAGGAGTGCGCGAGGCATCAACGACAAGGGAAGTGACAGAATTGCAGTGACCAACGAGGCAACATACCACAGAAAGAAGAGAACACAATACTTTCATGGCATTATTGGTTAAGGTTTTTGCACCAGGCATCACCAGTCATCGTCGGCAGACTTTTTGGGCACGAGTTGCGGTTTGGGTTTTTCGCCAAAATGTGTATTGAGATAGGTGATGTAGTCGCGGCATGCGGTGAGACACTTGGCATTGGCATTGATAAAGGCACGCGAAAAGCTGTCTTTGTGCTTGCCCTTAGAGTTGGCAGGATAGCACTGCTCTACTGGCACCGTCATGTTGACAACGTCCTTGATCCAGTCGGAGGAGTCAAGGATAAAATTCTGAATACGGGCACAGAACCTCATGCGATTCTCCTTGAACTGGAAGGTAAGTTCCATTGGGACAGTGACATGAGCCTCTGAACTTGAAGCGGCAAAACCACCGAATCCGTAGGCATCGCCCAGTCCCTTCAAGATTACATGAGCTTTCACTACACGGCTATTGTGGTCAGACTGTATGCTGTCAGCCGGTATGGCGAAGGCTTTCTCAAGCCATTTGCCAGTGAGACCCATCATTGCCACTACATTAAACGAGTCGGTAGCATTGATGACATAGCGATGCTGTATTTCGCCGTTGGCATTGAGAGGAAATTCGCGATAGACCGCCACAGCCCAGTCGTGTTCGTCCTTCTTATTGTTGTCGGCAACATATTTCCAGCTTTCGATGGCTTCGTTGTTTTGGCTTGAGCCGAAGCGCAGGTCGTTGCTCTGAGCCTGCAGCGTAATGCCGAAGCAGACCAGCGCAACTGCGAGTAGAATAATCTTTTTCATCCTGACTATATGTTTTGTATAAGTAATTTGCGGACAAAGGTAGCACGTTTTTTCGGAAAACATCAGCATTTTGAGGTGTAATACTTGCAACAATCTTCACGACGCCCACCTTTTTATATAAAACATTTGCTACCTTTGCGCACAGAATGGACCGTTACACCGTAAGACCTAAGAAAAGCCTGGGGCAGCATTTCCTCAACGACCTGAGCGTGGCAAGCCGCATAGCCGACACCATTGACACTTGTCCCGACCTGCCCGTGCTCGAGGTGGGCCCCGGCATGGGAGCCCTCACCGAGTTTCTGCTGCGCAAACGTCGCGAAACCCGAGTAGTGGAAATCGACCGCGAGAGCGTAGCTTATCTCAAAGAGCATTTCCCAATGCTGAGAGGCAGCATAATAGAAGAGGATTTTCTGCGCATGGATCTTGGCAAACTGTTTGGAGGTAAGCAGTTTGTGTTGACCGGCAACTACCCCTACAATATAAGTAGCCAGATTTTCTTCAAGATGCTTGACTACAAGGATTTTATTCCTTGCTGTACCGGCATGATACAGAAGGAAGTGGCTGAACGGCTCTGTTCGGGGCCAGGCAACAAGGCTTATGGCATTCTGAGCGTATTGCTCCAAGCCTGGTATGACACCGAATATCTGTTTACCGTCTCCGAAACGGTGTTCACACCTCCACCCAAAGTGAAGAGTGCAGTGGTGCGTTTCACCCGCAATGCGACAGTCTCGCTGGGATGTGACGAAAGCTTGTTCAAACGTGTGGTGAAGACCACTTTCAACCAACGGCGCAAGATGATGAGAGGCTCCATCAAGCCCCTACTCTCGCAACTCGACAACCAGCGGAGACAGCGTAACCCTGAGCTCGCAGAACTTGACCACTCCAGTCTGCTCGCAATGCCGGTATTCACCAAGAGGCCCGAGCAACTCAGCGTAGCGGAATTCGCAGACCTCACCAATATCATCGCTGGGCATTACGAGGAAAACACTGCCGAGTAGGCATAATACAGACTTCTTTGACGCAAGAAACATTTTTGTCGGGCAAGGGCAAAAAAGCACTGCGGGGAGAGGATTTTTCGAAATAAAAACACTATTTTTGCGCTTATCAAAACAACAGCCACTGTATAATGGACGACTATTACGCGGAAAACAACACACGGAACTGAGACAGGTGCATGGATTTTAGGACTTCCACACTTGGCTCGGACCTTTTATTTATGTGGAGGACTTAAAATGCGAACATTCTGGAATATCAACCGTACGCTGCGTACACTAAACAAATGGGAATCCAACTGCTGGATACAAATCACCTGCCCAACACCAGAGGACGAAGCTTACCTCACCGACGAGCTGAAGGTGCCAAGCTACTTTGTAGATGACATCAGGGACAAGGACGAGCGAGCACGCTATGAGTTTGACGAGGGTTGGATACTCATTATATTGCGTATACCCTATGTAAAGGAGATAAGGTCGCGCACACCACACACCACAGTACCTCTAGGTATCCTGATTCACGACGACATCATCATCACCATGTGCAACTATGAAACCAACATGATGATAGACTTCGTGTCCTACCAGCAGAAACGAAATCAAGGATTCACCGATGCCGTAGACTTGGTGTTCAGACTGTTTCTCTCGTCATCGGTGTGGTACCTGAAACGACTGAAACAAATTAGCGCACTCATCGACGACTCCAAGCAAAAACTTGACCACCAGATAAACAACGAAGACCTCATCGGGTTGTCAAGGCTCCAGGACAGTCTGACCTACTTCATCACATCGCTCAGAGGCAACGAGACCCTATTGTCGAAGCTGAAGTTCAAACTGCCCGTGGACGAACTTGACGCAGACCTGATTGAAGACGTGACAATCGAGATGAACCAGGCCCGCGAAACAACCAACATCTACACCAACATTCTTGACTCGACAATGGATACCTACGCCTCAGTCATCAACAACAACACCAACTCCGTGATGAAGACTATGACGTCAATCTCCATAGTACTGATGTTCCCCACGCTGGTGGCCAGCTTGTTCGGAATGAACCTACTCAACGGCATGGAGTCGGCATGGTGGGGATTTCCGCTCGTGTCGGTCCTGTCAATAGCGATAGCCATCGCCAGTTTCTGGACGTTCAAACACAAGCACTGGATTTAGCAAGCTACAACTCATGCTTGCACTTTAAACAGTGCGAAAATGAGTCTCAGTGTACAAAACAGAACCAAAAATTTTGAAATTCCAATTTTATTTGCTTTATTTGCACGACAATTTGAAGCAAACAACACCAATCACTATTGTCTAAAGATACCAACATGGAAAATGTCACCGAAAACAGAACAGAAGAACTGCAGGAGCAGGCAACTGTTGAGCAACCCACAAAAACTACTGCAACAGCAGAAGAAGAGGTAAAGAACCAAGAAGAAACAACCACGAACACAGCAGAAGCAGCAGCACCCGCAGAGGAAGCTGCCACACCTGAAGATGTGGCTGAAGAGGCAGCTGAAACTGCCGAACCCGAAGAAGAAACTTTTCAGATTCCCGAAACAAAAGAGGAAATTGTGGCTCGCGTAACGGCCATCGCCAAAAGCGGCAACGCAGGTTCGCGCCAAGAGCAAGATCTACTGAAACAGGCTTTCTACCGCTTGCAGAAAGAGGAAAGGGCACAAGCACAAGCCCAGTTTGCTGCAAACGGAGGTGACCCCGCAGATTTCACTCCAAGCGAAGACCCGCTTGAAGAGGAGCTGAAAGGACAGCTCAGCATAATAAAGGAAATGAGAGCTAAGCAGATTGAGGACAAAGAAAAACAAAAAGAAGCCAATCTGCAAAAGAAAAAAGAAATAATAGAAAAAATCAAGGCGCTATGCACCTCGCCCGAAGAGGCTAACAAGGCTTACGACACGTTCCGCACGCTCCAAAGCGAGTGGAAAGAGATTAAGCCAATACCAGAGAGTGCCGCCAACGAAATATGGAAGCAATTCCAGTTCTGCCAGGATCAGTTCTATGACCTGCTGAAGACAAACTCTGCCATGCGCGACTATGACTTCAAGAAAAACCTTGAAGCTAAGACCCTGTTGTGCGAAGCTGCCGAAAAACTCGTGGAAGACCCCGACATAATCAAGGCTTCACACGAACTGCAGCAACTGCACCAAGAGTTCCGCGAAATTGGCCCAGTAGCCAAAGACATCAGAGAGGAACTGTGGACACGCTTCAAGAATGCATCTTCAGCCATCAACAAGCGTCATGCACAATACTTCGAAGAACTGAAGGAAAAGGAGGAGGAGAACCTCGCCAAGAAGACCGCAATCTGCGAAGAGATTGAAGCCATCGAGACTGAAAACTTGCAAGGATTCAGCCAGTGGGACGGACTGACCAAACAGATCATCTCACTGCAAGAAGAATGGAAGACGATAGGACGAGCTCCAAAGAAATCAAACACCAAGATATTTGAGAGATTCCGTGCCGCCTGCGACAATTTCTTCAACAAAAAATCGGAGTTCTTCAAAGAGCAGAAAAAGGTTTACGCAGCTAATGCAGCCAAGAAACAAGCCCTAGTGGAGAAAGCAGAAGAGTTGAAAGAAAGTACACAATGGGTAGCCACCACCAACGAACTCGTACAGTTGCAGAAAGAATGGAAGGAAATCGGTCCGACGACCCACAAGCTATCCAACAGTCTGTGGGAGCGCTTCAACAAGGCTTGCAACGAATTTTTTGACAAGAAGAAGACCACTCTAGGCGACCAGCACAAAGAAGAAAGCGAAAACATGAGCAAGAAGAAGGCCGTCATCGAAAAACTCGAAGCCCTTGCCATTGAAGGCGGTGAAGGAGTGGCCGAAGCCGTAAAGAAGTTGCAGGAAGAGTGGAACGCCATTGGACACGTGCCATATAAGAACAAAGACAAGATATACGCCAAGTATAAGGATGTAGTAGACAAGCTCGACAAGGAGTTCAACCTACACCTCCGCCGTCAGCCCAAGTCTGGACGCAACGATGGAGAACGCAACGCACAGACAGGCAACAACTTGATGCGTGCCTACGAAAACAAAAAGGCCGAGCTTGCTACCTATGAGAACAACATCTCCTTCCTCACCTCGACATCAAAGAAGGGTTCTGTGCTCATTGACTCCATGCTCAAGAAGATTGAGAACCTCAAGGCTGACTTGGCTGATTTGGCTGAAAAAATAAACAAGCAACAGGCAGAGCAGACTGCCGCAGAGCAGCCAGAAGCCAAAGCCGAAACAGCAGAACCAGGAGCAGCCGAATGAACCGGTTTGTAGTCCTCGCCGTAGTTATTGCGGCAGCCTGTGCAGCCAAGGCACAGAAAGTGGTGGTGGAACTCAGCGAAGAACAGCTGAAACCCATACGCAGCCAAATCATCAGTCAGCACGAGAACAATCGCGCCAACACTATGGATTGGGCTAATTTCCGTCGCTATGCCAAGGAAAACAAGAAGGTGACGAAGCGTCCCAAAGCGGTGCTCATGGGCAACTCCATAACAGAGGGATGGGCTGAACTCGATGCAAAATGGCTCGACGACAACAATTTGGTCGGTCGAGGCATAAGCGGACAGGTCAGCAGTCAGATGCTAGTGCGCTTCAGACAAGACGTGATAGGTCTGAGACCAGAATATGCTGTGATTATGTGCGGCATCAACGACATCGCACTCAACCAAGGCAAAATAAGCGTGGAGAATATCATGGGCAACATCGTCTCAATGACTGAACTGGCGAAGGCAAACAAGATTAAGCCCTATTTGTGTTCTGTCACACCAGCCGCAAGCATAGGTTGGCGGCAACAAGTAAAGGACACTCCCGAACAGATAAAGAAGCTCAACAAACTCATAGAGGCCTATGCCAAGGCGAACAAAATAGTTTATATAGACTATTACTCCGCCCTCGTGGACGAAGACGGCATATCGCTCAAGAAAGAATATGCTCGCGATGCCGTCCACCCCAATTTGGCAGGCTACAAGGTCATGGAGCAGATTTTAGCTAAGGCTCTCAAACTTAAATAAAAATCATCACAACACACAAACATGGACAATTTCATTGTCTCTGCACGAAAATATCGTCCGAAGAAATTTGAGGATGTCGTTGGACAGCAGTCCATCGCTGACACCCTGAAAAAAGCGATAAAGAACAATCGCCTAGCTTCGGCCTACTTGTTTTGCGGTCCGCGTGGTGTGGGCAAAACAACTTGTGCACGCATTTTTGCCAAAGCCATCAATTGTCTTAACCCATTGCCTGACGGTGAGGCTTGTGACGAGTGTGAGAGTTGTGTCAGCTTCAACGAACAACGCTCCGTGAATATACAGGAGCTCAATGCAGCCGCCAATAATTCTGTCGACGGCATTCGCGAGATAATAGACCAAATCTATATCCCGCCACAGCTAGGCAGGTATAAAGTCATCATACTTGATGAGGTACACATGTTGTCGGGTGCTGCAAGCAACGCATTGCTGAAGACGCTTGAGGAACCACCATCTTATGTAATCTTCATTCTCGCCACCACCGAGAAGCACAAGATTCTGCCTACCATTCAATCGCGCTGTCAGATTTTCGATTTCAACCGTATGGAAATCAGCGACATCGTTGGCAATCTCAAGATGGTGGCGGCCAAGGAGAATATCGCCTATGAAGAAGCAGGGCTCAACATCATTGCTCAGAAGGCAGACGGCGGAATGCGCGATGCCTTGTCTATCTTTGACCAGGTGAGCAACTTCTCACAAGGCAACATAACCTATGAGAGTGTACTTCAGTGTATCAACGCTCTCGACAATGAGTACTATTTCAAGATGACAGACTTCCTCGTGAAACACGAAATCGTGGAGAGCATGCTGCTTTACAATGAAATAGTCAACAAAGGATTCAATGGTGGTGTCTTCATGGCAGGACTGGCATCTCACTGTCGCGACCTCCTAATGAGCCGCGACCCTTTAACGTTGCCTTTGCTCAACGTGGCACAAAGCCAACACCAACGCTACACAGAGCAGGCAAAGAGATGTTCTACAAAGTTCTTGTATCATGTCATTAGGTCGTTTGACCGCTGTAGCAACAACTACAAGACCACCCTCAACAAGCGACTCTCTGTAGAAATCACGCTCATAGAAGCTGCGCAATTCAGTGATGACGATGACGATAGTTCTGGGCGTCGCCCTACGAAAAGACTAAAACCACTATTCAAACAGACAGATAAACTGAAAGCGGCGGCAAATCAGACCGCTACGACACGACAACCCACCACTAATAACCAAACAATACAGACCGCTAGTGCTGCGCAAGGTGTTGTGCAAACACACGGTGTCTCACCGCTCACAAAGCCAGCAGCCACCACTCCACAACAGCTAGCACCAAAGAGGCCCAAACGTCTTACGTTGGCAGAGGCCTTGCAGATGGCGCGCACCAGTATCAATGCCGCACCAAAAGAAGAAAAGCCTACGATTGTCGCAGGATTAGAACCCGTTGACAATGTTGTAGAGAGTGAATACGACAGCGGCGAGGAAGAATTCGATGAGAATAGCGAAGAGGCTGCCAATGTAGCCTTATTCTATTCCCAGCAACAAGTAGAGGCACAATGGAAAACTTGTAGTGACGTCGTAAAGGCACACAGCGTATCGATGTCGCAAAGGATGCTTGCGATGCCATTGGAATGCAAGAGCGATCACACAGTAGTCGTTTCGCTACACGATGAGAGTTCTGTCAAGGATTTCACTGAATTTATTCCACTTATAGAATCTACACTCAACAAAATCTTCCATCTTGACAACATTAAAATAGAGACTGCGACAATCCCTGTCGAGATTATCAAGGTCATAACGAGCCCTACAGCTTTGCTCGATAAGATGCGCAAGGACTACCCTGACTTTGACACTGCCGTCAAAGAATTGGGCATGCACATAATATAAGGTGCAGTCTCACTGATGCATGACGTGATTAGAGTGCAACACACGTCATGACTCCAATTCTGCTTCATTATTACAGCACAGAATCATTGCTACATATCATGATGAAGCATTCTGAACTCTGCCATTTTCTCGTATTTGGTTCCAGGTCGTCCATAGTTAGCATACGGATATATGCTGATACCACCGCGCGGTGTGAAAATACCCGTCACTTCAATGTACTTGGGATCCATCAGTGAAATAAGGTCTTTCATGATTTTGTTGACACAATCTTCATGAAAATCGCCATGGTTGCGAAAACTGAAGAGATATAATTTCAGGCTCTTACTCTCCACCATCTTCACATCAGGAAGATACGAAATTCTGATCTCGGCAAAGTCAGGCTGCCCGGTTATAGGGCATAGCGAAGTAAACTCGGGACAATTAAACCTTACCCAATAGTCATTGTTGCGGTGCCGGTTTTCAAAAGTTTCCAACACCTCAGGAGCATAGTCCGATTTGTACTGCGTTTTCTCTCCAAGAGCCTTGAGCCCCTCTTCATTACGTTCCATAATATTTCTGTTTAATCTCTTCTACATTAGACGATTTTCGGTCCCTACCCCAGCGCCACAGGTGCGTCTATCGATGACTGCAGTTGCAACTAGCTTATTGGACATAATTGCATTCATTGGCCACCCTAGGTTTCAACCTACTTTTTGTGAAAAGCAAAATTAACCACATTATCTCAAACCATGTGTCTATACGGCGGAAAACATGTTAACAGACTAACATATTAAGGATAAAATTAGTAACTTTGCGCTGGTCTGCGAAATAAGCCTTAGGGGGTTCGCAAAGGCACTGCCTTGAAAGCGAAAAACTGGCTTCGCACCTTCTCATCTTAACAACCCGTAATACCACCAATCATGAACATACTGGAACTTAGCGAACAAGAAATTCAACGCCGCAACAGTCTCGATGAGTTGCGCAAACTCGGCATCGATCCCTATCCAGCAGCCGAATATCCCACGAATGCATTCAGCGTGGACATCAAGAACGAATTTCAAGACGGAGACGAACCGCGCCAAGTGTGCATCGCCGGACGCATGATGAGCAAGAGAGTCATGGGAAAAGCCTCCTTTGCCGAAATCAAGGACTCTAAAGGACGCATACAGGTCTATATCACACGCGACGACATCTGCCCAGACGACAATAAGGAGCTCTACAACACCGTCTTCAAACGCCTGCTTGATTTGGGTGATTTTATAGGGGTAAAAGGTTTCGTGTTCCGCACTCAGACTGGCGAGATTTCCGTTCACGCCCAAGAACTTGTACTTTTGTCCAAAAGCCTCAAACCTCTGCCTGTGGTCAAGGAGAAAGACGGTCAGGTTTACGACGCCTTTGAAGACCCTGAATTACGCTATCGTCAGCGCTATATAGACCTTATTGTCAACAAGGGAGTCAAGGAGACCTTTGAGAAACGCGCTACTATCATACGCACCATGCGTCAAGTGTTTGACGATGCTGGATTTACCGAAGTAGAGACACCTATTCTCCAGCAAATTGCAGGCGGAGCATCAGCACGCCCATTCATCACCCACCATAATGCACTCAACACCGACCTTTATTTGCGCATCGCCACTGAGCTTTACCTAAAGCGTCTCATCGTGGGCGGCTTTGAAGGCGTATACGAAATAGGACGCAACTTCCGCAACGAAGGCATGGACCGTAGCCACAATCCCGAGTTTACTTGCATGGAGCTCTATGTAAGCTATAAGGATTATAATTGGATGATGTCATTTACCGAACAATTGCTCGAGAAGATATGCATGGCAGTAAACGGCACCACAGAGGTAACAATTGGTGACAACACAGTCAGCTTCAAGGCCCCCTACCGCCGTCTACCGATTCTCGACGCCATCAAGGAGAAGACAGGTCACGACCTCAACGGCAAGAGCGAAGATGAAATACGCAGCATAGCCAAGCAGTTGGGTATTGAGGTTGACGACACTATGGGCAAGGGCAAACTGATTGACGAAATCTTCGGTGAGACCTGCGAAGGAACATTCATCCAGCCCACATTCATCACCGATTACCCCGTTGAGATGTCACCGCTTACCAAGATGCACCGCTCTAAGCCAGGACTGACCGAGCGCTTCGAACTTATGGTAAACGGCAAGGAATTGGCCAACGCATACTCTGAGCTCAACGACCCCATCGACCAAGAAGAACGTTTCAAGGAACAGATGCGTCTTGCCGACAAAGGTGACGATGAGGCTATGATTATAGACCAAGATTTCCTGCGCGCATTGCAATATGGCATGCCACCGACACCGACATCGGGTATTGGCATCGCGATCGACCGACTCGCAATACTCATGACAGGACAGCCCAACATTCAGGAAGTACTCCTCTTCCCAACCATGAAACCCGAGAAGAAAGCACCGCGCGATTCAGCCGACAAATACACCATTCTTGGAGCTAGCGAAGACATTGTGCCCATACTCCAGAAGTGCGGTTACAACACGGCAGACTCCATGCGCGACCAAAACCCGCAGAAGATACAGCAACAGATAGGCGAAATCCTTAAGAAATATAAGCTTACTGACATTCAGAAGCCTTCTGTCAACGACATTGCAGGCTGGCTCGAAAAACTATAACAATCAAATTCGTAAAACAATTATCATTATCAAAATATGCTGACATTAGATATCACTAAAGCTTCAGCTTTCCTCCCAAAAGGAACTGTTGAAAACTATGCTTCACGCACCGACGAGGCCAACGAGGCTCTTGCCAATGGCACTTGTGCAGGTAACGATTTCCTCGGTTGGGTAAACTTACCCTCCAGCATCACGACTGATTTCATTGAGCGCATCAACGACTGCGCACAAGTGTTACGCCAAAACTGCGACACCATCGTGGTGGCAGGCATCGGCGGAAGTTACTTGGGAGCAAAAGCGGTAATCGAAGCTCTCGGCAATAGTTTTCAGTGGCTTGTCAACAAAGGAGAAAACCCTGACATACTCTTTGCAGGCAACAACATCAGCGAAGACTACTTGGCAGAACTGACAGAATATCTCAAGACCAAACGCTTTGGTGTAATCAACATCTCCAAATCGGGCACCACTACCGAGACAGCGCTCACTTTCCGTCTTCTACGCAAGCAGTGCGAGGAACAGCGTGGCAAGGACGAAGCGCGCAAAGTCATCGTAGCTATCACCGATGCCAAGAAAGGTGCTGCCCGCATGACAGCCGACAAGGAGGGTTACACTTCGTTTGTCATCCCCGACAATGTGGGCGGTCGTTTCAGCGTGCTCACTCCAGTCGGACTTCTTCCTATTGCTTGTGCAGGCTTCGACATTGAGCAGCTCGTCAAGGGCGCACAGGACATGGAGAAAGCCACAGCCCCAGGCACACCTTTCGACCAAAACCCAAGTGCCATCTATGCCGCTGTTCGCAATGCCCTCTACAACGAGGGAGGCAAGAAAATAGAGATACTGGCCAACTACCACCCCAAACTTCACTTCACATCAGAATGGTGGAAACAGCTCTATGGTGAATCAGAGGGAAAAGACGGCAAGGGAATCTTCCCTGCATCGGTAGATTTGACCACCGACCTTCACTCCATGGGACAATGGATTCAAGACGGTGAACGCAGCATTTTTGAAACGGTCATCTCGGTGACAAACACCAATAGCACACTGCTTTTCCCCTCCGACAGCGAAAACCTTGACGGTCTCAATTTCCTTGCAGGCAAACGTATTGACGAGGTTAACAAGATGGCTGAACTCGGCACACAGCTTGCACACGTAGACGGCGGAGTGCCCAACATACGCATCACCATCGACGCTATCAACGAATACAATATCGGACAACTCATCTACTTCTTTGAGAAGGGATGCGGAATCAGCGGAATTATCCTCGGCGTCAATCCTTTCAACCAGCCCGGAGTAGAAGCCTATAAGCGCAACATGTTCGCATTGCTCGGCAAACCCGGCTACGAAAAAGAGACCCAAGCCATCCAAGAACGCATAAAATAATCACGTAACACACCGTATGCAAGAAGCATTACAACGATACCTTAAGAACTACGGCTTTGAGAAAATGCACCTCAAAGCCGTGTTCTTTGATATGGACGGAGTCCTCTACGACTCCATGCCCAACCATACCCAATCATGGGTAAAGACCTCCGACGATTTCGGACTCGGCATGACTGCCCACGATATCTACATGAACGAGGGACGCACAGGATTTTCCACCGTCAACGAATTCACACGCAAGCAGTTTAACCGCGACACCACTCCCGAGGAAGCTGAACATATCTACCAGTGCAAATGCAACTACTACAATGCCATGCCCAGCCCCATGCCAATGAAGGGTGTACAGCCCCTGCTACAACAGATCAAGAGCGATGGATTTCAGATAGTGCTAGTCACAGGCAGCGGTCAGCACAGCCTACTCAACCGTCTCAATGCAGATTTCCCCAACATCTTCCATTCAGACCTCATGGTGACAAGCTTCGATGTAACATATGGCAAGCCCAACCCTGAGCCCTACCTCATGGCAATGCAAAAAGCCATGGTCAAACCATGGGAGTCCATCGTAGTCGAGAATGCACCGCTTGGTGTGCGCTCTGGAGCGGGTGCTCAAGCCTTTACTATAGCATGCAACACAGGTCCACTGCCCGACAATATCTTCCTGCAAGAAGGAGCCAACGTCGTGCTGCCCTCACTTCAGGCTCTATATGAGTCCTGGACGTCTATTCGCAATGCTGTGCAATAGCAGAGCACCTATCTTGACCCACATCAAGAGATTACAGACCTTACCGAAAGACGACACAATAGCATGTCGTCAATAAAAAACTGAGGCTGCATCGTATGATATTATTTCGATGCAGCCTCAGCTTTATTTTATATCCCCACAAACTGGGAATTCTTCAATAGGTATCAGTCACGCTTGCAGTCACAAGGTTTTTCGCATTGATTTTTGCCTTCAGGGCGTTTGTTCATCTTAGGGTTGCGTGGTGCGCCCTCTCTGTTAAACAACTGGCGTTCTATAACACGGTCGGTCATAAATGCCTTAAACTGATCTTCAGTCATAATACCTTTGAGTTCGCGCATATAGCCAAAGCCGCCTTGCTTTCCAGGTTTGCCCGGTTTGTGCTCACCTGGTCCGCCTGGTTTGCCCGGCTGTTGAGGTCCCTTAGGGGCGTTATTGAATTCCTTGTCCTTCTTGTTCTTCTTGACCTTTTTATCTTTCTTGTCACAACCCTTCTTGTCACACTTGTCTTTCTTGGCAGTACAATCATTCTTCTGGTCCTTACACTCTTGCCCTTTGCCGTCTTTCATGTCCGGGCGCTGGCTCAGTTTGCGAGTATTGAGTTCAAGGAGTTTGGTACGCTGTTCCGCATTCAGTCCATAAGCGGTGACCATGCGATCGGTTATCATCTGAGCTTTCTGCTCTACTGACAATTCGGCCAGCGGATTCTTTCTTTCCTTTTGTTCCTTGTTGTTGTTCTGGGCAGACACGCTAACAACCAATGCTAGCCCTAATAACGAAATCAGAAATCTTTTCATAATCTAAAAGGTTTAAATGTTGTTGGTTTTCGTCTCTTTGACACAAAAACGAGGTGCAACGTTTAACGACCGCACCTCAATTTAACATTTATTATTGTTATTCATAGTTGCAGCAGCAACTAACCACCAACATTCACAAGACGACAATTAAGATTCTCCCCAAACCAACTATAGAGAATTATCTGCCTTTTCGCTCTTATGCTTTTCTTTCTCTATTTCTGTGGGGATACGAAAAGCCGTGTAAAGCTCAAGCATAGCTGCCACAAGCATTATCAGGAGCCACTCGTTATGACACATATACTCCACTTCAAAAGCGTTTCCAAACATTGCGCCACCACTCAGCATCAGCAAAACTGCCCCCAACACTTGTTGGCGGCGTAGACGACGTATAACAAAATTACTACCGTCATAGCGCTCTGCCATCTGCATTGAAGCAAACATCAGTGCACCGACACAATATACGTAGGGTGCCACCTTTGACTCAATAGGATTGAGCACTGCTCCAATCAGAACGAGTATGCCCCCGAGCCATAGCATGATTGTTTGGATTCTATTGAGTTTCTTCATTGGTCTGTGAGCTTTCAAATACATAAATGTCTTCATTCGGCTTCTTCATGAAGTATTTCTCCCTGGCAATGCGTACCACTGCATTAGGGTCCGACTGCAACTCCTTATAGAGTTTAGTGTCACGATTGAACTGTTCATTGTAAGCATCAATCTGCGACTGCAACTCACGCTCCTCCAAATATAGTTTATAACGCACATAGAGACTATTGGTGTCTAGAAAACCTATGAGGCACATGAACACCGCAAGAGTAGTGAGATACTTATGAGCTGCGAAGAACCCGAATATTTTCTTCAATTTTGACATCTTCGTCATGATTATAATGCAAAGTTAGTGGAAACCGCAAACAACGAAAAATAAAAACGGCGGTTTTTGCTTGACTTTTGTCAAGACTCTGTTGTTGAGAGAGAAAACATGACTCCACCTCCCAAGGCAACTACATGTTTATTACCACCTTTACTGGCGTCAACAAAGTATATGAAACCTTTTCAGATTGCAAGGTTTTGAGTAATTTTGCAGTACATAAAAAATTCACTCTAAAAATGGACGGAAACCATTCATTCAAATCGGGAATAGCCCATTTCTTTCTCAACATATTCTCCTCATGCCTGGGATTTGTCGTAGGGTCCTTGATTATTCTCATCATCGGCATTATTATAGTTTGCAGCCAGCTCACCGACGGTCCCTGCATAGAGCGCAACAGCATACTCAAGATAAATCTTAGCGGCGTGATGGTCGAAAAAGCCAATGACAACAACCTCTCCTCGATACTAGGCAGCACCGATCCCACAGTGAGCCTCGAGAGCATACTCAGCGCTATCAAGGCAGCCAAGACCAACGACGACATCAAGGGCATCAGCCTTGAGGCGGGAGTACTGACAGCCACGCCTGCCTCTCTCGAGGAAATACACCATGCCCTCAAGGATTTCAAAAGCACAGGCAAATTCATCTACTCCTATGGCGACCACTATACCCAAGGTGCATATTTCGTTTGCTCCGTGGCCGACAAGGTTGTGCTCAACCCCATTGGACTGGTTGACTGGAAAGGTCTCTGCTCGCAGACGGTGTTCTATACAGACCTTATGGCAAAACTGGGCGTCAAGGTTCAAGTGTTCAAGGTGGGCACATTCAAGAGTGCCGTAGAACCCTACACTCTTACCAAGATGAGCGAAGCCAACCGCACTCAAGTCAATTCCTTCGTGCAAGACATCTGGCAGCGCATCGTAGAACTCACCTCAGCCCAACGTCATATCGCCCCCACAAAACTCCATGCGCTAGCCGACAAATTCATGGGATTTTCCACCGCTCAAGATTTAAAGAGCTGTGGTCTGGTCGACGAATTGATGTATCATGATGAATACCTTGATTTCCTCAAGAAAAAGACCGGCATTGACCTCGACGACGACCTGTGCGAAGTATCACCTGAACTCCTCAACACAGCTTCAGCCAAACCATCGTCAGACAACAACATAGCAGTAATCTATGCCTCTGGCGAAATTGTTGGCACCAAGGAAATGGGACTCATGTCAAGTTCAGCCATCGACATACCCACCATGACTCACGCCATCCGCGAGATATCCGACGACGACGACATCAAGGCCGTTGTCCTGCGCATCAATTCAGGCGGTGGAAGTGCATACGCTTCCGAACAGATATGGCATCTCGTCAAACAGCTGTCAGCCAAAAAGCCCGTAGTAGTTTCCATGGGTGGCATGGCTGCATCAGGAGCTTACTATATCTCAGCTGCTGCCAACAAGATAGTAGCAGAGCCCACCACCCTCACAGGGTCCATAGGCATCTTCGGACTAATACCCGATGTCAGCGAGCTGCTTGGCAACAAGCTTGGAGTGAAGTTCGACCACGTCAAGACCAACAAACTGGCTGACTTGGGCGACCTGTCGCGCCCATTCAACAAAGAGGAAAGCCAACTCTTGCAGTCATATATCAACAACGGCTATCAGCTCTTCCTCCAGAGAGTTGCCGACGGGCGCAATATGACCACCACTCAAGTTGACAGCATCGCCCAAGGAAGAGTGTGGACCGGCCGTCAGGCTCAACGCATAGGACTGGTTGACCAGCTAGGAACACTGCAGAATGCCATAGACTTGGCTGCAAAACTAGCCAAGCTAAAAGATGCCGACTACACCACCGTTTCCTATCCTGAGAACGAGCCCTGGTACGCAAGCCTAGGACTTACCGAATCACAAGCGCAACTAGTCGACAAGTCCATACGCTCTACACTCGGCGACCTCTACGAACCTCTCAGCTCACTGCGTTCTTTGGGCAAGCAAGACAGGATTCAGGCACGCATCCCTTACATTATCAGTATTAAGTAGCCGTCACCACTTCTACAAGCTGTCTATTTTCCGCACAATGCACCACCCATATTTCAAAACATACCCTCTACTCAGGCCCATCAGTTGGCTCTACAGTCGCATCATGGCACTGCGCAACAAGTGGTTTGACAACGGCAAACTCCCGACCACGTCGTTCAGTCTGCCCATAATCAGCGTGGGCAACATCAGTGCGGGCGGCACCGGCAAGACACCCATGTGCGCCTACTTGCTGCAGCAGCTTCGTCTCGCCGGCTACTCTCCGGCACTCTTGTCGCGCGGCTATGGGCGCAAGACCAAAGGATTCCGTGCCGTCACACCCCGTGACACTGCCGCCATCGTAGGCGACGAGCCCTTGGAGCTCTACCGACGTAATGACGGCATCGTGCCCGTCTACGTGTGCGAAGACAGATGCGAGGGAGCGCAGCATATCATCACCGACAATAGTAGTATCGACACAATCGTGCTCGACGATGCCTACCAGCACCGCTACATCGGTCGCGACCTCAACATCCTGCTCACCGACTACAACCGCTTGTATATACACGACAAAGTAATACCCGAAGGACTTCTTCGTGAAAGCCCCTCTGGAGCCAGCAGAGCCGACATGGTGGTAGTAACCAAATGCCCTGCTGACCTTACGCAATCTCAAGCTGACGACATTGCCAAAGAACTCCATTTGCTGCCGCAACAGCAACTGTTTTTCACCACTGTAAGATACTCAGCAGCCACCAGCTACATCAAGCCAGGCTCTCACAAGCCCCAGGGTGCCCAAGACCTCAAGTCAGCCAAGGTTCTTGTGTTTACAGGCATCGCCAAGCCCTCGCCACTCATCGAGCACTACACACGCTTGTGCCGCTCTGTCAAGACCCTGCACTATGGCGACCACCACGCATTCACTTCAGGCGACATAACTCACATAACCAAGGCTGCCGCCAATGTCGACATGGTGATAACAACAGCCAAAGACATGCAGCGACTACCCACTAATTTGCCTCGCGAACTGAGCCAAAAACTCTTTGTGCAACATATATCTATAGAATTTCTCCTCGGACGGCAAAATGATTTCAACAATGCCGTCCTCAAGACCCTAACCAACTAAACCCACCATTATGCCACGTACAGAAATATCCACTCTCGGCGAATTCGGTCTGATTGACAAACTCACCAAAGACATAAAAGCACTCAACCCCTCAACCGTCAAAGGCATTGGCGACGACTGCGCCATTATAGACTCTGGCGAACAGCGTACACTCATCAGCACCGACCTCCTCCTGGAAGGTGTGCACTTCGACCTCACCTACGTGCCACTGAAACACTTGGGGTATAAGGCCGCCATGGTCAACATTTCAGATATCTATGCCATGAATGCCACCCCCACACAAATGACCGTCAGTCTGGGCATCAGCAAACGGTTCTGCATCGAAGACATCGAGCAGCTCTATGAGGGCATTCGTCTCGCATGCGACAAGCACAATGTTGATATCGTGGGTGGCGACACCACCTCTTCGCTCACAGGACTCACCATAAGCATTACCGTTGTTGGACTGGCACAAAGCGAAGACATCGTTTGTCGCTCAGGCGCCAAAGACACCGATCTCATCTGTGTTAGTGGCAACCTAGGAGCCGCCTACATGGGGCTGCAGCTCCTTGAGCGCGAAAAGGGTGTGTTCATGTCGCAACAACAACAATCTAAAGACAATACCACCGAGTTCCAACCCGACTTTGCTGGCAAGGAATATCTGCTCGAACGCCAGCTGAAGCCCGAGGCGCGCGGCGATGTCGTCAAGCAGCTCAAAGAGGCAGGCATACGCCCCACCTCGATGATCGACATATCCGACGGTCTGTCGTCCGAACTGCTTCACATCTGCCACCAAAGCCACGTGGGCTGCTCCATCTACGAGCAGCGTATACCTATTGATTACCAGACAGCCATGCAAGCCGAGCAGTTCAACATCAACCCACTCACCTGCGCACTCAACGGCGGCGAAGACTATGAACTGCTCTTCACCGTAGCGTTGTCAGACTACGAAAAGGTACGCGAACTTGAGGGCATACACATCATTGGGCGTATAGAGAAAGAATCCATAGGCAGCCAACTCATTGCAGCCGACGGATCCGAATATCCCCTCAAAGCTCAAGGATGGAATCACATGGACAGTGGTTCAGAACAATAATAGTAATTCAGAATAATAGCCAAAGAAACGCAGAGCTAGCCTTCTCTGCACACTGCACACCTACGCAAGCGATTGCATCAAGGAAATTTGCCTTGCATCAATCTCATATTGTACTGCGCATCGCTTATATACAAGCGTACTTCGGGGTTCGCCAAAAACGACTTCGGAGCATGCTTCAATATCTTTGCTATCTGCGGAGTGATGACAGGATAGAAGTATTGCGAGGTGTACTCTTGAAAATAAGTAGCCCCGAGCACATTGTCCGAATTGTCTATAATGAACGTCGTCCACAGCCTGTCGAGCCTGTCCTGCAGCCTCACAGCCCTCCTCTCCATGTCATCATACGACTCTGGTGTGGCTCCCCGTATAATCAGGCGAGCCATATTGCGCGAAGTGTTTTGAATCTCGTTTTGCAGCCTCGAGTTCTCTTTTAGGAACTTATACAGCCTCTCGTTGAGCATACCACCCTTCACAACGCTCTCGGCATCAGTAAATTTTATGGAAATTTCGCCCGTCTCGAGCACCAAGGGCAACAAGCAGTGGCTACCCATATAAAGTTGGGCTACACACACAGTGTCAACAACACCCTCAAAGCCAAACCTCCCGTGGCTCACCTCAGTTGAGTCATACGAACACATGTGACCAGCAGCTTGCACCTTCAAATACATTGTGCCGCCCTCATAGCCATCAACCGATGAACTGCCCAAAATGTTGTACTGGTCGCTACACGACTCAACAACCATCGCCACAACCATCACGGCTATCCATACTGTATGTCTATACCAAGCCATTTTCATATTTAGACTGCAAATGTAAACGATAATCACGAAACCCACAACCATGAAGCAGACATTCCAGCACTATTTTAGCATACTTTTGTCTTTACTCTTTCCTTGTTACTATATTTTAACAAATCCCCGTTTCCAAAAGGGGCACTTTCCCGATAATTTGTCTTACCTTTGTAAGAACAAAAGGCATGGGTGCTAACTCCGCAGTACCCACCTGCCTACACCTACTACTATTCATACACGCACAAACACACACAGCCATGGCAGAAAACAAATACATCAGCGTAAACTACGAACTCTTCACCGAGAGCGAAGGCATCCCACCCGTACTCGTTGAGAAGACCAGCAAAGACAATTGTTTCGACTTCATCACAGGTCTTGGCTATACCATTCCAGCTTTCGAAGACCAAGTCATGGAATTGGCAGTAGGAGGCAAATTCGACTTCGTCATACCATGCGACCAAGCCTACGGCCCCTACGACGATACCAGAGTCAAGAAACTCCCCAAGGACATCTTCCGTGGTGGCAATGGCCATTTCGATGCCGAGACTATCTATCCAGGCAACGTCATTCCTATGGTCAACGAAGAAGGCATGAGATTCGATGGAGTAGTTAAGGAAATCACCGACGACAGCGTTGTGGTGGACTTCAACCACGAGCTGGCAGGCATGGATCTCCATTTCCGTGGCGAGATAATCGACAGCCACATCGCCAGCCCCGAGGAAATAAGCGAGTTTGTAAACCGCATGTCAGGTGGTCACGGATGTGGCTGCGGCGATGACTGTGGCGACCATTGCCACGGTGACCACTGCCACGGCGACGGCGACCATTGCCACGGCGACGGACACTGCGGCTGCGGCCACTGCCACTAATTCTGAACCTCTCCCCACTCCTACTTTAACCTATCTGCTACAAGCCACATGAATACATTTGGAAACATCTTCAAACTCACATCGTTCGGCGAAAGCCATGGCGCAGCCATCGGCGGAGTCATCGACGGCATGCCGGCAGGCATAGACTTCGACCAAGAGCTGCTCTGCCGCGAAATGTCACGACGCCGGCCCGGTCAGAGCGCACTCACCACGTCGCGCAAAGAGCCCGACCAAGTCGAAATCCTGTCGGGAGTGTTTGAAGGTAAAACCACCGGTTGCCCCATTGGATTCATCGTGCGCAACACCTCGCAACACTCCAACGACTACAACAATCTGCGCGACATATTCCGCCCCTCCCATGCCGACTACACCTATTTCACCAAATACGGCATCAGAGACCACCGTGGCGGAGGCCGCTCGTCCGCACGCGAAACTATCACGCGGTGCGTTGGCGGAGCTTTCGCTAAAATGGCACTCAACAGTCTAGGCATCACCATTCAAGCTTATACGTCACAGGTAGGCGACATCAGCCTCGAAGGCAACTACACCAACTACGACCTCACCCTCACCGAGACCAACGACGTGCGCTGCCCCGACCCATCCAAAGCCACGCTCATGGCTCAGCTCATCAAGCAAGTCAAAGCCGAGGGCGACACCGTGGGCGGAGTCATCAGCGCCGTTGTCAAGAGCTGCCCTGCAGGTCTTGGCGAACCCGTTTTCGGTCGACTGCAGGCTCAGTTGGCAGCCGCC
>CAVCAW010000059.1:0-2536 GCA_963600315.1 Bacteroidaceae bacterium | reverse complement strand
CCGCCATGATGTCTATCAATGCAGCCAAAGGCTTTGAATACGGACTAGGGTTCGCTGGCTGCTGCGGACGAGGCAGCCAGCAAAACGACATCTTCGTTCCAACAACCAGCGGCGGTGTCACCACACAGACCAACAACAGCGGCGGCATACAGGGCGGCATATCCAACGGACAAGACATCTACTTCAGAGTAGCATTCAAACCAGTAGCAACCCTGCTGCGCGACCAACATACCGTCGACAAACAAGGCAAACCAGTTGTCTTCAAAACCCAAGGACGCCACGACCCCTGCGTGCTGCCCAGAGCAGTACCCATTGTCGAGTCCATGACAGCAATGGTCATACTCGACAACTACCTCGCCAACAAGACCACCAGACTTTAACACCCATAGTCCCCCTCCGCTCATTGAGCAATCGGCTTGTTGCTACAAATCACCAAAGGGACTATCCTCTATTTTCATATCAAGTCAAACCCTCTCTACCGCTATGGATTTCAAAGAACTATGCACCAAGCGCTTTTCTGCACGTAGTTTCACCCAAGAAGAAGTCAGCTGCGAGCAGCTCTCTTACATACTGCAGTGTGCCCAGTTATCACCATCGGCAGTAAATCGCCAACCGTGGCATTTCTATGTAGTTCAAAGTGAAGAGGCGAAGCAGCAACTACGTCAGTGCTACAACCGTCAATGGTTCACCACCGCACCTCTTTATATCGTGTGTTGCATACGCCACGACGAAGCTTGGGTTCGCTCCTCCGACCACAAGGAACACGGCAACATAGACATAGCTATCGCCGCCGAACACATATGTCTGGCGGCGGCAGATCTTGGACTTGGCTCATGCTGGGTTTGTAATTTCGATGCTACGCTCTGCCAGCAAATCCTCCAACTCGCCGAAGCAGAAGAAGCCGCAGTCATCATACCCATAGGTCACATCTCCCCCGACTGCCCGCAAAAGCCCAAGGAACGCAAACCTGCCTCCGCTATCACAACCTATAAATAAGCCAAGCGTCAGCCCCTACCCTCAAATCGCCCTCACCGGCATTGCCCATCGCCAATGCCCCACCGTTCTTTGTCATTCATCTCCCCTCCACCTCACCTTATATTATTGTGACATTTTTAGTATCGAGCGTGACCCCCAACTCATTCTATCACCTATCCTGCTAGCAAAGCGAAAGTACACCGATTCCTACATTCAGACACTCGTCCAACCACCATACTCCTCTACACCAATCCATTGCGCCCTCTCCCCCGCCCTCTCGTCCCACTACCCCCCAGACTCAATCACCCAACAGCTGCGAGCAGACAACTCCATTGCTAATTTATCCTAGACGTTTAGTATGATATATCTTGAACAATTTAATCTCTTGTCAGATGACCAAGAGTGGAACTTCTTTCGCAACAGGACCAAGGGATGTTATGACTCATTCTACCCTTACCAACTGTTTCCACAAAAGCAGTTGTAGAAAATCACCTTTTCCGACATAACAATCTTGTGTGGCAGTAACGGTTCTGGCAAAAGCACCCTGTTGAATATCATCGGTGAGAAACTGAAGATGAAGCGTAATACACCTTACAACAAGACAGATTTCTTTGACCCATATCTTTCTGAATGTCGCAGCTATTTTCGTAGCGAAGACCCCGTGAAACTAAGGAAGTTGATGAATGTTTCGCGTTTCATTTCAAGCGACGATGTGTTCAACCATATCATTGAAGTGCGCGAGAGAAATGCCAATCTCAGTTTCAAACGAGATGTCGTATCGCGCAACATTGCAGATATCAAGAATCAGGGGTGGAAAAATGGACCCAGAGGCTTTAACGCCGAAGACCCCGAAAGCGTAGAATCATTCCTCGACTATTGCAACAAGCTGAAAGGCTCTTCTGACAAATATATACGCACCAACGTCGGAGTCGACGAGAGGACATTCTCTAATGGCGAAAACGGCTTTAAGTATTTCACCGATGCCATACAACCCGGAGGCATGTATTTGCTTGACGAGCCCGAAAACTCCTTGTCGGCAGATGTGCAGCTGGAATTGGTTCAGTTCATCATGGGTATGTCGCGTTTTTATGACTGCCAGTTCATCATTTCAACTCACAGTCCATTCATTCTGTCACTACCCTTTGCTAAAATCTACAACATGGACGAAGAACCCGTTTCCACTTGCAGATGGACCGAACTACCCAACGTCAAGGTCTACTACGAATTCTTCAGAGACCATCAAGACGAGTTCGAATAACCACAAGCAGCCCTAACAGCCTTTTCCACATCAGTTCTGCCGTACTTTGTAAACATTTTGAGTTTTATCTGACTGTCATTAGGGCAGACATTTCACGAGCGGGTCCGTCCGTTGTCTGCACCAAAGTCCGCAACGTCACTCTGGTTCACCGTTTGAATCGCCACCAAGCCAACCATCTTGCAACGCACTCGTTGTGAGACCTTTCCGTTGCCATTGTTGTTGACCTGCCGGCAGAATTTCGGGGGAAGTGACGGTCTGTTTCGGCGGAAATGGCTGGCCGTTTCGCCCCAAACCAAAGTCTGC
>CAVCAW010000058.1:0-10725 GCA_963600315.1 Bacteroidaceae bacterium | reverse complement strand
GCTTGCTGGTGTAGATGGCATCGTTGGAGCCAGTAGCCTCAAGCTGCCATACGGTGAACTTGTCGGCATCGTCACACTTCACGGCGTTGCCGTTGGCGTTGTCAGGATAAGCCACCATGAACTTGTCGGTATATCCGTTAGGACCATCCTGGAGGATAATCTTAGAACCGTCAATGATATCGGTTACAGCCATTGCGGAAGAACTGCGACCGCCCTCGACGAACGGAGCCTTTTCGTAGACTTCCTTGAGGCTTTCCTGCATGGCAACGTATGCTTCTCCTCTTGTGTCTGTAGCGGCGAGGAGAGCCTTGCATTCAGCAAGCTTGTCAGAGAGTGCAGTCTTCTGGTCTTCGGTCAAGGCACTGTCATCGTATGTGGCATCACACATCTTGGCATAGTTTGCCACTACCTCATTGTAGTATTCGGTCAGAATAGCCTTGGCCTCGATGGGCACCTCTATGAAGCTAAAGTTTGAACCGCCATCAGTTCTGGCGTTCGACGAAAGCCAGAAGCCGAGCTGGCTGTTCACGTCATTGATGTAGCCCAGCGAGTTCTCGGTGCTGCGTAGCAACTGATAGTCGCCATTCTTTTCAAACACGAGCACAGCGGCATCAGCCACGTCACCGTTGGTCAGGATGGCGTTGTTAGTAGAAGTCTTTGGACCAAAAGCTTTGTCGGGAGTTGCATGGTTCACGAGTTTGAACCCGAACGGAGTACCCACAAAGCAGAAGGAAGTAGCGCTGGAGTAGTCGGCCTCGGTCAACTCAGTGGAGTTGTTGGCATAGGTGCCGTCCAAAGAGCAGTACTTAGGCGTTTCGCGGTTGATCTTGAGCATGTACCACGAAGCACTGCTCGTAGCCGACGAGCTCAGCTTGAAGGGATAGGAGCTTGCGTCGAAGGTGTAGGTAGAGGCCACATCACAGCTTTGGTCGGTAGCGGTGAAGGTTGGACTCTCCAGAGTCACGCCAGTGTAGTTGGCGAAATTAGAGGTGTAGGTCTCGCCAGGGAAGCATTTTGAGAACGTCTCAGAAGCAATCACGTTGCCCAAACCGTCAACTACATTGTAGTTGTAGGAAGGCAAGTTGTTGAAGTCCACCTTGGTGAACTCACCAGCCTCTACGATAGTCAAGCGATTACCGTCGTCTTCATCATTCCAGCCGTCAAGATAGAAACCGCCCTGATTGTTGTTGTTCAGAGTAGTGTTGCCTTTCCTGATTTTGAAGACGTAGTTGTCGCTTGGACTAGAAGCGAGCATCAACTCCAGAGGTTCTGACAAATAGTTACTCATCGTACCATTTGAATTAAGAACCTTGCCGTTGTTGACATTGTACAGATAGTAGCCTGCGTCGCCGCTAGGAACTATCACCCATTGGTCGGCACCCGTCTCGGTCGATGCATTGCCATTGTCGCTAGACCCGCTAGATGTCTTTGCAGACACCACGCCGGTCTTACTACTGTTGAGCACCAGACCACCACGTTTAGCCGCAATGGTGTAACACTTCGAAGTACTAATCTGGTCGAGCGCCGTAAGCACATCGCCCGTCTCAGCCGACGAAGTCACTGTTCCCAATATTGTCATCAGGAACAGAGAAAGCAAAAAGTAGATTTTACTTTTCATCCGGTTAATAATTTAGTTAATAATAAGAAAATAAAAAAGATATTTGTTGTATTATGAAAATCAGCCACTATAACTCCGCAAATATATTCAATTATCAGAATACACCAATATTTTTTAGTCTGATTTTTATCTTTACTTCTGCATAATAATCAAAAATGCAACATTTTTTCACAAAAAGAAGGCTGTTAACTAACATGACATTTTTTAGCGCACAACCTCGGCTCTACACAAAGCAAAGTGAAAAACTCTACACAAGGGCAAAATTTCAACACTGCCACAACCCGATAGAGCCTCAGCGCCATTGCGTTTCGGCCGAAACGCAATTCAATTTCGGCGGAAACAAATATCATTTTCGGCGGAAATTGACATCGATTTCCGCCTAAAATCAACCGGTTCCGCCTCTGCAACGGCTTGCCGAACAGCAACAAAAAAGAACGAGACACCGATAGTTGTTGCCAACTACTTTTGCAAGGCGATGATTAACAAAGAGCGAGAAGACTTAGTGGAATATATGCACTGAGTCTTCCCGCTCTTGGGAATTAAGGTGTCACGATGGACTGTATCTGTGATTGGGCAATGCCTGCTCAGTTATTCGGCATAGAAAGCGATGCCGCGCTTTTGTGCCATCGCCCTCATGTTGATGACAGCATAACGCATACGGCCGAGGGCTGTATTGATGCTGATATCGAGTTTTTCGGCAATTTCCTTGAACGACAGGTTTTCGTAGAATCGCATACGCACCACTTCGCTCTGCGAGGGCGGCAGGCTGTCCATGATGTTGCGGGCATCTGTCAGCGACTGCGCCACGAGCAACCGATCCTCAACTGTGCGGTCGGAGAATGCCACTGCGTTGAAGATGTCGTAGCCAGCATCACTGTCAGACACGAGGCCCTCTTGTTCACGATTGCGAAAATAGTCCATGATGAGGTTGTGGGCGATGCGCGTAATCCACGGCTGAAACTTGCCGTCGCTCCTGTATTGCCCATTCTGGATACGCACGAGCGCCTTCAAGAAGGTATCCTGAAAGAGGTCGTTGGCCACATCCTCGCTGCGAACCACATAGTATATGTACGAAAAGAGTTTTGACTGATACCTGTTCAACAGGGTGTCAAACGCTTCATTGTCGCCTTTAGCGTAAAGACCGACCAATTCATCGTCGGTCAAAACTTTAAGGTTCTTCATTACTTGACAAAATTAGTGTTTCAGAGTAATGTCACTACGATAGGCTGCGCTTGTTTTTGAAAGATGTTGAACATTCGTTTGGAAATACAAAGGAAAGTTATTATTTTGAAAACCGCAAGTTTTCAACCGAGAAAAATCGCTTTTTGTCTCATTTTTCACCGAAAATTGCCTCCATGTCAACACCATAAACAAAAAAGCAGGGAGGGTTGTCTGCGAAAAAGAAGATTTCCGCAGACAGCCCTCCCCTATCGAGACTGGCTGTTGCCGCAGTGGCTTACAAGCCTTGCTGTCACCCAAGCTCGCTCTCCGTGGGAATGACTAGTTTGTAGCCCTTGCCGTGGACGTTGATTATCTCCACATTGGGGTCGCCCTTGAGATGTTTGCGGAGCTTGGTGATATAGACGTCCATGGAGCGTGCATTGAAGTAGTTGTCGTCAATCCAGATAGTCTTGAGGGCGAAATCGCGCTGCAGGACCTCATTGGCGTGCTGATAGAGGAGCAGTAGCAGTTCGCTCTCCTTGGTGGTGAGTTTCTTGACTTCGCCGTCGGGGCTCTTGAGTATTTGCTTCTTGGTCTCATAGATAAAGGAACCAATCTTGCATTCGGTCTGTTCCACGGTTTTCTTGGAACGCACACGTCTCATTATGGCCTCTATGCGCAAGGTAAGCTCTTCCATGGAGAAAGGCTTGGTGATGTAGTCATCGGCTCCGACCTTGAAGCCTTCGAGCACATCTTCCTTGAGTGTCTTGGCGGTGAGGAACACGATAGGGGCTTCTGGGTTAACTTGCTTGATGTCGCGCGCCAGCGAGAAACCGTCTTTCTTGGGCATCATGACATCGAGCACGCAAATGTCAAACGGCGACTTGAGGAACGCGCGGTAGCCGGCTTCACCATCGGCACACAGCTCTACATCATAGCCTTTTGCATCAAGGTACTCTCTGAGAAGCATTCCCAGACTCTCATCGTCTTCACAAAGCAGGATTCGTGTTTTTTCTGTCATAGTCGTTGCTTTTATGGTTTATTTTTTGTTATTAGTTTTTCTCTTCGTTCTTATTGAACCATCGACTGAAGCTGCCGCATCTAGCGCCGCTGTCGGGCGAAGCTATCGGCAATACAATTACGAACTTAGTGCCCTTGCCAAACTCGCTCTCGGCATGGATGTGTCCATGGTGAATCTTCACAATGTTGCGCACGTAGGCAAGCCCCAGCCCAAAGCCCTTGACGTCGTGCTTATTGCCGCTGTGGACGCGATAGAATTTCTCGAATATCTTTTTCAAATCTTCCTTCTTGATGCCGATGCCGTTGTCTGCAATGGTGATCACCACGTTGTTATGGCGATTCTCGGTGCTAACGACAATCTTGAGAGGCACGTCTTCACGCTGATACTTCACAGCGTTTTCCATCAGGTTGAACAGCACATTGGTTATGTGGACCTCATCGCCCGTAATCACGGGATTTTCTGCCTTGAGGTCAGTGATTATCTCGCCTCCCTTTTCACCCACCTTGAGGGCAAAGGTAGATGCCACATCATCGGCCATGGTATTAAGGTTGAGGTCTTCGTGTTTCATCGAGGTCTTATTGTCTTCAAAGAGCGAGGTCTGCAACACACGGTCGACCAGTAACTGCAAGCGACGCGTCTCGTCGCGAATGATTCCCGACAAATGGTTGGTCGTAGAGGGGGTCTTGGGTATGGAGTCGTCGGCAAGCATCTGCGAAGCGAGCGATATGGAGGCTACTGGGGTCTTCAGCTCGTGTGTCATATTGCTGACGAAGTCGTTCTTCATTTCGCTCAATTTACGCTGACGCAACACCATGTGTATCATGTAGATATAGACAATTAGCAGAATTATGATGAACACCACGGAGACTGTCACATAGCGGACTGACTTGTAGATATAGCGGTTGATGGACGGGAAATTGACGGTCAAGACTGCCGTGTTGGACGGAGAATTGTTGGTCATGAGCACTTGCTTGTAGCTATGGTCAATTCCTTCGTCGGTATAGTCCGGACACTTGTAAATCAAGCGACCGCTGGAGTTGGTGACGGCAAAATGATAGGTGATGTCAATGCCGTTGTGTACGAACTCGGTTCTAATGAAGTTGTCAAGCTTCTTGAAGTTTATGCGGTCTTCTATCGGGGTGTTGCTGGAGGTGTAGAGTATAGAGTAGATGACGCGATTGAGCTGTTGCTGCTGATAGATATAGCGTTTTTTCAGCTCTGCACGCATCTTGTCGGAAAACTCATACTTGCTCTGGAAATTGCGGGTCCCCAACGTCAGCCCTTTGGTGTTGGAATTGTGTGAAATAAGTCCAGAAGACCGTTTCAGTCCACGTGGTCGCTGCGAACCGATCGAGTCATCGAACACACTGGCATCAGTCATCTCATCGGTGCGCAAGCTGTCGTCGATTTCTTGTGAGCCTATGGAATGAAGGTCTATCTTGAGTTCCCGCAGGGTTTCGTCCATCTCTATGGCGCGCGCCACACGAAACAAGCTGCGGCTCACACCAGCATCAAACTGCTCCTTGCGCAAGTTTGTCATGCGATTGTGGAAGTTTATTATCACCGAGATAAGGGCTATGAAAACTATGCCCATCAATGCTGCCGCTATGAATATTCCATGTTTCTTCATGCCACAAAATTAACAACTGTTTGGTCAACATGGCGAGGATACCAATGAGAGATTTTGGATATGTTAATTTTTTTAACCACGATGCACTATTTTAGTTAACCAAGCTGCAAATTATCTTGCATTACGCTACTTTTGCAGTATGGAAGACTCTCCTATCCTATACAGAGACTACGGCTCATTTCTCAAGAGCCGTTTCCCCTTCAAGGTGCAGAAACTGAGCATTGACGGCGGCTTTGGGTGTCCCAACCGCGACGGCTACAAGGGGCATGGCGGCTGCACATATTGCAACAACCGCACTTTCACTCCCGGCTATTGCGACAAGGGCGACTCCATCACCTCGCAAATAAAGAAGGGGGTGGAGTTTTTCGGCAGGAAATATCCCGACATGAAATATCTGGCATATTTTCAGGCACACACCAATACCTACGCGCCGATTGACGTGCTGAAAGCGAAATATGAAGAGGCTCTCAGCCAAGACGGCATTGTAGGGTTGGTGGTAGGCACTCGGCCCGACTGCGTAGGAGACGAGCTGCTGGATTATCTCGGAGAACTGGCCACCAAGACGTTCGTAATGTTGGAGTTTGGTGTAGAGAGCTCCGACGACCGCATTCTCCGGGCAGTGAACAGAGGACATAGTTTCGCACAAAGTCGCAATGCCATCGTGCGCACTGCCTCCATGGGCATCTGCACCTGTGCGCACATTATTCTGGGGCTGCCGGGAGCCGACAGCAGTCAAACTACCATGGAGCCTGCTATTATTTCCGAGTTGCCAATAGACGTCATTAAGCTGCACCAGCTGCAGATAGTGGACGGAACGACCATGGCAAGGCAATACAGGGAAACCCCCCTAGCGTTTCAGCTATTCAAGTCACCCCAAGACTATGCGACTGTGGTCATTGACTACATAGAGCGGCTACGCCCCGACATAGTGCTGGAGCGCTTCACTTCGCAGTCACCCGACGACTTGCTGATTGCGCCCAGATGGGGCATGAAGAACTATCAATTCACCGCCTTGCTAAGAAACATGATGATGGAGCGCCACACCTGGCAAGGACGGCTTTGGCAAAAAGATTAAGGAATAAGATTAGGGAAAACGAAAAAACGGCAAACTCTATTTTGGGGATATATTCAATTGGACTACATCTCCAAAAATCCGTTTGCCATGGCGAATACGGTCAAGCCGGCAGCAGAGTGGATATCAAGTTTCTGACAGATGTTGCGGCGATGAGTGTTGACCGTATAGACTGCAATGTTGAGTCTGTCGGCAATCTCCTTGGTAGAACGGCCACGTGCGATTTCCACAAGGATTTCCTTTTCGCGCAGACTGAGGACATCGGCATCAGCAGCCGGTGACTTGACCGTGAACTGCTCACGCGACTTCATCACGGTCTGCATTATTTCGTCAACCGAGGAACAAGTGGTGACAAAACCGCCATATGACTTTGCAGCCGTCAACTGACTGAGGCTACTGACGATGGCCACGCAGGGAATGTCGGGATATTTCAGTTTGAACTGAGCGAGATTGAAGCCTCCACAGAAGTCGGGAGACACAAAGACCATGTGGAACGGACGCATGCGGAGCATATCGTCGAGCGAGTGGAGCGTAGACACGGCCACGGCATGCACATGAATGCCGGTGATGCGACAAAGCACTTGCAACAACCCCTCACGGATAATGGGACTGTTTTCGGCTACGATAATATGATGAACATCACTCATTCGCATGGCGCACACGTTCCTCTAGATGATATACGGCAGGCACGAAGATATAGTCCTCTGCCTTGCAGTGAGAGTCCAGTTCGTCTTCGCAGCAGTAAATGAGGTATAACACTGCGTTGAGCTCGTTTACGTTCTCACACTTGGAGTTGTACTGTATCAGAATGCGCTTCAACTCGTGCAGACTGTCATCAAGAGGCTGATGGCTGCGCGAGAAAGTGCTGATGGAAAAGTCTCCGACGCTTTCGCCTTTCTGCAGTTTCTCAACATAAGGGAAAAGGGTTGACTCCTCTTGGCGCATGTGGCGCGATGCATGGGTAATATATTTGTCAAACTGACGATGAAGGATGCCAGTTATCTCGCCCTTGCCATCATCGTGGAGCGCCGAATGGAGTTGGCGATGGATACGCGGAAAAAGGAAGTCAAGGAAGTAGACGTGGCTCTGCTTCAGATACTCCACCAATGTAGGGATTGACAGCAGCTCTGGCTCGTTGACAATCTGGGTATAGCCAGAATGGACAAAATTGATGACAGCAAGGAATGTGGTGGTGTCAACACCTCGCTCATTGCAGACTTCATCGATTGTCTTATCACCAAAACCAAGGGGAATGCCGAAGCGGCTTATGACTTGCAGCAAGCGGTAGTTTCCCTCAATGAGGTCAATAAGGCGGTCGGAAGATGTATAGTTGTTTGTCATGCCACGTAGGAGTATTCTGTATTTCGTCACGGCAAGCATTGTGGGCGAACCGTGGAGCGACGATGGTCGCAAGGATTATTGTGCGACAAAAGTAGCGAAAAAAAACAGAAAGTTGTACTTTTGCGCCAAACAAAATCCGAATGAAAACAGAGGAGATACTATACAACCTAAACTTCAGTCAACTTAGCGAGATGCAGCACAATGCTGTAGAGCTGATACGCAACAATGCCAATGCTGTGATTCTTGCCCCAACGGGGACTGGCAAGACGCTGGCATTCCTCATTCCACTCACCGAATCCATCGACCCATCCGACGACACGCTACAGGCTGTGATACTGTCGCCCACACGTGAGCTCGCCATACAGACCTACGACGTACTGAGGCGAATGAAAACTCCATGCAGGGTTGCGTGCTGCCACGGTGGGCGACCGACCATGGCAGAACACAAACAAATCGACAGCATAAGACCACACATTGTTGTTGCAACACCGGGCAGGCTGAACGACCACCTAGACAAAGACAATCTGGACGGACGCAGCGTCAGGACTCTAGTGATAGACGAGTTCGACAAAATGCTCGAACTGAATTTTCAAGACGAAATGGCGGCATTGTTGAACAAAATGCCAGGGCGAAAAAGATGTATACTTGTTTCTGCCACCGACCTAAAGGAAATTCCGGATTTTGCAGCTTTCAAAAATTGCCAACCCGCCACGCTGAACTATCTCGGACGGCATGGCGGCACATCTGCAAGCATAAGACAATTCGTCGTCCACTCCCCACAAAAAGACAAGCTTGAAACTCTTGGACAACTGCTCTGCACACTGAGTGACGAGCAATCGATAGTATTTGCGGGATACCGCGAAGCTGTAGAACGTATTGCACAGTACCTATATGGGCAGAAACATAGTGTGGCAATGTTTCATGGTGGCATGGACCAGCAAGACCGCGAAACCGCAATATCGCTCTTCCGCAACCACAGTGTCAACGTTTTGGTATCGACCGACCTCGCAGCACGTGGCATTGACGTGTCAACACTTCAAAATATTATACACTATCACTTGCCAAGCAACGCCGAAGCCTACACTCATCGCAGCGGTCGTTCGGGACGATGGGATGCCACGGGCACTTCATACACCATACTGGGACCAGAAGAACAATTGCCAGGCTACTACACCAGCCCTGAAGACATGTCGATAGAGCCACCGTTCGCCAAACCCGCCAAACCGCAATGGACAACTCTCTACATAGGGCGAGGCAAGAGAGACAAACTCAACAAAACAGACATCGTAGGCTTCCTCTGCAAGGCAGGAGGGCTGAAGGGGGCTGACATCGGAGGAATTGATATCTACGAGCGACACGCCTATGTGGCTGTGCGGCAAAGTGTAGTGCAGGCTACCCTCAACAACATTGCCGGCGAGAAAATAAAGAAAATGACAACTCGCATAGAACCGATACGCACCTCACGACTGATTCCTACTGTCAGAAGCTCAGCTAAAAAGCAAAACTAGCAACAAGGGAACGCAACAAAACTAGAGATAACATCTCTGAAAGCGCATTCATCACTCAAAGAACCACAAGACTTGGCAAGAAGGTGCCACAAAGCGTTCATTGCCCACAAGTTCCAAGGCAAAGTTAAAGACAATACAAGGCATAGCCTTTTTCCTTCAAATTGCAATTCCACTCTTCAACATCAAGGTCTCCACAATAGTTAACTCAACTCTGCCCCGCTTAATCATGAAAAATTTCGCCTTTACTTTTGCATGCCTCATACTGATTTTCGTACTCAGTTTCTTTACACCACCCAGCACTCCTCTTGACAAAGTGGCATTCATAGACAAATGGACGCATCTCGTGATGTATGGTGGTACCGTTGGGGTATTTTGGGTTGAATATTGGCATGCTCACTGGAAAACGGACTTCGTGCTCTCTAGACGAATGCTCACCACCGTGGCAATAATCGTTCCTGTAGCCTTAGGGGGCTTGATAGAGCTACTCCAAGCCTATTGTACCAACGGACGCCGCAGCGGCGAATGGCTTGACTGGCTTGCCGACAATCTTGGCATCGTCATTGCCTGCATCATGGGGTGTACTCTGATTAAGGGCATTGCTAAAAAACTGTGGTGCAAGAAGTGACAATCACAGACCAAGCACAGACAAACTTTCCTCAAAGCCGTTGAATCAGTTTGAGGGAGCCGCAAAAGATATCGGAACAGCCTTACCTAATTTCTAAAAAGCGGCTATACTTTAAGGTTTGCCTTACACTTCAACATACCGCTTCGTGCCTAATAATCTCTGCTTTATCGGGTGTGGCACTATCGCAAGTCACCCTATGCAACTAAGGACTACAAGAAGGCAAAACGGTTGCTTGTATAAAACACAAGCAACCGCTTCATATTATCTGTGAAAAGGGACTCTCCCTTCCTCTTTTCATTAAATTCCGAATCCTGTATACTTCGGTGCTAACTGCGCATTTGACACGCCATGATTGTCTTCCTTGATGCCCTTGACATTGATACCCCATCCTTTAACTTTGACAGTTGAAGTCTTGATGATACCAAAGAACCAAGAATGTTTCTCTGTCTCAAACTCTGGTTCAAGGATGATGTCAACATTGGCATCGGTCTTGGCACGATAAAGGGCCTGCGACTCTAGTTTCGACAAGCTACTATAACGGTTAGTACTCTTCAACGTCTTTTTGTCATTCTTAATAGTAGAAATAAACCAAAGAACGGTCTTTGTATTGACTGTACCCTCCACCTTTTTGGCATTGGCATAATCGAGATCTGCAGCCACGTAGGTGTTGATGTTATTACTCTGGACACCCATCATAGGAGCCGTCTTCTCATAGCTTGAGCTTGCACAACTTGCGAGGAGCATAACAC
>CAVCAW010000057.1:0-42073 GCA_963600315.1 Bacteroidaceae bacterium | reverse complement strand
CCCAAGACATCTGTGCGCAGCAGTGCTAGGTCCATGAACCGCGGTCAGCGCCCCGACCATATCAACAATGCCTTGAGCATGTACTATCCACCCGTATTCAATCAGAGCGGAGGTTCGTGTGGTTCAGCGCAGGCCATCGGCTACATGTTCACCCACGAGATGAACTCCTGGCGCAACAAGGACGCCTCGCTTGAGGAGAACCAATATCCAACCCACTTCACTTGGTTGTTCACCACTCCTGGTGTAGACAAGATTAAACTGATGACAGCCAACGGCATTCCCAACGTGCCGACCTATGGCGGACGGACCTACTCCAACACGTTTGGCTACCAAACCACCGATAATTACTATTTCGGCTGGATGCAGGGCTACGACAAATGGTACTCCGCCATGTTCAACAGAAGTCTGAGTTTCTTCTACGGGCCGAGAGTGTCGAAGGACGATGAAGCCTCACAAGAGGAACTCAAACAATGGTTGTGGAACCGCTGGGGCACCGAGGGCTACAACGACGGTGGCCTGGCGGGATTTGGCGTGGCCAGTGGCGGAACATGGGGGCGCATTCCGTCGACAGCCACCAACGATGCCATCGGCGTGACCAATATGTATTGCGTCAAGAACTGGGGATATACCTACGACCACGGCATGACCATCGTGGGCTATGATGACCGCATAGAGTTTGACCTCGACTCCAACGGTGTCTACGGAGAAAAGGACAAAAATGAGCTCGGTGCGTGGATTATATGCAATTCGTGGGGTGGAAACTGGTGCAACCAGGGCTTCATCTACTGCCCTTACGCTTTTTCCTACTGCATGTATCAAGGCGGAAGTATGAAGTTGAACTGGGCCACCGAGCTCTACGAACATCGCCCCGACTTTGAGCCACAGCGCACCATCAAGTTGCTCATGGACTACGACCACCGCTGGGAACTTAAACTTAGTGCCGGCATTGCGCAAGACACTACGGCCACAGAACCCGAAGCGACCACGGATTTCGTACATTTCAGCGGCACCACCAAGTATGACACCGACGGCACATCGCCCGCCGTGCCCATGCTGGGACGCTGGGCAGATGGCTACCACTACGAACCGATGGAGTTTGGCTATGACTTGACAGACCTAGGCGAGCGGTTCGACAAGACCAAGCCGCTCAAGTACTTCTTCTACGTCAACACCAAGACGGGTGGCGTAGGAACCGGCCATCTCTACAAGGCTTCTATCATGAACTATGAGTTTGACCGCGAAACTCCGGTGGAAATCCCGTTTGACATCGACACCATCGACATAAAGGGCGGCGAGGCCACCCTGTGTGTGTCGGTAGTCGTGCCGGGCGAAGCCATCAATCCTCCGCTCAACGCCACACTCAGCGGCACAACCCTGTCGTGGACTTCACCGGCAGCAACCACATTGCCCATAGCAAAATACTACATCTATAACGGCAGTACGCTGATTGATAGCGTCGGCATGGCGAGCAAAACCTACACCGCGAAAGACAAGAATGGCATCTATTCCGTAGCAGCAGCCTATAGCTACAACGATCGTCTGCTCGTGTCAAGCAAGAGCAACACTGCCAGCAACCCCGTCATCATCAACAATAGCGACAATCAGGTGTTGCAGCTAAGTCACAACGGCATAACCATACCCGACGTGCTGACCAGCGCCTGCACCCAGGGCACCGTGGAGTTTATGGTCAAATTGTCGTCGCTGGGCGGCTCGCTCAACAAGATGGGCAACCCCGACAACAATTTCTTCGTCAACATCACAGCTTCGGGCCAAGTCAATGCAGGCTGGTCTACCAAGAGCGTACTCGACTATGCCACGACCGCTGCCAACACTCTGAAGGTGGGCACGTGGTATCATGTGGCAGTGGTGATAGACGGTAGCACTCTCTCCATCTATGTCAACGGCATCAAGAAGAAGTCCGTCACGTCGACCACCTACAGCGGCATACCCGCCATAGGCAACTTCACCATTGGACTGGACAACGGACTGATGGATGCCACCATTGATGAGTTCCGCATATGGAGCACAGCTCGTTCTATGACCGACATACTGAGCGGCAAGGACGATGCCATAGCAAACCCTGCAGCGCTCAACGACCTCATAGCATATCTGCCCATGGAAATCATTGAAGATGGCGGCGAAATCAAGGTGCGTGAATACGCCTTGACCAATCACGCCTACTTCATCAACGACAACTACACACAGACCACCGACGCAACCATTCTGAAAGGGTCAAGACTGACTATAACCCCGTCAATCGAGTGCGAGAAAGACACCATCGAGGCTGGCGTTCCGACAAAGTTCTCCGCCGTGACACCCATCTCCGTCACACAGTGGCAGTGGAATACTCCCGGAGCTGAAAACAGTAGCTATACATCGCAGTCTCCTTACATTATATATAATAAGGCTGGAGACTACTCCGTCAGCCTAACCGTCACCAAGGCCGACAACACCACCGTGACCACCACCAAAGACATCGTGGTGAGAGCTGCACAAATGCCAGTGGCAGACTTCGTCATGGCAGACTCCGTCAAGAATGCCGGTGACCCCTTCAGTTTTGTCAACCGCTCTATTGGGGCCAACACCTCCTACACTTGGACTCTCACCGGAGCGCGCAGCGAGACCGTCCGAACCACTAATGCCACAGCCATCTACGACGTGCCAGGCACCTACATAGTGACGCTGACGGCCACCAACAGCACCGGGCAGTCTTCGCGGAGCAAGACCATCACCGTCAACGCTGCCGCACCGACCGCCCAGTTCTCCGTCAATCCTTCGAGCATCATGCTTGGCGAGACAACCTATCTCGTCGACAATAGCCGCGGTGCTGTCGACAAGTGGACTTGGACCATCGACAACCACAGCCGCGTCACCGTTATCAACGGTCAGAACTCATCGTTCACACCCACCCATCCAGGCTTCTACGACATCTCGCTCACTGCCACCAACGATGTGGGCACCAACACCCTCACCCAGAAGAGACTACTCTGCGTCTCCAACGCCGACCCCAAAAACTCGCTCAGTTTCACTGGCAACGAGAAAGTCAGCTTCAACTGTCCGCTCTCAACCAACAGCAAGACATGGACCATCGAGTGGTGGATGAACCCCGCCCAATATAGTGGTGCCGGCGGCTTCTATACCGACAATGGTTTTGTCAATATGCACGGAGTGGCCAACGGAGCCTACCACATCACCATCAACAACTCGTCGCTCACATCGTCGGAGGGCTACGTTATCCTCAACGAATGGCACCACTACGCCATAACCTTCCGCTTGGGCAACATCAAGCTCTACCGCGACGGACAACTCTTTGAGGCTCCGTCAACCACCATAGGCTACACCAATGGTCAATGGACCGGCACCATGTCGATAAGCAATGCCGAAACTCCCTTCAAGGGACTCATCGACGAGGTTCACATCTGGAGCAAAGCGCTCACTGACAATAGCCTGAAGACCACAGCCAATGCGCCCTTGCAAGGCGATGAAGCCGGACTCGTACTCTACTATAATTTCAACCAAGGACAAGGTGATGTCACCGACCAGACCGCTGCCGGCAATGACGGCACACGCGAGGGCTTTGGTCCCGATGGCGACGCCTGGCCCATCACGCAGGGAGTGTTTACCCTCGACACCGACGGCGATGTCACGCAAGACGATGTCACCTCAACCTATCTCACAAACTACGAGCGTCCATTCCTCTACGACGAGTCAACCACCGTCAACGACTATTCGGCAGACCGCTTCTACGCCCTGCAGCAAAACACCGCCAACTCCACCTGGCAACTGCGCAGTGCTGCAACTGACAACAACGTGACCACCGGAGTCTATGTCGACAAGAGCTACAGCTACGACTTCTGTGTTGCAACCGGCTACTTCAGATTTGGCACCAGCCTGGCAGACCACCGTGCCTACCAAACATTGCTCCTGCCAGCAGGCAAATACACGTTCAGCGTTGCCACTAGCGGCTGGGCTGGCACAATCACCAACTCTTACCTTGTGGCAACAGAGGGCTCCGAACTCTCTACCAACGAAACCCTTGGCAAGAGCCTCGCCTACACCCAGCTCGGCGACGAGCCCTCGGTGGAATTCGTGCTTAGCCAAGAGACCGAAGTCAGCCTTGGCATGCTCTACAATCTGTCGTCCTACTCACGGTTCAATATTCAGTCGTTCAAACTCTTGAAGCAAAACGTGACCGCCATTGAAGCCGACGGCGAAACCAGCATCTACGAATCCATACGCAATGGCAATGCCACCGAAGCCTACGGACGCAACGGCGGCATCATGATAGCCTCCGAAAACAAAAAAGTGTTCCGCATCTACAACTCAGCCGGTCAATGCGTATTCAACGACACCGTGCATGGCGTCCACTTCCTTCCATTTGAAAAAGGCATCTACATCGTCAACGGCAACAAAGTTCTCGTAAAATAACACAGGCTGCACCACAGCAGCAACCAGTGAGGGTCCACTCGCATCGCAGCGGGTGGACCTGCGCATTTCTTGGCGTTGAGCTAACTCGAGTGTTTCGGCGGAAATTGACAAGCGTTTCCCCCGAAATTGTTGTGAACTTCCCCCGAAATTGATAAACATTTCGGTGGAAACGCCATTGTTTGCTCAATGAAAATTTCGGTGAAAAGGCTTTCTAACACCTGCAAGAAGCCTCTACCTTGAAGACAGCCTATTTTTTTGTACTAAAAAAAGTTAGTCCCATGAGTGTTTCGCAGCCTTATTCATAAAAAGAATTAATAAACTGCCGCCCCCACAACGCTTTGTCAATCAAAAGCACTACTTTTGCACACTGATATTATAAAACGACAATTTTTCAGCTATGGACAAACCAAGTTATGCCTTAGGGCTCGGCATCGGTCACCAGCTTAAAGGCATGGGTGGCGACAAACTGAACATCGACGATTTCGCCAGTGCAATCAAAGACGTCATCGATGGCAATGAGTTGAAGATGAGCATGAAAGAGGCTCAGATTATAGCCAGTACATTCATACAGGAAGCAGAAGAGGCTAACCGCAAAGCCATGGAGGCAGCGGGAGCCAAGTTTAAGGCCGCCGGCGAACAATATCTCGCTGACAATGCCGGTCGTGACGGAGTCAGCGTCACTGACAGCGGACTGCAATACGAAATTCTTAACGAGGGCAATGGCAAAAGCCCCAAAGCCACTGACAGCGTGAAGTGTCACTATGAAGGTCGTCTGATTGACGGCACCGTGTTTGACAGCTCCTATCGCCGCGGCATGCCTGCCACTTTCCCGCTCAACGGTGTCATCGCCGGTTGGACTGAGGGCCTGCAGCTCATGAAGGAAGGAAGTAAGTTCCGCTTCCACATACCCTACAATCTTGCCTACGGAGCCAATGGGGCAGGCGAGAGCATTCCGCCTTACTCCGCACTGGTCTTCGACGTAGAGCTGATTGAAGTGTGCTAATCAAGACCTGTCAATACGCTAACAATACAAAAATAAAATAAACAACAATTATGAAAAAGACTCTTATCATCATCGCCGCAGCTATCGTGGCGTTTGGATCTTGCAACAACGGAGGCATTCCTAAGGGCAACCCCAAGACAGACCTCGACACTCTGAGCTATGAACTCGGTGTAGCCAATTCGCAGGGTGTGAAGATGTACATTGCCAACCAGCTTGGCATTGATACCGCCTATATGGACGAGTTCTATAAAGGTTTCGCCGCTGCGGCACAGGCCGGCAACGACAAGAAGCGCGCTGCCTACTTTGCAGGTGTGCAGATTGGTCAGCAGGTGGGCACTCAGGTCTATGCTGCAGCCAACAGTGAGCTCTTTGGCTCTGACTCCACCCAGACTATCAACCTCAAGCAGCTTGTAGCCGGTTTTATCGATGGAGCTAAGGGTGAAGCAAAAATCGACCTCGAGCAAATCAAGAGAGAACTCACCGGACGCGTTGATGCCTACAAAGACCGCAACCTCAGCAAGACCTATGGCGACAATAAGAAGAAGAGCGATGACTTCATCGCTGCCAAGTCAAAGGAAGCCGGTGTCAACAAACTGCCTGGAGGAACTCTCTACAAAGTCCTGACAGAGGGCAACGGTCCCGTGCCTGGCAAGGACAACAAGGTTCAGGTAATCTATGAGGGCAAAACCCTCGATGGCAACGTCTTTGACAGCTCTGAGAAGAGCAACGAAGGCAAGCCTACCGAAATCATGATTAGCCAGGTTGTGCCGGGTTGGCAGGAAGCACTCGCCAAAATGCCCGAAGGCTCGGAGTGGGAACTCTACATCCCTTACAGCCAGGCTTACGGCAACCGCGACATGGGCGTAATCAAACCTTACTCTGCTCTCATCTTCAAGATTAAACTCGTCAATGCCAACTCTGACGTGACTGCCAAGCAGATTGACGACAAGGCTAAGAACAACAAGAAATAACCAATCATAGAAACACTGCAACATGAAACGCATAATTCTATCAATCCTCGTCATTCTCATTGCCGCCGGCACAGCCAGCGCACAGAAGAAGACAAGCAAGAGCCGCAAGGCTGCCAAAGCCACCAAGGTGGAAGCTGCCACTCTTGTCAAGGCTACTCCCGACACCGTCAGTACCGATGTGTTCAGCTATTGCCTCGGTGCGGCCAACTCCAACGGACTCAAACAATATCTGCAGCAGCAGCTTCGCATCGACACCGCTCAGTATATGGACGACTTCATGCGCGGATTCCAAGAGTTTGCCAACGCCCCCAAGAATGACAAACTCAAGGCTTACTACGTGGGCATGCAGATTGCCGACCAGGTGCTCAACCAAATGATGCCGCAGGCCAACAAGCAAATCACCGACAAGAACGACTCGTCGTTTGTCAACACTGCTGAATTCTTGCGCGGCTTTATCGAGTCGGTCAACAACAAGAGCCCATACAGCGCTGACTCCGCCATGAACGTGGCTTCGCGCCAGATGGATTTCTATCATGCACAGCTCATGGAGAAGAAATATGGCGACAACCGTATTGCCGGAGAGAAATTCCTCGCAGAAAACGCTAAGAAAGACAGTGTGGTGACACTGCCTAGCGGTCTGCAATACAAAATCTTGACAGCAGGCACAGGCGAAAAGCCGGGCGAAAACTCCAAGGTCGAAGTGAACTACGAAGGCCGTCTCATCGATGGCACCGTGTTCGACAGCTCCTACAAGCGCAACAAGACACAGGAGTTTAGCGTCAATGGCGTGGTGCCAGGTTTCGCCGAGGCACTCAAGCTAATGCCCGTAGGCTCAACATGGGAAATCTATCTCCCTTATGACTTGGCTTATGGCGCACGCGAAAACCGCAACTCGCCCATCAAACCTTTCTCTGCCCTTATCTTCAAGGTAGAACTGGTGTCAATCAAGGCAGCTCCGCAGCCCAAGGTTCCCGCCAGCACTGGCAAGTAAATATTTGCCCTATATATGTCAAAATGCCCTGCGGCCAGTTTGGTCGCAGGGCATTTTGACGTTTACGCAAGCCGCATGTAACGACAGCCTCCGCCATGTCGCCATAGCAGCCAGGCTGTCGGCGCACTCACTGCTGCTCCAGTATTTCCTTTATGAGTGGAAGGAGTGCCTTTTTGAGCACTTTCTCATTGAGCCGGTGCTCCCCCTCAAACTTGATAGCGTTGGGATAGTGTTTCTTGAACAAGTCATACGTGTTCACCATCGGGTCGTTGATACCGAAGAGCCCCCAGCAAGTCTCTTTCTGCTCAGGAGTGATGTCCTTGAACTGCCGGCGCTCCATCTGATTGTGGTGCTGAATGATGTCGCGCGTGATTCTAAATGTCTTTTGGTTATCCTTGCGCCTGTTGAAGAATTTGTGTTCGCCGGTTTTGAGAGCCTTGCTCATAGTCGACATGTTGAAAGCGGGGTTGACACAGATGCGCTTGTAGTTCCTCATCTGCTGCGCATACATGCCGCCCATCGAAGTGCCTATCACAATGTCGGGGTTCTCCTTCTTGCAAAAATCCTCGAGGAAAGGCAAGGCCTCAGCAGGGTCTACCGGTATGTCGGGAGCCACAATTTCTACTTCGGGCAAGAGCTGTGCCAACAGTTGCACTGTTCCGCTAGAGCCCGACGAACCAAAGCCGTGAAAGTAAACAATCTTCATAATTAGATTCTCTTTTTCTGCTGCATTTTCGCCCTTGTCAGGAAGCATTTGTGAGAGCCTTCTGAACATATTGCACGCGAAACCAACAATTTTACAGCAAAGGTAGCAAATAAAGCCTTTTTCACAAGGCTGGTTCAAACAAAAATGGGTATATTTGCACGATTTTCAGACGATTTAAGAAATAGCTATTTTAATTTTTATTTAGATGAACATTATTACGAAGACAGTCCAATTGCCTGACGGACGCGAAATCTCTATTGAGACAGGCAAATTGGCGAAACAGGCTGATGGCTCGGCTGTGTTGCGTATGGGCAAGACCGTACTGCTCGCAACCGTGTGCGCAGCCAAAGACGCAGTACCCGGAACAGACTTCATGCCCCTGCAGTGCGACTACCGCGAACAATATTCTGCAGCTGGACGTTTCCCCGGCGGTTTCACAAAGCGTGAAGGCCGCGCATCTGACAATGAAATCCTTACCTCCCGCTTGGTAGACCGCGCTTTGCGCCCGCTCTTCCCTGGCAACTACCACGCAGAGGTTTACGTTAATATCATGCTCCTCAGTGCCGACGGCGTAGACATGCCCGACGCTCTCGCAGGTTTTGCTGCCAGCACAGCGTTGGCTTGCTCCGACATTCCGTTTGAAACTCCAATCTCTGAAGTGCGCGTAGCTCGCGTCAATGGCGAATATGTCATCGACCCGACATCGGAACAGATGAAGGAAGCCGACATGGACCTCATGGTTGCCGCTACCCACGACAATATCATGATGGTGGAGGGCGAAATGAAGGAAGTGCCCGAGAGCGCACTGCTCGAAGCCCTGAAAGCCGCTCACGAGGCCATCAAGCCTATGTGCGACCTGCAGACCGAACTCTCCAAGGAACTCGGCACCGATGTTAAGCGCGAATACTGCCACGAGGTTAACGACGAAGAACTCCGCCAAGAGCTCAGAGAAGCTTGCTATCAGCCAGCCTACGACGTTACGAAGCAGGCGCTGGAAAAGCATGCCCGCGCTGAAGCATTCGAGAAGATTCGTGAAGACTTCAAAGTTGCCTATGCAGAGCGCAATACCAACCTCACTGCAGAGGAACTCGAAGAAAAGAATACACTCATCGACCGCTACTACAACGATGTGGAACGCGATGCTATGCGCCGCTGCGTGCTCGATGAAGGCATACGTCTCGATGGTCGTAAGACGACCGACATACGCCCCATCTGGTGCGAAACAGACCCACTGCCTGTGCCCCACGGAAGCTCCATCTTCACACGTGGCGAAACACAGTCGCTCTCTACCTGCACCCTCGGCACCAAGCTTGACGAGAAGCTGGTTGACGATGTGCTCGACAAGAGCTACATGAAGTTCCTGCTCCACTACAACTTCCCTCCGTTCTGCACGGGCGAGGCTAAAGCACAGCGTGGTGTCGGACGTCGCGAAATAGGTCATGGCCACCTCGCATGGCGTGCCCTCAAGGACATGATTCCTGCTGATTTCCCCTACACCGTAAGACTCGTTTCGCAGATTCTTGAGTCCAACGGCTCTTCGTCGATGGCTACTGTTTGCGCAGGCACTCTCGCTCTCATGGATGCAGGTGTGCCAATCAAGCGCCCCGTCAGCGGTATCGCCATGGGTCTCATCAAGAACCCTGGTGAAGACAAGTATGCAGTGCTCAGCGACATCCTCGGCGACGAAGACCACTTGGGCGACATGGACTTCAAGACCACTGGTACCGTCAAGGGACTTACCGCCACACAGATGGACATCAAGTGCGACGGTCTGTCATACGAAATACTCGAGAAAGCTCTCATGCAGGCCAAGGCTGGCAGAGAGTATATCCTAGGCAAGATAACCGAGACCATCGCAGAGCCTCGTGCCGACCTTAAGCCTCACGTACCACGCATCGTGGCATTTGAGATACCTAAGGAGTTCATTGGAGCAGTGATTGGCCCCGGCGGCAAGATTATACAAGGCATGCAGGAGGACACTGGCGCAACCATCACCATTGACGAGGAAGATGGTGTTGGCAAAATTCAGATTAGCGCCCCCGACAAATCTAGCATCGATGCTGCAATTGCCAAGATCAAGGCTATCGTGGCAGTGCCCGAAGTTGGCGAGGTTTATAGCGCCAAGATAACTAGCATAATGCCCTATGGTTGCTTCGTTGAGTTTATGCCTGGACGCGAAGGTCTGCTCCATATCAGCGAGATAGACTGGAAGCGCCTCGAAACAGTGGAAGAAGCCGGACTCAAAGAAGGCGATACCATCGACGTGAAGCTACTCGAAGTAAACGACAAGACTGGCAAATTCAGACTTTCGCGCAAGGTGCTTCTGCCCAAGCCCGAAGGCTACGAAGAGCGTCCTGCACGCCCCAGAGGTCCGCGTCGTGAAGGCAGAGGTCCGCGTCCACAGCGCCACGAAGGTGACAAGGAATAATCTCTCATCATTCATATATCCGAAAAAGCCCCGCATCCTAGCACAAGGAGCGGGGCTTTTGCATTTATCCCCTCTGGCGCAGTTGTCCAATTTAGACAGGTGAAAATCTTTGGTGTTACCCTCTATGCTAACCACAGGCTTCCACACCGATTTTTATCACACCAGCAATGATGCTTTTGCGCTCTGCAGACCTTTTTGTAGCAAAATCTTTTAGTGCAAAATCCTCGCTGTTATAAAAAATGTGCGTATTTTTGCATCAAATATCATTACGTTTCAATCTTTTATGGGTTTACTAATCCTGTTTTTCTTTCTGGCTTTGTCAATTTCGTCTCTGTGTTCTGTGCTTGAGGCCGTGTTCTTGTCTACCCCCGCAACATTTGTGGCAAGCATCGAAGGAAAGAATTTGAGGTCGGCAGCTCTTCTTAAGAAACTAAAGAAAAATCCAAGTCGTCCCATTGGTGCCATCTTGTCGCTCAACACCATTGCCAATACCATGGGTGCAGCCGCCGTCGGCACACAGGCCGGCATTGTTTTCGGCAACGAATGGGTTGGATTGACCAGTGGTGTCATGACGCTGTGCATACTAGTTTTTTCAGAAATCATCCCCAAAACCATAGGCAACAGCTATTGGCGCTCGCTGGCGCTTCCGGCAGCCAATATCATACGTGTGATGCTTTTCATTACCTTTCCGCTCGTGATTTTGGCAGAGGCATTGACTCGTCGCTTGGGCAAGGCCAAGTCGCAGTCGGTAAGCCGCGACGAGGTGAGCGCCATGGTCAAGGTGGGCGCCGATGAAGGGGTGTTTGAGAAAGAGGAGAACAAGATGATTCAGAACCTCATCAAGTTGTCTACTGTTACCGCTCACGAAATCATGACTCCTAGCGTAGTGGTCAACACTGCCAACGAGGCGCTTTCCGTCAAGGAATTCTATGCCAAGGAAGAGTATAATACATATTCGCGCATACCAGTCTACAAGGATGACGAGGAATATGTCACAGGCTATGTGTTGCGCCAGACTATCCTCGAGAAACTTGCTGAAGACAAGTTCTCGACTACGCTCAAGGAGATAGTGCACCCCATTCTCACCTTTCAGGAAGAAACCAGCGTGTCAAACATTCTTGAACTGATGCTTGCCAAGAAGGAACACATCTCCGTCATCATCGATGAGTACGGTTGTATGCGTGGCATCGTAACGTTGGAAGACGTAATCGAGACAATGCTTGGCTTTGAAATAGTCGACGAGCGCGACACCGTGACCGACATGCAGGACCTAGCTCGCAAAAAGTGGGAACAAGCCCGGGCTGACATTGTTGTCAAGCATTAGACGACTGGCATCTCCCTCTGTCTGGTTTATGGCGGAAGGAGACTTAATGCTTTTTAGCTCATTACCAAAAGGAAATAATATTATTGCTTTTTTTGTTAGAGAACAGAATTAATTAGTAATTTTGTGTCCCTAAAAATCTATCAAAACAATATACGCTATGTCAAAGAACATTTCTTTCGGCTTGACCATATTAGCTGTCGCTGTGTTGTCATCGTGCAGCAAGATGGGACCGCTAAGTCCGGACTACTTTACCGTAACCCCCAACCCCCTCGAAACTCACGCCGGCAAAGTGCCAGTAACAATCAACGGGCTCTTCCCTGAGAAATATATGAAGCGCAAGGCTGTGGTTACGGTGACCCCCGTGTTGCGCTATGAAGGCGGCGAAACACTCGGACAGCCAGCCACGTTCCAAGGTGAAAAAGTAATCGGTAACAACCAGACTATCTCATACCGTGTGGGTGGCAACTATACAATGAAGACCACTTATGACTACACCGATCCGATGCACAAAAGCGAGCTCTATCTGGCTTTTGCCGCTACTGTGGGCAAGAAGACGGTGTCCATTCCCGAAGTAAAGGTGGCTGACGGAATTCTTGCCACATCGGAGTTGGCCAAGCGTACGTTGAAGAGCGCATCGATGTCTTATGCGCCCGACAATTTCCAGCGCATCATACAGCAGAAACAGGAAGCCAACATACAGTTCCTCATCAACCAAGCTAAGATACGTACGGGCGAAATCAACAGTGTGTCGGTGCAGGACTTCCTGGCTACGCTCAAGGAGATTCCTGCCGAGGACGGTCGCAAATCTTTTGACGGTATCGAGATTTCCTCTTATGCCTCGCCCGATGGTTCGCTCGACTATAATACTAAACTGGCTGACGAGCGTGGCAAGGCTACCAAGAACTATGTTGCTGGCGAGATGAAAGGTGCTGGTGTTGCCGGCAATATCGATTCTAAATATACCGCAGAAGACTGGGAAGGCTTCCAGCAGTTGGTAGCGCAGTCCAACATTCAGGACAAAGAGGTGATTATACGTGTCCTGTCGATGTATAGCGACCCCGAAGAACGCGAGAAGCAGATACGCAACATCTCTGCAGCCTATGGCGACCTCGCCAAGGAAATATTGCCTAGACTGCGTCGCTCGCGCATATTGCTCCACTACAATCTCATTGGCCGCACCGATGATGAAATCATGGATCAGTTCAGCAAGGACCCCACCAAGCTTAGCTCCGAAGAATTACTCTATGCCGCCAGCTTGGCAGAAGACGAGGACCAGCAGCAAAACATTCTCAGCAAGATGACAGAGCTATACCCCAACGACTATAGAGGCTACAACAATCTTGCCACGCTGGCATACCAGCACGGCGACTATGCTCAGGCTAAGCAGTTGGTCAACAAGGCTCTCGCCAACAATGCCAATGCTCCTGAAGCCAATGTCAACAGCGCACTTCTCTCCATGATGGACGGCAACATGGCAGCGGCTACACAGTCGCTCTCAAAGGGCTCCAGCGCACTCGGCTTGAACGAAGCCATGGGGAATCTCTATCTGCTCCAGGGTAACTACGCCCAAGCTGTCAAGTCGTTTGGCACGGATGCCAGCAACAGTGCCGGTCTTGCCAAAATGCTCAACAAAGACTACCTAGCAGCGGCTACTACGCTCAATGGTGTGGTTGAACCCGATGCCATGACAAGCTACATTAAGTCACTCATCGCAGTGAGAACCAACAATACCGACCTTGCCATCGACAACCTCCGTACTGCTATCTCGCTCGACTCCTCCTTGGCTGACTACGCCTCTAAAGACCTTGAGTTCGCCAAACTGAAAGACAACGAAGCCTTCAAACAGCTTACACAGCAGAAATAATCGCGCTTTGAAATTTCCCCTTTTATATATAACGACAGCTCTGCTCATTGCCTCATGTTCGGGCAATAAGCAGAGCTTCACTCTCTCCGGTGAGTTCAAGGGACTGGAGAGTGGAGAGTTTCTCTGCTTCAGCCAGTCGTCCTCATGGGGCTCGCTAGACACCGTCAGGGTTGTCGGCGGAGAGTTTACCTTCACCCATCCCCTCACAGACACGACAATCATCGTCTTGCAGTATCCCAACTTTATGCAAACGCAAATCATCGCCATTCCTGGTGGCAAAGCTCGTCTGCGTGGCGATGCTAACAACATGAAGCGCATTAGCGTAAGCGGTGATGACGAAAATGAGCAGTTGAGCGAGTTCTACAATCGCACAGCCGACATGAAAGAGACGCAGGTCATAAAAGAGGCGGAAGCATTCATACGCACCAATCCTCAATTGTGGGCGAGTGTTGCCTTGCTCGACAAATTCTTTCTGCAAGCAGAGAAACCAGATTTCGCAAAGATTGACAAGCTGCTCAGCTTGATGCTCAAAGTACGCCCCCAACGCTCTTGTCTCCACGTGATAGAAAGCGAAGTCGTGCCCTTGCTGAAGTGCAGAGTGGGCAACAAGTTGCCACCATTTCAAACTCGTACTGTTGACGGTAGGACTGTCAGCAATTCCGATTTTAGGGGCAAAGCCTTGCTCGTGACCTTTTGGAGTTCCATAGACAACGAGTTTCGTTTTCCTCTCATCAGTCAGCGCCATCTGATGCGTCGCATGGTCGGTCGTGTATCGCAGCTCAACATCTGCCTTGACGTTGACACCGCCTCTTGCATGCGCGTGCTGCAAACCGACACCATTGGAGGTTACAACGTGTGTGACAGAAAAGCCTTCAATTCTCCGCTCGTCAAGTCGTTTGGTCTGAAACAGCTGCCTGCAAATATCATTGTTGACCAAAACGGAGTTGTCAGAGCTCGCGACATTGCCCCAGACAATCTCGAAGCCGAGTTTCGCAAGCTTGGCTTATAATAAATGAAAAAAGCCGGAGTTTCCAACTGGGGACTCCGGCTTTTTTCATTTATGTGCCCAAAAGGTGAGATTGTCATCTTCCGCTACTCAAAATCATCATTGTTGCTTTCTTCGTGGGCAAACGGATTGTAGTTTCCAGCGCCGCCTTTAGATTTGTGCTCTACCCGGTCATTGTTGCCGTCTCTGTGGCGTGGAGCATGATGCTGACCTGCTTCCTGGTTGGGACGTCTTTGTCGTTGCGGCTGCACGCGCAACCACAGCTCGTTGGTCGGTTCTTGCTTGCCAGCCTCCGTATAGTCTATCATGAGCCACATTGGGCCTTCGAGCCTGAAGTGATAGACCATGTTGTCGTTCGTGGCAGAGTCGCGTCTCATGGCGAGTCGGTGTTCCACAAACGTACTGTCGGAGGTCTTCTCTATCTTTCCCTGCTTCTGTATGAAGCACGCTCCCTCCGAAGGTATACCAATGTTTTGGAACTTTAATTCATTATCAATCACCTTGAGCACCGGTAGTAATGACAACTGCGGCTGTCCGTTGTCGCCAGGTGTAAGGGTGCAGAGTTGCCATGTTCCGTTGAGTGTTGGTTCCATTCTAGGAGGTCTCATTCCTTGTTGAGGTCGGTCTTGTGCGTTCACAGTGATGCCGGCAAGGCATAAAAACGCTGTCAGCAGAAAATTCTTCATCGTTTTCATAAGCAGTGTCTTGTTGTAATATGTGTGATTTATTATGAGTCAAAAATATATGCTACGTGCAAACTTAGCGAAAAAAATCTTGTTGTCATGAAAGGAAGATTATATTTTAGATTCAATTTCCTGCAAAACGGCCAAAAAAGCACGAGGCGCCAGTATAATGCCTTTGGTCTTGAAAATTGAGCACGTCTTTTCGCCGAATATTTTATTGACCAAACAATTGCGTTTCCGCCGAAGTGTTTGTCTGTTTCCGCGGAAATTGATATCGGTTTTGCCCGAGATTGACATCTGTTTCCGCGGAAAAATGATTGGCTCAACATGGTTTTGTGCTGTTAGTGTGGGACGTGCAAGCAGAAGAAATCTCTCTGGTTGTCCGCATGAAGATTTTGCGTGAATTATTCGGGGTGAAAAGATAAAGTATTAACTTTGCCTAATTGTTTAACTAAACTTATTGATTTTATGTTCAGGACTCCACCAATCACCAAGAACTTGCTGATTATAAACATATTGTTGTTTGTTGCCTCAGTGGTGCTGGGTAAGAGCGGTATAGATCTAAACGATATATTGGGACTGCATTTTTTCAAGGCAGACAGTTTTGCTCCGTATCAGTTGGTGACATATATGTTCATGCATGCGAGCGTAGAGCACATTTTCTTTAATATGCTTGCGTTTTGGATGTTTGGCAAGATATTGGAGCAGGTGTGGGGCCCCAAGCGCTATCTGCTGTTCTACATGGTGTGTGGCATTGGTGCCGGGTTGTGTCAAGAGGCTGTGCAGTATGTGGAATATGCCAGTCAAGGGCTTGCTCACTACACCATGGTGAGCGATGGCTTTAAGCAGATGCCCATGTCGGAGTTTTTGGATCAATGGACTACGGTTGGTGCATCGGGAGCTGTCTATGGTGTGTTGTTGGGTTTTGGCTTGTTGTTCCCCAACGAGCGCATTATGCTGCTGATTCCGCCTGTGCCCATAAAGGCCAAGTATATGGTGATGGGCTATGCTGTCATTGAGTTGCTGCTTGGTGTGAGTGCGAGTGGTAGCAATGTGGCGCATTTTGCTCACTTGGGTGGCATGTTGTTTGGCTTGATTCTGATTGTCTATTGGCGGCGCCAGGCACGCAGAAAAGCATATGGCTTCTCTTCGTGGCAAGAGTATAGTCCCAAGAAGAGTTTTTGGGACAAGATGAAGGAAAAGAGTCATGTCCATGCTGAGCGCAAGCAAGAGCCGAGAGAGTCCTATGCTCCCAAGCCTGACCCGATGGCTGAACGCAAGGCCAAACAGGAAGAGATTGACCGCATTCTTGAGAAGGTGAGACGGTCGGGCTATAGTTGCCTCACCGACGACGAGAAGAAGACACTGTTTGATTTCAGAAGTCGCGGATAGTTCGAAGTCTATTAGGTATGTGCTTGCAGCATGAGGCATGAAAGTCTGCTGCCGCAGCACACCCAGAATCAATACAGGGCATGAACACCATGAAAAATCGTCTGGCGGGTATTTTCCACAAACTGTTTCTCGCACTCAACATAGCGTGCGCTGTATTGCTACTGATCTCGGCGTATGGCGGGAGAATGAACCCCGATGTGTTGTCATGGCTCGTGTCTGCCACACTGGCATTTCCATTCCTTTTTGCCGCCAATTTCGTGTTTATGCTTTGTTGGTTAGTGGTGTGTTCGCGCAAGTGGCTGTGGAGTTTCTGCGTGATGCTGGCATGCATTCCGGCATTTCGATTGTATTGCCCGATCAATTTTTCGCAGCCAGTGCCCAAAGGTTGCCTGAAGGTCGAGACTTACAATGTATTTGCCTTCGCTGCTGGTGATGATAAGGAATTTGACTCCATGTTGGAGTATCTGCGTACTTCTGATGCCAATATTTTCTGTGCGCAGGAGGCTACTTGTCCTAAGCGTTATCGAGATGAGGTAGACAAGGCTATGTCGCATTGGAGATATCGCAACAGGTCTGCCTTTGATGGCATGATGATTTGTTCGGACTATCCCATCATTGGCAGCAAGGTGACGGGCTCACCTTCGTCGACCCACGCTTGTGTGACGTATTTCATCAAGATAGATGCTGACACGGTGGCTGTGACCAATTGCCATTTTGTGTCGAACGCTATGAGCGTGAAGGACAAGAAAGACTATCGCGACGTGATAATGTCGCCGGATGAAGAAACCTCCAAAGACAACATGATGCGTTTGTGCCGCAAAGTGAACAAGGCTGGTCATGACAGAGCTATCCAGGCTGACTCGCTGGCAGAATATCTTGAGACATTGGGCGATATGCCGATTGTAGTGTGTGGTGACTTCAATGACTCTCCGCTGTCGTATGTTCACTATCGTCTGACTCGCAAGCTACACGATGCTTATGTGGCATCGGGCAACGGACCAGGCATATCCTATCACAGGTCGGGTATGTTCTTTCGTCTTGACAACATATTGTGCAGCCACCATTGGCGGTCGTTTGGCGCAGTCGTGAAAAAGCAGTATAAGATGTCGGACCACTATCTGGTATCTGTTAGCTTGAAACTTACGAAATGAACAATCCTCCGTTGGGTCGGGAAATGACGGTGAAAGTCTGTCTGGAGAGCGGCATTGCCCATATGTAAGTGGGTTTTTGTCGTAATTATCCGATTTAAGTCGGGAGTATGCCAAATGGGTAGAAAAAAAATATTATATTTGCACGTCAAATTCTTGGGAGACCAGGATTTTAGGCGAATGTCGAAAAATAATAACAACAAATAATCAAACAGAAATGCAAAACAAAGGATTTGTAAAAGTATTCGCGGTGCTATTGACACTAGTGTGCATTTACTATCTCTCTTTCTCTTTTGTGACGAGCCACTATGAGGGCAATGCTGCCAAGATGACAGCAAAGGCTGGTCAGCGTTATCTTGACTCGATGAAGAACGAGAGAGTGTGGATGTTTAAGACTCTTCAAGAGTGCCAGGAATACCAGTTGGGTTTGGGTCTTGACCTGAAGGGCGGAATGAACGTGACGCTTGAAGTCTCTGTTCCTGATGTCATCAAGGGTCTTGCTGCCGACAATGCCAGCGACCCCAATTTCACTAAGGCCTATGCCAAGGCTACAGCTGAAGCCGATGAAACCCAGGGCGATTTTATCACACTCTTCATAAAAGCCTATCAGAGCATTGCCGGAGTAGACAAGTTGTCATCAATATTCGCCACACAACAGTTGGGTGAAAAGATTAATGTCCGTTCTACCGACAAGCAGATTGAAAGCGTGTTGCGCTCAAAGGTGAAGGACGCTATTGATAACTCCTACAACGTGCTTCGTTCGCGTATCGACCGTTTCGGTGTGGCTCAGCCTAACATCCAGAAACTTGAAGGCGGTAGCGGTCGTATCATGGTGGAGATGCCGGGTGTGAAAGAGCCTGAGCGTGTACGCAAACTTCTCCAGACCAGCGCCAACCTTGAATTTTGGGAGACCTACACTTTCACTGAGATATGGCCTGAGCTGCAAGCTCTTGACTCCAAGCTCGTAGGTGGTGAGTCTAAAGCTGACACTACAGCAACTGCTGCAGAAAAGGAAGCTAAGGACTCTGTTGTGGCAACAGGTCTTGAGTCAAAACTCAAAGGTGCTACAGCCAAGAGCGAAACTAAAGTCAACGAAGCTGCTGCTGCAGCCAACAAGAAAGCACACCCACTGCTCTCCATGATTATGCCAGCTCAGAATGGCCGTGCCGGAAGCGCCGTGGTAGGTTATGTCGCTTCGTATGACACAGCTGAGGTCAACAATATTCTCAATTCTGCTGAAGCCAAGTCTACCTTGCGTGCCGACGTGTCACTGAAGTGGGGTGTAAAATCTTCTGAATTGTTCCCCAATGCAGATGTGTTCGAGCTCTTCGCTATTCGCGTGCCCGCTGACGGCAAGGCTCCTCTGGAGGGTAGCGCCATCTCTGACGCTCGCGCCGACTTCGACCAGTATGGCAAGCCTATGGTCAGCATGTCAATGAATAATGAAGGCGCACGCGTGTGGGCGAACCTTACTAAGAATAATATCAACAAGGCTATCGCTATCGTGCTCGACGGTGTAGTTTACAGTGCGCCTAACGTGATGAACGAGATAAGCGGCGGTAACTCCACTATCACTGGCAATTTCACCACAGAAGACACCAAGGACCTCTCCAACGTGTTGAAGGGTGGCAAGATGGACGCTCCAATCAAGATTGTACAGGACGACACCGTTGGTCCGTCGCTCGGACAGGCCTCAATCAACAAGGGCCTTATTTCGTGTGCCGTGGCATTCGTGCTCTTGATGATATATATGTGTCTGCTCTATGGCTTCAAGCCGGGTATGGTTGCCAACTGTGCATTGCTGGTCAACATATTCTTCATTCTCGGTGTGCTGGCTTCGTTCCAGGCTGCCTTGACGATGTCGGGTATAGCTGGTATCGTGTTGACCCTCGGTATGGCTGTGGATGCCAACGTGCTCATCTTTGAACGCACCAAGGAGGAACTTGCTGCTGGCAAGAAGCTCAAGTCGGCATTGGCTGATGGTTACAGCAACGCTTTCTCTGCCATCATAGACTCCAACGTGACTTCTATAATCACTGGTATCATATTGTTCTATTTCGGTACTGGTCCAATCCGCGGTTTCGCTACGACTCTTATCATAGGTCTGCTGGCTTCAGTATTCACCGCTGTATGGCTTACCCGTATCGTCTTTGAACATTTCATTAATAAGGACAAGTGGCAGAACATCACTTTCACCACAGCTATGTCGCGCAACTTCATGCACAACACCCACTTCAAGTTCATGAGCTTCTATCACAAGAGCTTCGTTGTATGGGGTATTGCGTTGGTTGTATGTTTCGCAGGATATGGTGTGCGTGGTTTGAGTAGTGGTATCGACTTCACTGGTGGTCGCAACTTCAATGTTATCTTCGACAACCCTGTGATTCCTGAGGAAATAAACGATGCTATAGCTCCTAACGTGGGCGAAGCCAATGTGTCTGTTTTGGCTATTGGTACAGACGGACGCACCGTGCGCGTGTCGACCAACTATAAGATTGACAGCAATGACCCGTCGGTTGACAGCGAGATAGAACACTTGCTCTACAAGTCGCTGAAGGATAAGTTCCTTGCCAAGGATGTGACATTCGAGGTGTTTAAGGATCGTGATAACCAGAAGGGTGGCTCGATTGTCTCTTCGCAGAAAGTGGGACCATCGGTTGCTAAGGACGTGACCTATGGCGCTATTCGTGCGGTAATCTTCGCCCTTATCGCAATTTTCCTCTATATCCTTGTGAGATTCCGCAATGTTGCCTTCTCTGTCGGCAGTACGGTAGGTCTTGTTTGTGATGCACTGCTCATAATCGGAGCTTACTCGCTGTTGTGGGGTGTGCTGCCGTTCAGCCTTGAAGTAGACCAGACGTTCATCGCAGCAATCTTGACCTGTATCGGTTACTCTATCAACGACAAGGTGGTGATCTTCGACCGTATACGTGAGTTCATTCACTTGTATCCTAAGCATGACCGTCAGGAGCTTTTCAATACGTCTATCAATACCACCCTCACCCGTACGATAAACACTTCGACAACTACGTTGCTCGTGTTGCTCTGTATCTTCTTCCTTGGAGGTGACAGCATACGCAGTTTCTCGTTCGCAATGATTCTCGGTGTGATATTCGGTACATGCTCTTCTATCTTCATCTCCGCTCCGTTGGCATACCTTGTGTTGGGTCACAAGATTAAGAAGGCCAACAAAGCAGCTGAAGACAAGAAGAATGCTTAAGCTAATAAATAAGTAGTAAGCACGTCCGGGGAGGACACTACTTTACCATAACTGCGAGAGCGGCAATACTCAGAGGAGCATTGCCGCTCTTGACTTGTGGAGTAGGCGAGTGGACAACAAATAAGGGAGCAGGTAATGCTAATAAACGGCAGTGCAATGCTTTGCAGTCAAGAAAAAGTCTTAATTTTGTTGTCGGTCATGTGGAAAGGTTAAACCTGATTCACTGAACATCTTCTAGTAGCAACCTAAGATTATCTACCTATATAAAGAAACAATGAAAGTAAAAACCCTTTTGGCTTTAGGCATAAGCATGGCGATGTCGCCTGCATTGTATGCCGAAACCGAAGCCTTCAAATCGGCAGATGCGGTGACACTGTTGGACAGTACTTGCGTTACGGTGCAACCATCTGGCTCTACGACGTTTAATATCACTCGTCAAATCTGCATAAAGACTCAAGATGCGGCATTGAAAAACCACTGCATAGTTTATGACTATGATCCAATGACTGCATTCGCTTGTTTCAAGTACGTGAGAGTGGCTCACGTCAATGGCGAAGTGACCAACATTGACATCAAGACCGCCAAGGACTATGTGGCTCCCGCCCGTCACATATTTTGGGGTGCAAGGCAGATAATGATAGAGGTGGGGCATCTGGCTCCTGGCGACACTCTCGCTTATGAGATAGAGAAAAAGGGCTTTACCTATGCTCTGCTTGCGTGTGATGGCGGATCCTCTGTTGCAGGAGGAAGTGTTGGTGCAGCTGTCGGCACAGGTGCTTCTGCCGCAGAAGACGAGCGGTTCGTACCACCGCTCAGAGGACAGTTTTATGACATCGTTCCGTTTTGGGTAGAGCAGCCTACTTGTCGCAAGGTGTACTGCCTGTCACTGCCCGACACATGTCATCTGCAATATAAGCTCTATCAGTATGACGGAAAATATACGGAGCGGAAGAGTTCTAGCGGAGGCCGGCAATATCTCACCATAGCTCTGGACAATCAAGAGCCGTTTGCTAAGGAACCGAATATGCTTGATCTCTACGATGTGGCTCCCAAACTGATGCTCTCGACAACGAAGGACTGGTATGTGAAATCGCGGTGGTTCTACAAGGTGCAGGAAGACTATGGTAGTTTCAAACCTACGCGCGAAGCCAAAGCCAAGGTGGCAGAACTGCTCAAAGGCAAGAAGACTGAAATGGAGAAGATAAGCACGCTCACTCATTGGGTGGCTGACAACATACGCTATCTCGGCATGCCCATGGGTAAGGGTGAAGGTTATACACTCCACAGTCTCGACATGGATATGACGGACCGTGCCGGTGTGTGCAAGGATATAGCTGGCACGCTGATAGGCATGCTGCGCATAGCTGGTTTCAAGGCCTATCCTGCCATGACCATGGCTGGCAGTAGGGTGGAGAGAATTCCCGCCGATCATTTTAATCATTGTGTATGTGTAGTCAGGCTCAAAAACGGTACACTGATGCCGATAGATCCTACTTGGGTGCCTTTCAATCGTGAATTGTGGAGCAGTGCTGAGCAACAACAGAACTATCTTCCGGGCATACCCGAAGGCAGCGATTTGCTGGTGACTCCACTTTCGGCTCCCGAGAACCATTATGTAAGAATCAATGCAGACAATACTCTTATGTCCAACGGAACGCTCAAAGGTTCATTTGTCATAGAGGCAGAGGGACAATCAGATGCTTCGGTGCGCTATGTCTTCACGCTTGGTTGGATGTCGCGATGGAACCAGACGCTCGAGGCTGAGTTGCTCAAAGTGTCACCCCAAGCCAAGGTTCTTTCGGTGGACTATGGTAAAGACCCCAAGAATTATCAAGCTGCTCCGATACGCATTGTCTACACGTATGAAATTCCCGGCTATGCCGTGGGCGACAGTGCTGCGATGGCCTTCAAGCCTTTAGTGATGAACAATCTGTATCGTTCGCTACAGTCGTTTTTGTCGGTAGGCAGTTACCAGGGCCAACACCAGTATGGATTCAAAGACAGGTGCTCGCGCCAAATAGATTTCAAAGAAATCATAACCTTGCCGAAAGGGATGAGTATGCAGAACAGTTCGATGAAATCGGACATTTCCAATTCTGCCGCATCGCTTAAAGCTGCCCTTTCGCAAGAGGGAAACAAGATTTGCCTTTCGGTTGATGCGAAGTTCAATAAGCGAGTCTATGAGGCCAGCGACTGGGCAGGATTCAAGGAGGTCGTAGATTCATATACCAAATATCAAGACTATATTTATATTAAATGAAGATGAAAAGAATAATTCTTATATCCGTTTGTGTGCTGCTGTCATTGACAGCCAGTGCCCAGACTGAGGAGGCAAGATATAATTATTACGACAAAACCATTGTTCGCAATGCCGATGGCTCGACCGATTTCAACGTGAAATTCTCGTTGACACTCTTTACTCACACGGCAATGAATTCTACCTATGGACAGACCTATGTAATCTACAATCCCGACCATCAAAAAGTGGTGGTAAACGAAGCCTACACCGTCCAGAAGAGCGGCAAGAAAGTGGTGATGCCGGACAGAGCTCTAACCGACGCACTTCCGTCATGGGCTGCCAAAGCTTCCGGTTTCAACCATTTGAAAGAAAAAATCATCATTCATACCGGACTTGATATAGGCTCAACGATATATGTTGACTATACTGTGCACTCGGATGCCGGATTCAATAAAAACTTTGATTTCACCGATAGTTTTGATGCTACTTCGCCGATTGCAAAGTTTTCGTATACGATAACAGTGCCGGAGAAGACCCCGCTCAAAACACTTATGTGCTCACCTGATGGTGAAATCCTTCCTGTTACGGACAAGGCTGAAGGCGGAGAGCGTACGCTCAAGTATATCGTAGACAACATTCCGGCGCGCTCAAGAGATGCTTTTCAAGTGCGCAACGTGACTAAACACTACAACTTCTTTTGCACTGCCTCAGATTTTAGCACAGAGATGAAAGAGTTCTTCAGTGCAGACATTGACCCCAATATACAAAGATGGGCGGAAGACTACATGAAGGCTGAGCCCAATGGTGAAAACCGCTATAATTATATACGAAGCTATGTGGCAGACAACTTTGAGGTGATAAGTGTGCCACTAACTGCCACTTATGCTATGCGACCAGTTTCCGTAATTCGACAAGGAGCATACATCACCCCCTATGAGCAAGCAAACTTACTTAGGCAAATGTTAGTGGCCTGCAATATTCAGGCTGATGTGAGAGCAAGCTTTGACTCTACCTTGCCAGCGGAGTTCCGCACCTTGTGCAATGTGCGCAAATTCTATGTAGCAGAGCACTTCGGTGATACAGAGAAAACCTTGGATCCAACGAACAGTTCAGACTATGCAGACCCTATGATTCAAGTAGGTGTCGACCGCGAAATTGTGAAGCCGGACAAGGGTCTTGAAATCAAGGAAGAGAAATTTGAATTAGAGGTAAAAATGTCTGATTTGAACGACAAAGGCTTCTATGTGCTTGAGCTGCCAGAAAACCCGAATGGCGTAGCAGGGTGGTCGATGTCACTGTTGCCCACCAAGCGCGAAGTGAAATTTGAGGTGCCTCGTCTTGTAGAAGAGTATGATATGTATACTATCAAGGTTGACAGTGGTATAGAGATGAGTAAACTGCCCCACATAGAACTAAGTGATGGTAAAATAGGTGTGGCAATGCTTGTTACGAGCGAAGTGGCAGATGATGGCACGGTCCACGTGGCTCGCCTATTCTCAATGCCTCAAAAGGTTTTCAGTGTTGAGGAATACTCTGCTGTGCGAAATATCATTGCAGCTTGGCTTGATAAGACTGCGTTGTTGTTCACGGTGAAACACTAAGGAACAAACGAGGTGATAATCTTGTGAGTAGTTGAATTATTGTTAGGCATTTCGTTTTAGTTAAGGGGCAGCCGAACGTCTGGCAAGTTAATTCGTTCCTATGGTGGATTTGTCGTGAGCAAAGATACGGTAGCGAGGGGCTGAAAGGTGGGAGAAATTGCCCTATCAAATATTCAAGACAAGGTCTATACGTAAGGAGTGGTGCAGACTAAAATTTGCGAATAAATTTTGCCGTTAGCACGTGTATGTGTAATTTTGCACATTGTTTGCGAATAAATTCCTGTAAAACAAATTATAGCAAGAATGAAAAAATACAATGTAGTCAACAACTGCGTGGGTTGGCTAGTGTTTGCGGTGGCAGCTTTCACGTACTGCTCCACCATTGAGCCCACGGCAAGTTTCTGGGATTGCCCAGAGTTTATCACTACAGGTTATAAGATGGAAATAGGTCACCCGCCTGGCGCACCTTTCTTCATGCTGTTTGCCAACCTGTTCAGTCATTTCGCAAGCGATCCTAGTCAAGTGGCTAAGATGGTCAACACTATGTCGGCATTGTTGAGTGCTGGTTGCATATTGTTTTTGTTCTGGACTATCACTCACCTTTTGCGCCGTCTTATTTGTAAGGGTGGCAAGGTGGAAAGTATGGCTCAGCTCATCACAATCATTGGTTCGGGCGTGGTAGGTTCGTTGGCTTACACTTTTTCCGACACCTTCTGGTTTAGCGCAGTTGAGGGTGAAGTTTATGCTTTCTCGTCGTTCTTTACAGCTGTGGTGTTTTGGCTTATCCTGAAATGGGAAGACAATGCCGACAAACCAGGTTCTGACCGTTGGCTGATATTGATAGCCTACCTTATGGGTATAAGCATAGGTGTTCACTTGCTTAACTTGTTGTGTATACCGGCTATAGTGCTTATCTACTACTATCACCACAAACCCAATGCAGAGGTGAAAGGCTCGTTGTGGGCATTGCTCGTGAGCATGGTGCTGGTGGGAGTGATTCTCTATGGTGTAGTGCCTGGCATCGTGAAAGTAGGTGGTTGGTTTGAACTTCTGTTTGTTAACACGTTGGGCATGTCGTTCAATACAGGCTTGATAACATATCTTGTGCTGCTGGTTGCTACGGTAATAGCAGCGATATGGTTCAGTATCAAGGATGCCAGTTTGGTCAGGGCCAAGGTGTTCTTTATTCTCTCGGTAGCATTATTGGGCATACCTTTCTTTGGCTATGGTGCAAGTAGTATCGTGCTAGGCTTGGTAATACTCGCAGCCCTTGTGGTTTGCCTGTTCTATGTCAAGAAAATTTCAGGATATTCCAATTTGCGCCAGGTGCTCAATACCTCGTTGCTGTGTTTCCTGATGCTAATGATTGGCTATTCGACATATGCCATAACGGTGATACGCTCTACTGCCAATCCTCCGATGGACCAAAATTCTCCAGAAGATATTTTTGCTTTGGGCGACTATCTGAGTCGTGACCAGTATGGCTCAACTCCGCTTTTGTATGGTCCTACATTCAACTCTCAGTTGGAGTGGGAGGTTAGCAAAGAAGATCCTAACCGCATGGTGCCGAAGCGTAATGTTGGCAAGACGTTGTGGCAACGCAAGGAGAAGACTTCGCCTGGTGAACGTGATAGCTATGAGAATGTAGGCAACAAGAGCGATTATGTGTATGCTCAGAATATGGTATTCCCGCGCATATGGTCGGATAACCATGCTGCTACCTATGAATCTTGGCTTGGCGATATGCACTATAAGGAAGTGGACTATGATCCGGGTAACGGACAGATTCAGAAGGTGCAGATACCATCGCAGATTGACAATATAAAGTTCTTCTTGTCGTATCAGTTGGGCTTCATGTATTGGCGTTACTTCATGTGGAACTTCAGTGGTCGCCAGAACGACATACAAGGAGCTGGCGAAGCTGAATGCGGTAACTGGATTACAGGTATCAGCGCTCTTGATAATCTTCGCCTTGGCGACCAAAGTCAATTGCCTGATGACCTGAAGAACAACAAGGGACATAATGTCTACTTCGCTCTGCCGCTGTTGTTGGGATTGCTGGGACTCTTCTGGCAAGCTTTCCGTGGCAAGAAAGGCAGTCAGCAGTTCTGGGTAGTGTTCTTCCTCTTCTTTATGACGGGTATTGCCATTGTGCTTTACCTCAATCAGACTCCATCGCAACCTCGTGAGCGTGACTATGCTTATGCCGGTTCGTTCTATGCTTTTGCTATCTGGATTGGCATGGGTGTGACCGCTATCATAGAATGGCTGCGCAAAGTGAAGCTCAACGGACCTGTTGTGGCTACGGTGGTGAGTGTGATTTGCGTTCTCGTGCCGGTACAGATGGCATCGCAGAACTGGGATGACCATGACCGCAGCGGTCGTTACGCTTGTCGTGATTTCGGACAGAATTACCTCTACACGCTGCAAGACAAGGGCAACCCGATTATCTTCACTAATGGTGACAACGATACCTTCCCTCTTTGGTATAACCAAGACACTGAAGGTGTACGCCAAGATGCTAGAGTGTGCAATCTTTCTTATTTGCAGACAGACTGGTATATAGACCAGATGTGCCGTCCTGCCTACACTTCGCCTCGTGTGCCCATTTCGTGGAACAGAGCAGAGTATACCACGGGCAAGAACGAGTATGTACACGTTCAGGACATGAAGGAGGACATCAAGCAGTTCTATGCTCAGGATCCAGAAAACGCCAAGAGAATGTATGGCGACAATCCGTTTGAGCTGAAGAATATTCTGAAGTATTGGGTGCGCAATCCGGAGGTCAATATCATTCCTACCGACAGCATTGTGATGAAGGTAGACAAAGATGCGGTTCGCCGTTCTGGAATGCTCATAGCCGACAGCACGGGTCAGATACCTGACTATTTCACTATCTCACTGGCAGGGCGCAATGTCCTTTACAAACCGTCACTGATGATGCTTGAAATGCTTGCCAACTGCAACTGGGAACGCCCGCTTTATGTAGCAGTGACAGCTCCTCACGATGCTTATATCGGCATGGACAGAAATCTCGTTCAAGAAGGCTTGGCATATCGCTTCACACCGTTTGATGCTTTCGGCAACAACATGAGCATTGATGTTGACAAGATGTATGACAATATGATGAACAGGTTCAAATATGGCAATGTGGCAGACCCGAAAGTCTACATCGATGAGACTGTGGGACACATGTGTCAGACGCACCGTCGCATGCTGTCAATTCTTGCTTCTGCCCTCATTGAGAAGGGCGACCTCAAGCGTGCTGCCAAAGTTCTCGACAAAGCTGACAAGATGATACCACAGAGTTGTGTGTCGTATGGCGATGATCTTGGTGGTTCTTCCGACATGGCTCAGTCGTGGATAGCCTGTGGAAACAAGAAGAAGGCAGACGAAGTTCTAACGATACTTGCCCGCACCGCTGAGCAGTACCTTAACTGGTATGTAAATGTATCTCCCAAGCCGCTGTCGATGAGTGCCTATGGTTGCTCCAAATATATGCGGAACCTCGTGCAAGCAGTGCAAGGTTTTGAGAAGTCTGGCAACAAGGCTCTTTTCAATAAGTACAACGCTGTTTTGGAGGATTACTATAGAAAGATTGCCAGTCGTGGTGTAAACCTTGATTTGAATAGTTTCTAAGAAAGTTAGAAGACAACGCGACCATGATTATAGAACAGCCCTCTCTGTGGATGCGCCTGCTTTATTCGAAAGCCTTATGGCGCATAAATCCTACAGAAAGGGCTGTCTATCTTACGTTTGACGATGGTCCTATTCCCGAGGTGACTCCGAGGGTACTTGAGATACTTGATAGCTATGGCATCAAGGCTACATTCTTCATGGTCGGTGACAATGTGCGCAAACACCCAGATGTGTTTGAAATGGTCAAGAGTCGTGGACATCGATTGGGTAATCACACGTTCAATCACTATGGCGGAATTAAGCACACCACAAAGGATTACGTGCTTAATATCCACAAGGCCAATGCCTATATCCATTCCGACCTGTTTCGCCCTCCTCACGGTTGGCTACGTCATAGACAGTACTATTTCTTGAAACGCCATTATAAGTTGGTAATGTGGGATTTGGTAACGCGTGACTACTCAAAACGTCTTAATGCTGACCATGTGTTCGAGAATGTGAGACGCTATGCTCGCCCAGGCAGCATAATTACGTTTCACGACTCGTTGCGAAGTGTGCCGAAGTTGTGGGATGCTCTCCCGCGCAGTATTGAGTGGCTCTTGTCGGAAGGCTACGAATTCAAACTGATACCTTGAATTTGTCTGCGTGATTTCCGCAAAGATAAAAACGTCAGTATATGAGAAAAAAATCTTATATTTGCCGTATAACTATAAAAGACAGAAAAACATGGCCGTAAAAATAGATAGTTTAGACCTGAAAATACTGAGCATCATTTCAAAAGACGCAAGAGTTCCGTTGTCAGACGTTGCGGAGATTTGCAAAGTGTCGCGTGCTGTAGTTCATCAGAGGGTAGGTAAACTTATTGAAAAGAAAGCTATATTGGGTTCGGGCTATAAGGTGAATCCCAAGATGATAGGTTATTCAACTTGCACCTATGTGGGTATAAACCTTGAGAAAGGTAGTATGTATAATGACGTTGTGAGGCGCTTGGAAGAAATCCCTGAAATAGTAGAGTGCCACTATACCACTGGTAACTATACAATGCTCATTAAACTCTATGCTTACGACAATGCTCACCTCATGACTTTGCTTAATAATCATATACAGCAAATACCAGGTGTGATATCTACCGAGACTCTTATTTCGCTGGAACAAAGCATAAGCCGCTCACTTCCAATCGCTATAGACAAAGAATAGTGCCACGTATATGGAACTGCAGTGGTTAGGCTTGGTGGTAGGGCTGAGCGTATTTATTATCATCGGGTTGTTTCATCCAGTGGTGATATGGACGGAGTATTATACTGGAACCCGCTTTTGGTGGGTTTTCCTTGTATTGGGCTTGTTGTCGTTAGTGGCAAGTTTGCTTCTTTCTGCAGTGTTGCTCTCGTGTATAGCGGGAGCCTTCTCCTTTTGTTGTTTTTGGACTATCAAGGAACTCTTCGAACAAAAGGAACGAGTCAAGAAAGGCTGGTTTCCCAAGAGACCTGAAAAGAAAAAATGATGGATTGGCAAGCTAAATATAGAGAACAGACTTCACACAATCATTTGGCGGGTAACAAACCCGTCATTGGCATCACGGCAAATTTCGGTGACTATGGAACCCAGTTGGCGGAAGCCTACTATGAGAGTGTCAGGATGGCTGGTGGTGTGCCTGTTGTGTTGCCGGCATCGTTGGAGACAGCAGATCTTGACGATTTTTTGCTGAGAGTCGACGCTCTGCTGTTTTCAGGTGGTGGCGATATCAACCCTTTGATGCTAGGCGAGGAGCCGGTGAAGGATTTGCACACTATCTGCGCCAAACGAGACCTTCAGGAGTTGGTGCTGATGAGGCGTGCCCTTGACAAACAGATGCCCGTGTTGGGCATTTGTCGCGGACTGCAGGTGATGGCAGCTGCACTTGGCGGCAAGATTGTGCAAGATATCTATTCGTCTGACTTATATAGCAATCCACTTATAAAGCACTCACAGGATTTGGACCGTCAGTTTGCTTCACATACGGTAAGTCTAGACAAAGACTCGTTACTATACTCTTTGTTTGGCACCGAGACGATTGAAGTCAATTCGTTTCATCATCAAGCTGTGGCTGAACCAGGACGTGGAATGAAGGTTGCGGCAAAGAGTCCCGATGGAGTTATTGAAGCCATTGAGAGCACAGAGTTTAAGTCTGTGCTTGGAGTACAGTGGCATCCTGAGAGTTTTTATATGTGCAGGGACAACTCCATGCGTTGCATTTTCGATTGGCTTGTGGGTGAGGCTCGCGAGTATATGGAGGCCAGACGCCTGCATCAGAAGATTCTTACGCTCGATTCGCATTGCGACACTCCGATGTTTTTTGGTCAAGATATAGATTTTTCTAAAAGAGATGACCGCATATTGGTTGATGCTACCAAGATGCGCGACGGAGGTCTTGATGCTTCAATTATGGTGGCATATTTGCCACAAGGGGAACGTGATGCTGACTCTCTGCGCAAAGCTACACTCCAGGCTCACTCTTTGCTTGATGGTATCGACACTCGTATCGCATCTGTTGATGGAGTGGGTCTTGCCACGACTCCAGCAGAAGTGTCTGCCTTGAAAGCACAAGGCAAACTGGCTATAATGAAAGGCATCGAAAATGGCTATGCCATTGGGCGTGATTTGCAAAATCTTGAAGAATTCAAAAAACGAGGTGTAGTATACATTACTCTTTGCCACAATGGTGATAACGATATATGTGATTCTGCAGTAAGGACTCATAGCGAACATGGTGGTTTGAGTGAGTTTGGACGCAAAGTAGTGAAGGAAATGAACCGTTTGGGCATAATGGTTGATTTGTCTCACTCAAGTGCCGCTAGCTTCTATGATGCTATTGCTACTAGCAGCTTGCCGATTGTGTGCAGCCATGCCTCATGCAAGGCTATATGCAATCATCCACGCAATCTTGATGACGAGCAGATGAAGACGCTGTGTCACAATGGTGGTGTGATGCAGATAACTCTATATCATGGATTTCTCAGTGCAGGAGACAATGCAACAATCCTGGATGCTGTAAATCACCTGAATCATGCTGTAGAAGTAATGGGAATTGACAGTGTTGGCATCGGAACAGACTTTGACGGTGATGGTGGAGTTCCTGGAATTGCCAATGCTTCAGAAGTGGTGAATTTCACGCGCCGCTTACTAAAAGCACGCTATTCGAAAGACGATATAGCTAAGCTGTGGGGAGGTAATTTCCTTAGGGTAATGTCGCAAGTGCAAGGTGCGACCAGTCTGGACTGCAATTCATGACGGTTTGTAAATCTATAGAAAGAATGAAGACGATAACAATTTGTTCAGTAGTGACGCTACTTGTAGCAATGATGGTTGCGTGCAAGTCAGGCAAGGCTGCAAGCAGTGCAGCTATGAGTGACTCGGTTAGTGTGCCATCGTTTTCGGCTGACAGCGCAATGTCTTATTTGCGTAAACAATGTGAATTCGGTGCACGCGTGCTAGGCACGAAGGCTCATGATGATTGTGCGCAGTATATTGCCAATGCCTTTAAGGCACAAGGCTGTGAGGTGACCTTTCAAGAAGCTGAGTTTGTTTTTTATAATGGCAACAAGTATAAAGGTTGTAACATTATCGCTTCCACTAATCCCCAAGCCCAACTCAGGATACTGCTATGTGCTCATTGGGATAGTCGTCCGTGGGCTGATGCTGATCCTGATGAGAGTAATCACAAGAAGCCCGTTATGGCTGCCAATGATGGTGCCAGCGGTGTGGCTGTGCTCATTGAATTGGCGCGTCAGCTGAAAAACACTAGAACCAACATAGGTGTGGACTTTATCTGCTTTGATGCGGAAGATGCTGGAGTTCCTGATTGGGACGATTCTTTCAAGGGCTCCACAGAAGAAGACGAAGCTTCTTGGTGTCTGGGTTCACAATATTGGGCCAAGAATCCGCATAGGACGGACTTTGAATTTGCCATACTGCTGGATATGGTGGGTGGCAAGGGTGCTACTTTCTATAAGGAACAATTCTCTACATACTATGCTCCTATGGTGGTGGAGCAGGTGTGGGCTGCTGCTCGTGACGCAGGCTACAGCTCATCGTTTCTCGATGAGGAAGGTGGAGGCATTACCGATGACCATCTCCCACTCAATCGCATAGCGCAGATTCCTACTATCGATATCATTGCATACTACCCTAATCAGCGACCGGGATTCTGCCCTACGTGGCATACCGTCAATGACACTCCCGATAACATAGACCCTAAATCTTTGGAAGTTGTTGGGCAGACAATGTTGCAACTTATCTACACGATGTAGTTGCATCTAATAATTAAAGTGATAAAACAGTTTCTCTCTTATGACGATAAACGAAGCGCAAGAAAGCATTATAGAAGAGTTTAGCGAACTTGACGACTGGATGGACCGCTATCAGTTGCTCATAGACATGGGCAATGAGCAACAGCCGTTGCCTAGCGAAGACAAGACGGAAAGCAATCTTATCGAAGGTTGCCAAAGCCGTGTGTGGCTGGTGTGTGAAGAAAAAGATGGCATGCTGTATTTCAAGGCGGAGAGCGATGCTCTGATAGTGAAAGGGATAATATCGCTGCTGATAAAGGTCTTGTCGGGACACAGTGCGACAGAAATCCTTGCTGCCGACCTCTATTTCATTCATGACATCGGGCTGACTGAGCATTTGTCGCCCACCAGATCCAATGGTTTGCTGTCAATGCTCAAGCAAATGCGCTTGTATGCGTTGGCGTACAACACGAAAAAATAACTATGCAGGAGCTTGTTCCATAATAGCGCAGCATATCAGATAAAAACATCACAAAATCACAATATGACATTTGAAGAACTAGGAGTTAGCAAGCCGATACTTGACGCCATAGAAGAAATGGGTTTTGTTTCGCCCATGCCCATTCAAGAGGCAGTAATCCCCTTCCTGCTTAATGAAAGTCAGGACACAATAGCTTTGGCACAAACTGGTACGGGCAAGACTGCCGCTTATGGTATACCATTGTTGCAGAAAATAGACGTGTCAAGGGTTGAGCCGCAAGCTGTAATCCTTTGTCCAACCAGAGAATTGTGCTTGCAAATTTCTGAAGATCTCAAGGACTTCTCGCGCAACATAGATGGATTGTTTGTATTGCCAGTCTATGGTGGCTCCAGCATAGAAAGTCAGATAAAGTCTCTGAAAAGGGGAGTGCACGTGATTGTAGCAACCCCTGGCCGATTGATAGACCTGATGGATCGCAAAGTGGCAGATTTGAAATCGGTGACAAGGATTGTGCTTGACGAGGCCGACGAGATGCTCAATATGGGTTTCAGTGAAAGCATTGACGCCATACTTGAGGGCATTCCCAATCAGCACCAGACGGAACTTTTCTCGGCAACCATGAGTAAGGAAATAGCCAAGATTGCCACTAATTATCTTGACAATCCCAAAGAGATTGTCGTGGGGTCGCGCAATGAAGGAGCCGAACATGTGAATCATGAGTACTATCTAGTGCAAGCCAAGGACAAATACCTTGCACTGAAGAGAGTGGTAGACTTCTACCCCTATGTATATGCCATAATATTCTGCCGCACACGTATTGAAACCCAAGAAGTTGCTGACGCATTGATTAAAGACGGCTACAATGCCGAAGCTTTGCACGGCGACCTTTCACAAGCCCAGCGTGACCTTACGATGCAAAAGTTCAGACAACACAACCTTCAATTGCTCGTGGCTACCGATGTGGCTGCACGCGGATTGGACGTCGACGACCTTACCCACGTAATAAACTATGGGTTGCCTGATGATGTGGAAAACTATACGCACCGCAGCGGTCGAACAGGTCGTGCAGGCAAAAAAGGAACATCAATATCCATTATCCATATTAAGGAAAAAGGAAAAATCAAGCGTATAGAACAAACTATAGGCAAGCAATTCAAGGCCAAGACACTGCCAGCGTCTAAGGATATCTGTACGAAGCAATTGTACAAGGTTATTGATCAGCTTGAGCGTGTAGAGGTTTCTGAAGACGATATCGCACCATTCTTGCCTGAGGTGATGCGCAAGCTCGATTGGCTTGACAAGGAAGATGTGATAAAACGACTCGTCACTATGGAGTTCGGACGCTTCCTCGAATACTACGCCAAAGCCCCCGAAATCAAGCAACCTGATGACAAACCCATTAAGGATGAGGGACGGCGCCGTAGTAAATCGTCAAACAGGGGCGAAGCAGAGTCTGGCTATGTGCGTTTCTTCATTGCGTTGGGTAAGCGCGACAACTTCTATGCACGCGACATAATAGGTATCATCAACCGCTATACGAGCAAGCCTGTCAATATAGGACGTATCGACTTGATGACAAATTTCTCGTTTTTCGAAGTGCCAGAGGAGCAAGCAGGAATCATTGAACGCTCTATGCGTCACGTTAATGTCAAGGGACGTGGTGTCGCAGTAGAACGCGCTGACGCTAACACTAGTGGCAGTGGCAAACGACAATCTCAGACTAGAGCCAAATCAGAATCCAGTGCTCCTAAGGGTGAACGAAAATACAAGAAAAACGACTGGAAACAATTCTTTGAAAATCCGGAAGACGAAAAAAAGAAGAAACGCAGAAAACAACGCTGATGAAAAGACTGCTTATACTATTCGTTTTGGTTGCCGCTTGCCTGACGGCAAGCTCTCAGCAAAATTTTTTGTTGAAAGTTGGCGCGGGTGTGACTTCTCATTATGATACGCACACCAAGGATGTCGGTGCATTTTGTGTAGGAGTGGGCTACGAATATGAATTCAGTCAGAAATGGTCGATTTCATCGGGGTTGTTGTATTTTGCCAAAGGATGGAAAATGCCTGATAAGCAAGTGCCAACATATGATGACGATGGCAATTTTGTCTATGACGAGAATACGGGCGAACAAATTTTTGCGAAGAAAGGCGTGAAGAGTTATACCAACTACTTGCAGGTGCCTGTAAAGTTCAATTACTATATCCACTTGTCGTCGCCCCACTATGTATCATTGTCAGCCGGACCTTATGTGGCGATAGGTGTGAGTGGTAAGACCGAAGTGTATGGCGACACCGAGAAACAAGGAAGCCAACGAATGTATTACAAACAAGACACCTTTGGCGACGAAGTTGGAGCACATCGTTTTGATGCAGGCTTGACTTTTGCAGCAGGCTATGAGTATAATCGCCACATCAATCTGTCTGTCAATGCAGACCTTGGACTACTCAAGGTGAGCCGTCAAGGTGGTCGTAATCGCAGCTTATATCTGTCGTTTATGTATAGACTATAGCCTATGAAAGAGTATCACGAGCATATATTTCCTAATGGCTTGAGGGTTATTCACGAACCCTCACCGACCAACGTAGTGTATTGTGGCTACATCGTGTATGCTGGCACTCGCAACGAAGAATTGGCTGATTCAGGCATGGCTCATTTTTGTGAGCACATGACTTTCAAGGGCACGAATCGTCGTAAGTCATGGCATGTTCGCAATTGCTTGGAACGTGTTGGCGGTGACCTTAATGCTTACACCGACAAGGAGATGACGGCTTATTATGCTGTCGTGCAGAAAGAGGATTTCCCGAGGGCGGTGGATCTGCTCAGCGATATTGTGTTTCACAGCACATACCCACAGCGCGAAATAGAGAAAGAAGTAGAGATTATTATAGACGAGATTGACAGCTATAATGATTCACCTGCTGAATTGATATACGATGAATTCGAGGAAATGCTTTTCAGAGGGCACGCTCTTGGACGCAATATTTTGGGCAAGGCAGACCGTCTTAGGCAGTATACCACCCAAGACGCTTTGCGTTTTGTCAACAACTATTATGTACCCAACAATGTAACCATGTTCATCCTGGGGCAAGTTGACTTCGACCAAACTCTGCGATTGATAGAAAAACACACAAAAGACCTTGTAGCAAATCCAAAATTTGTCAAACTACAACAGTCACTACCGGAATATGTTGTCGAAGAAAGAGTATGTGAGCGAAACACCCATCAGGCACACGTGTTGATAGGCAATCGTGGGTGTAGTCGTAGCGACGAGGACCAGCAAGTGTTATTTCTTCTGAGCAACATACTCGGTGGTCCGGGAATGAATTCCTTGCTCAACGTCAGCCTAAGAGAGAAGCATGGTTTGGTATACTCTGTTAGCAGCTATACCTATAGCTATCAGGACACAGGTTTGTGGAGCGTCTATTTCGGTTGCGAAGAGTCCAAAGTGGAGAAATGCAAACGACTTGTGCTGAACGAACTATCCTCTTTGCGCGAAAAACCTTTGAGCCCTTACCGCCTTTCGATGGTCAAAAAGCAGCTTATAGGTCAAATTCTCATTTCGGGCGACAGTTTCGAGAACTATGCTTTGGCAATGGGACGCTATTATGCTCGCATGGGCAAACATCGTGATGTGGAGAATCTCTGCGAGAAGATTCGCACTATCTCAGCAGACGACATCCAGCGTGTAGCTCAAAGGATTTTCCAACCAGATCAGTTGACAACTCTCATCTATAAATAAACAGCAATAGCGATGGGCAATTTGGTACAGCTATATGCAGCAGCCCTTAACGGACTCAAGGCAATTCCTGTTGAAGTGGAGACCAATGCCTCCAAGGGAGTCAAGACTACACTCGTGGGACTGCCCGACAATGCCGTGAAAGAAAGCATTGACCGCATAACAGCGGCATTGCAAAACACTGTGGGAATGCCTACTGGGCGCAAGTATACCATAAACATGGCACCTGCAGACATCAAGAAAGAGGGAACAGCCTATGACCTTCCTCTTGCCATATCCATTTTGGCTGCTAGTGGCGCATTGCAGTGTGACGAACTCAAGCAATTCATGATGGTGGGTGAGTTGGGTCTCGACGGTTCGCTGCGCCCTATTCATGGCGCATTGCCCATAGCAATCAAGGCTCGTGAAATGGCTCTTCGCGGATTGATCGTACCCAAAGACAATGTTCGTGAGGCTGCAGTCGTAAATAATCTGAACGTATATGGAGCCAGCAATGTAACGGAGGTGTTTGAGTTTCTCAATGGAACTCGCCAACTGGAACCGATGGTCATAGACACTCGCAAGGTCTTTTTTGACAAGCAGATGGTTTATGACAACGACTTTGCCGACGTCAAGGGACAAGAGAACGTAAAGCGTGCTATAGAAGTAGCCGCTGCAGGAGGACACAATATTATTCTCATAGGAAGTCCTGGGTGTGGCAAATCCATGATGGCTAAGCGCATCCCTTCAATATTGCCACCACTTACTTTAGGCGAGAGTCTGGAGACCACCCAAGTTCATTCTGTAGCCGGACGTCTGGACAAAGATTCAACACTTATTGCCCAACGCCCATTCCGTAGTCCACATCACACCATATCTGATGTCGCACTGATTGGTGGTGGAACAAATTTTAGTCCTGGTGAGATAAGTCTTGCACACAATGGAGTGTTGTTCTTGGATGAGCTCCCCGAATTCTCTAGAAGTGTGCTTGAGACTATGCGTCAGCCGCTTGAAGACCGCAAGATATCCATCTCCAGAGCAAAATACAACGTTGAACTTCCGTGCTCATTTATGCTTGTGGCGAGCATGAATCCGTGTCCGTGTGGTTACTACAACCATCCCACACATTCGTGTACCTGCTCTCCTGGACAAATCCAAAAATATATAGGCAAAATAAGTGGTCCGTTGCTCGACCGTATTGACATTCAAGTGGAAGTTACGCCAGTGCCTTTTGATGCCCTCAACTCAGCTCCCAGTGGCGAACCAAGCAGCGTCATACGTAATAGAGTTATGAACGCTCGTGCCGTCCAAGCCGAACGTTTCAAGGAAAATCCCGGTGTACACTGCAATGCCCAGATGACTCCCCATATGCTCAACAAATATGCCCATTTGGATACTGCGGCCTCTAAGCGATTGCACGATGCTATGATTAAATACGACCTTTCTGCCAGAGCCTATGACCGCATTCTCAAAGTGGCACGTACCATAGCCGACTTGGCTGGCAGCAGCGATATTCAACTTCCTCACGTCAACGAGGCGGTCGGTTATCGCAATCTTGATCGGGGGTCGTGGGGCGAAAAAGGACTGTAGCGGAGATTAGCATGTCTCCCATCATAATATAAACAACCATCAGACAAAAATGAAACTTTGCAAGTACGCGTTGGTGTATGCTGTATGTATGTCGATAGGATTATGTGATTCAAGTGCAGATTGTATTTCTGCCAACATAGACACCTTGAATATAGAGAACGAAGCCGTGCGCTATGTAATGGCTTCGTCAAATGCCCAATTTGGAACGACTCGTTGCTCTATTCCGCAGAAATTATTTGATGAGTCGCGCCCCTATCGTCCCGATAGACCAATGGGGAAAACCATAGAGTTTGTTGATGCCACTGCTAAGGAGGTGCAAATAAGGCTTTTTGAAGACAAAGAGTGCAAAAAAATCGATTTCGTCGGCAAAACTGCACTTGAAAACGGCAAGGGGTCATGGACATTCACTAATCTGCTGCCTGGCAAGACATATCACTATGAGGTGAGCACTCTTGATGGTCGCATTGTCTCAATGGGCGATTTTGCTACGACGGGTCAAGTGCGCATGATTGCTATCGATGGCGGCTTTAACATTCGCGATCTTGGCGGCTGGAAAGGCTTGGGTGAAACGACTATAAAATATGGCTGGTTGTATCGCGGCGGGAGCCTCGGTGGTACCGATAAGGATGGCAACAAAAGCGAACTGCCCATAGCCGGCAAATCAGAGCTTAGTAGGCTGGGCGTCAGAGCTCAGTTGGATCTCCGTGCCAAAACCGATGGTGGAATGTATGTTGGCGAGGGCAGCCTTCATTCATACAGTGCTGGCATGGCATTGATGCCTGCCATGGATTTCAACAACACCATGACTGATTACGGAGCCTACAATAAAGACATGTCTGTAATCAGCGATGTGGCATGGATAATCTATGAACTGAAGAAAGGTCACCCCGTCTATTTCAATTGTCGTCAAGGAGCCGATCGTACGGGCACCATAGCCTTCCTCTTAGAAGGTTTGCTCGGCTGCTATGAACATAGCAACGCAGCCGGTGGCAATCAGATGGCCCTTGACTACGAGCTTACGGGATTTTCCCAAGCCAACCTGATTGACAATTGGAAAGTGAAAACAAGCTGTCGTCCCGCTTCGGAGGCGTATTCCAACACAGCCAAGCTCTTCCGCCAAATAATTGACCTCAAGGCAGAGGAACCAGGAGTAGAACTAGTCTCTTTGCAGCAGAAATGCTATTATTACCTCAACAGATATGTCAATCCCGAGTGGAAAGGCGAGACTATTCACATAGATAGTGCCGACTTGGATTGGTTTATCGTCCACATGTTGGAAGGTATGTCGGCTACAACCTACGTATCGTTCAAACCACAGTGGGCTGCCAGTGGCGCAAATCTCAAGACTGTTGCAGAGAAATGCGCCACCATGGTGTCCTATGCTCGAGATACTGAAGACTAATGATATTTTAAAAGATACGATATGGCAGGACTGAAGTCGCTGGTTAAAGATACGGCAATATATGGGTTAAGCAGCATAGTGGGCAGATTCTTGAATTATCTGCTTGTTCCGCTCTACACCGCAAAAATTTCGGCATCGTCGGGAGGCTATGGCGTGGTGACCAATCTCTACGCCTACACAGCTCTGATACTGGTATTGCTAACCTTTGGAATGGAGACCACCTTGTTTCGTTTCGCCAACAAGGAGGGCGAAAATCCCGACACGGTGTTTTCCACGGCAATGAGTGTGGTTGTAGCTCTGTGTGCAGTGTTCCTTCTGATAGTCTTCGGTTTTATCAATCCTATAGGCTCTGCCTTGGGTTACGCTGACCGCCACTCCTACATACTCATGATGGCTACAGTCGTGGCTCTCGATGCCATTCAGGCTTTGCCGTTCTGCTATCTTCGTTTCAAGAAGCAAGCGGTCAAGTTCGCCTCCCTCAAGTTGCTCTTCATCGTGTTGAACATAGGTATCAACGTGTGGTATTTCTTGGTGTTGGGCAAGAGCGATGTGTTCTATGTGTTCAGTATCAACTTGGTTTGTACAGCACTGATAACAGTGTTCTTTATTCCGGAATTCTTCCATATAAAATGGTCGTTCAGCACAAAGTTGCTAAAGAGAATGCTTGGCTATTCGTGGCCAATCCTCGTGCTTGGCATTGCGGGCATACTCAATCAGACTGCCGACAAGATAATATATCCTTACGTAAAACCAGGTCTGCAAGGCGAGGTGGAACTGGGCATCTATGGTGCTTGTGTCAAGATTGCCATGATTATGGCCATGATTACACAGGCCTTCAGGTATGCCTATGAGCCGTTTGTGTTTGGCAAGGCAAGCGACAGCGACAGCAAAACGATGTATGCGAAAGCAATGAAGTACTTCATAATATTCACGCTGTTGGCATTCTTGGTGGTAGTAGCCTATCTCGACATACTTAAGTTTGTGATAGGACCGGACTATTGGGCGGGTCTCAAAGCCGTGCCGGTCGTGATGGCAGCCGAAATACTCATGGGCGTGTATTTCAACTTGTCGTTCTGGTACAAACTCATCGACAAGACGATTTGGGGGTTGTGGTTCTCAAGTGCCGGCTGCATGGTGCTGATAGCTGTCAACATAGCGTTTATACCTCGCTATGGCTACATGGCATGTGCCTGGGGCGGAGTGGCAGGCTACGCTACGGCAATGCTGCTGTCCTACTTTGTGGGTCAGCGCAAATTCCCTGTGCGTTACCCGTTGGTCAGCATCGGTGTCTATGTAGCGATAGCATCGGTGTTTACAGCGATAATGCTGTCCTTGCCAAGCAAATGGCCATTGGCCGTGCGCCTGTGTGTCAACACATTGCTGGTGCTGCTGTTCGTCGGGCATGTCCTCAAGTACGATATGCCTCTACACTCGTTGCCGATTATAGGCAAATATTTCTCAAAGAAGTAAAACAACTAACAATCTGAAAGCCGTTGGCTGCTGGTTATTGCTAGCAGTCAACGGCTTTTTTTGTTTCTTTTTTATTGCTGTCCGGTAAAACTCAAAAGTGCACAAAAATCCTGCCCGAAGCCCAATAAAACCGTGCTTCGGGCTTTGTCTTTTGAAAAGTAAGCCCCCTAATCGAAAAGAGTTGGCTCCGGCGGTGCTTTTTGCATCTCCTTTTCACGGATTTCGTTCCATGTTTTCTCCGGATTTTCCATGAATGCGATAATGTCAACGTAGTACATGAGCATAAGTCGTACCATGGTCACGAGTTGCGAAAATGCACAATGCCTCTTGATGCATCTTGACAACACTGTTATCAGCAAATTGGCTATCAAAACCACCCATGTCTGTATTTGTATGGCATTGACACTGTCACCATAGAAAAAATGGAGCGGGAAGTTCTGTTTGAGTTGCTTGTACAGCGACTCGATAGCCCATCTGAGTCGGTAGATTTCAGAAATATCCTCTAC
>CAVCAW010000056.1:0-11476 GCA_963600315.1 Bacteroidaceae bacterium | reverse complement strand
ACACATAACTTTGCACCGAAACATATTGACAAATGCGAAATCGGGATTCTGGTGCAAACGGGCATTGGGATTCTTTATTTTTGCGCTATTCGAAAAGTATTATAGATAAACCGTAAAACAAAATATTATGGCATACATGACACAAGAGGGCTTCGACCAACTCTCAGCCCAACTGAAACACATGGAACAAATCGAGCGTCCCGCTGCATCTGCGGCAATCGCTGAAGCACGCGACAAGGGAGACTTGTCTGAAAACTCTGAATATGACGCTGCCAAGGAAGCGCAGGCTATGTTGGAAATGAAGATCAACAAGATTAAGTCCGCTCTTGCCGAGGCTAAAATCATAGACCCTTCAAAACTCAGCAATGAGACTGTGCAAATATTGTCTACCGTAGAGATGAAGAACACCAAGCTGGGCACAAAGATGAAATATACCATCGTGAGCGAGTCGGAGGCTAACCTCAAGGAAGGCAAAATCTCGTCTACAACGCCAATAGCCCAGGGGCTGCTCGGCAAGAAAGTAGGCGACAAGGTGAAGATACAGATTCCCCGAGGCGAGATAGAACTGGAGATTCTCAATATCTCAATCTAGTGCAGGACGGACGCTTTTCAAAATCAGTATAAACAAGACTAAAATCCCCAGACATCATGCCGACACTGTTCTCTCGCATAATCAAAGGTGAGATACCTAGCTATAAATGCGCAGAAAATGATGAGTTCTACGCATTTCTTGACATTAACCCAATTCGCCAGGGGCATACGCTTGTAGTGCCTAAGCGCGAGGTGGACTATTTCTTTGACCTGAATGACGACGAGATAGCCCACATGCAAGTTTTTGCAAAGCAAGTGGCCAAGGCTATAAAGAAAGCCTTCCCCTGCCGCAAGGTTGCCCAAGCGGTGATAGGGCTGGAGGTTGACCACGCTCATATTCACCTTGTGCCGATAGACAACGAGGGAGAGTTGTTTTCTGGTAAACATATCACCCTTACCCAAGAAGAGTTTGAAGCTACGGCGAAGGCGATAAGTGCGAAATTCGGCGGCGAATAGTCTCGCACTGAAAATAAAACGCTATATTTGCCTACGCATAGTCTCATTCCCGTATAACTCTAAATGTATCACAATATGAAATCTGTTGCTACGTCTGCGCTGGTCGCTGTTGTTTTGACCATTGTGTGCAGCATCGGTTCTATGGCGCAAAAAATTTCTTTCGGCTACATCAGCTACGACAAGGTCTTGCATGGCATGGCGGACTATGCCACAGCCCAAGAACGTATCTCCAACATACGCGAGCAGTACAACAAAGAAGCAGAGTACAACGAAGACAAGTTCTTCAAGATGTATGCTGAATACATTCAGGGACAAAAGACTTTTCCGGAAGAGATAATGCTCAAAAGACAGAAGGAGCTTCAAGTGGCGATGGAGCAGGGTGTAGCTTTCCGCAAAGAAGCTTTAAAACTCTTGCAGAATGCGGAGACAGAATTGCTCAAGCCGCTGAGGGATAAACTCAATAAGGCGATTGCAGTGGTGGCCAAAGAGCGTAAGCTGGCTTTTGTGGCTAATACTGATGCCAATGCCTATCCTTATATCAATCCCGCTGAGGGCATGGATATCACAAGTCTTGTGGAACTTGTGCTGGAGGGCAAACAACTTCCGCCTGCTGAGACCATAGCCAATCCTGTGTCTGAAACTATTGACACGACCGAAACTTTAGAAATAAAATAAGTACCGCTCTGTTACCCTGTCCTTAAAAACCTTGTTATGCAACTGCCGCAATCACCAGGACCGATAGGGGTCTTTGACTCTGGATACGGGGGGCTTACTGTGTTGCGCAAACTGCGTGCTGCTCTGCCCGCCTATGATTATCTCTATCTTGGCGACAATGCAAGAGCACCTTACGGAACCCGTTCTTTTGATGTGGTTTATCGCTATACCAAGCAAGCAGTAACGACTCTTTTTGAGCGCGGCTGTCATCTGGTAATCCTTGCTTGCAACACGGCATCGGCAAAGGCTTTGCGAACCATACAGCAAAATGACCTTCCCCAGCTAGACCCTTCGCGGAGAGTGCTGGGAGTCATACGTCCTACGGCAGAGGTAATCGGCGGCATAACCAAGTCGCGACACGTGGGCATTCTTGCCACAACAGGCACAATACTTTCGAAATCTTATGACCTGGAAATACAGAAGCTATTTCCTGACATCACTGTCACTGGGCAGGACTGCCCGATGTGGGTGCCGCTGGTAGAAAACTTTGAGTATGACTCAGAGGGTGTTGACTATTTTGTCAAGTTGCGGATAAATCAAATCCTGCAGCGAGACCCCCTGATTGACACATTGGTATTGGCGTGTACGCATTACCCTCTGCTAATCAAGAAAATCAGACTGTATACACCACCTGGAGTGCAGATTGTTTCTCAGGGCGAATATGTAGCTGCAAGCCTATCGCAATATCTTGAAAGGCACCCGGATGTGGAAGCTCGTCTGACGCGCAACGGCAAACTGACGTGCCTCACCACTGAATCCCCCGATAAATTTGATGCTACAGCGGCGAGGTTTATGGGAGAACCGATTACTTCAGAAAACATCATAATGAATTGAGGTTGTGTGAAAAAATAAGCACAACCTCTTTTTTTTGTTTCTATAAATTCTTGTATCATTTTGACATGAGTAGACAAAAATAGTGGTTGAGTTGACGGGGAAATTTCGGGGGAAACGTAATTCTGTTTCCGCCGAAATTGATATCGATTTCGGCGGAAATTGACAACCATTTCGGTGGAAACGCATGGGTTGGCTCAATTGAAAGCCTGGTGGGGAGGCTCTGCGAAGTGGCCAGGTGTGTGGTTGTTGACTCTCGAAATGCCGACAATAACTCGAAATGCTGATAATAAGAAGAGAGGTCGCATCCGTAATCTTCTACGATGCGACCTCTCTTCTTTTTTTGAGGCAGGGTATAGCCTCTGTGTTGCGCTGCTAACTAGAGATCTTTGCCGATGTCACGACGGTAGTATTTGTCGGTGAAATTGACGGTTTTGGCAACTGTCATGGATTTCTCGAGGGCTTCGTCTTTGTCTTTGCCATAGGAGGTGATGGCGATGACGCGTCCGCCGTTGGTGACGAGTTTGTCGTCTTTGGTGGTGGTTCCTGCGTGAAACAGGATGCTGTCGTTGACGGAGTCGGTGCCTGTAATCTCGTAGCCTTTCTTGTAGTCTTGTGGATATCCGCCACTGACGAGCATCACGCAGACTGCTGCGCGGGGGTCGTGCTCTATGGTATATTCGTTGAGGTTGCCGTTGGCTACTCCTTCAAACAGTTCCACGATGTCTGTCTTGAGGCGTGGCATCACGGTTTCTGTTTCGGGGTCGCCCATGCGGCAGTTGTATTCAATCACTTTGGGTTGTCCGTCGCAGTTGATGAGTCCGAAGAAGATGAAGCCTTTGTAGTCGATGCCTTCTTGGGCGAGTCCTTCTACTGTGGGGCGCACAATCTGGTCTTCGACTTTTTGCATCCACTCTTGGTCGGCAAACGGCACTGGTGACACGCTGCCCATTCCGCCGGTGTTGAGCCCTGTGTCGTATTCGCCGATGCGCTTGTAGTCCTTGGCTTCGGGGAGGATTTGGTAGTGCTTGCCGTCGGTCAGTGCAAATACGGAGCACTCGATGCCTTCGAGGAATTCTTCGATTACCACTTTGGCTGATGCTGTGCCGAACTTGCCTCCAAACATGTCCTCAAGTTCGTCGATGGCATCTTTGAGGTTCTCGACTATGATGACTCCTTTGCCGGCGCAGAGGCCGTCGGCTTTGAGCACGTAGGGTGGGTGTAGTGTCTTGAGGAAGTCTTTGGCTTCGGCGAGTTGTGTTCCGTTGAATGTTTGGTAGGCTGCCGTTGGTATGTTGTGGCGCATCATGAAGGCTTTGGCGAAGTCTTTTGACCCTTCGAGTTTGGCTCCGGCTTTAGACGGGCCTATTATGGCAATGTCCTTGAGCTGTGGCTGCTGATGAAAATAGTCGGCGATGCCTTCAACCAAGGGTACTTCGGGACCCACTACAATCATTTTGATGTCGTTGTCGAGGGTGAACTTGGCAATGCCTTCAAAGTCGAGTTCTTTAAGGGGCACGTTTTGCCCTACTGATGCGGTGCCGGCATTGCCGGGCGCAATAAACAGTTTGTCGGTCTTGGCGCTTTGCGATATTTTCCATGCCAGGGCATGCTCACGCCCGCCGCTTCCAAGCAATAAGATATTCATGTCTCTGTGTGTAGTTATGTGTTGTGTTTATTTCAGAAAATCGTCAAAATAGCGTGTGATTTGCTCGTACAGGTGTATGCGGTCGTGTCCCGTCATGTTGTGTACGGCATTGGGGTAGGTGAAGAGGTCAATCTGTGTGCCGGCGTCGGCGCATGCTCGTGCAAACGACAATGTGTGTTGTGGAACGCACACGGGATCGTTGTAGCCGAAGATAATCTTGAGACGGCCTTTGAGGTTGCCGGCTTTGAGACACAGGTTGTTGTTCTTGTATCCTTCGGGGTTCTTCTGCGGTGTGCTCATGTAGCGCTCGCCATACATCACCTCGTAAAGGCTCCAGTCGATGACTGGTCCGCCTGCTACGGCGGCTTTGAAAACGTCGGGATATGACAGCATGAGATTGGTGGTCATAAATCCGCCGAAGCTCCAACCGTGTACGCCGAGGCGCGTGCTGTCGATGTAGGGCAGACTTTTCAAGAAGTTCACTCCGCATATTTGGTCGGCCATCTCCACCTCGCCCAAGTGGCGGTAGGTCACATTTTCGAAGTCAAGTCCGCGCTCGCTGCTGCCGCGGCTGTCCATTATGAACATTACGTAGCCTCGTTGGGCCATGTAGATTTCCCAACCCCGATAGTTGTAACCCCACGAGGCGTCTACAAGTCGTGTCATCGGACCGCCATACAGATATACAATGGCAGGATATTTCTTGTTGGGGTCAAAGTCGGGCGGGGTGACCATGCGATAGTAGAGGTCAGTCGCTCCATCGGCTGCCTTGAGGCTTCCACTCGTGATGTTGGGCACGGCATAGCCTTCCCAAGGGTCGTTGGGGCGGAAGATGCCGGCTTGGCCTTTTCCTAATGTCGACACCACGTCATACTGTCTCTTTACTTCAGGCGAAGACCATGAGTCAAACACCAGGGAGCCGTCGGCAGACAGTGTGCCATCGTGTACTCCCTTGCCGTTGTCAAGCAATTGTCGCTTGCCCGTATCTATGTTGATGGCGTAGATGTTGTGTTGTAGTGCGTGTTTTTCGGTTGTGGTTACAATTACGTTGTGCGATTTGGGACAGAAACCCAACACGGAGGTCACTACGTAGTTGCCCGGTGTCAAATCGCCGAGATTGTTGCCTTCGGTGTCAATGAGGAATATGTGGTCGTAGCCTTGGTTCTCTGTCTGATAGAGGAATTTGTTGTTGTCCCAAGGAAGGAAAAGCAAGGAGTGTTGAGGGTGTACGTATTTCTCGTGGCTTTCTTCGTAGACCTTGTTGAGCCGACGACCTGTCTCGGCAGAGAATCCCCATGTCTCATCGTGGTTTTGGTCACGGTTGATGATGGTTACGTAAACGGTCTTGTTGTCAGGTGACCACGTTATGCCTGAAAAATAATGGTCTTTCTTCTCACCCAGTTCAAGCCAAATGGTTTGGCCGTTCTCCGTGTTATAGACAGCGATGCTTACTTCGTGGCTCGCCATGCCCGCCATGGGGTATTTGTCGGGTTCATGCTTTGCGATGCGGTGGCTGATGTCTACCTGCGGATAGTCGGTAACCATCGACTGGTCCATGCGGTAGTAGGCGAGTCTTGTTCCGTCGGGACTCCAAAAGGTGCCCTTGCTTATGCCCCACTCGTTGCGGTGTACGCTTTGGCCATAGACTATATCGTGGTTGCCATCGTGCGACATTTGTCTCTCTTCCCCACGGGCATTGGTGACATAGAGGTTGTCGTTCTTGACAAATGCGAGATTGCGCGACTGGCTGTTCCAGTCTTCAACTACGCTGTTTTTCTCGCGAGGTTGGCTCCACGCAATTTCTTTTAGTTCCCAATTGACGAGGATGCGCTTGGTGGCGGTGACAAATAGGGCTGCTGGCTGATCGGCATAGGGAAATTGTATCCCCTCCAGAGTTTCGAGCGCATCAAGGTTTCCGCTAGTCAAGATGCTGTTGATTTCGCTGAGAGTAAACAGAGTCTTTGCGCATTCGAGTTTGGCGGGGATGGTGCCCGTGGTGGCTCGCAACTTGAAGCTGCATGTGCCACACTCGTCTTTGGTTATCTTGACCAGAGTGTTTCCCCACCATTTTGCGCCCGTTTTCTGCGGAATCATGGTGCTGTAGGTCTTGCCTCCAGGTTGCAGGTCGTCGTGGGTGAAAAGCTTTTGTTGTGCCACCATGGTGATACTATTGCACAAAGACGTAAGTACAAGGACCAACGTCAGTAATACCTTATTCATCTTTTCCTTTCCTGTAGTTATCCTTCTTTGCCCAAGGTGAGCGGTTCTTCTGCGGAGCCGCCTTCCGATTGTCTCGTTTTTGGCCATTGCGGCGCTTGTCGCGCCCGAAGGAGGTGGTGTCGCCATCGTTTTCAAAGTGTCTCCGTTCGCCTGACAAATCGCGACCCTTCTGTGAAGCGAGGAAATTGCGGTGCCGTTTTATAAGATATGCCGGTATGTCGCTGTCTTCGCTTCCAGCCTCGTCAAAGTCTGGCTTGAAATTGTCGCGGTGTGGGCGGAGACTTTTCTTGTTTCTCATTTTTGCAAGGTCTTCTTCGCTTTTTATGTGGCCTCCCTCTGACCGGAATTCCTTCATGGCTCCATCAAAGATTTGGTACTTGCGAAATTCGCAGTTGAGCGAGCCGTTATAGAGCGGAATGCTGACGCTGGGCTTGAGACCAATGCAGTCGAAAATCTCTTTCTTGTAACTGATAATCCATGCATCGTTTCCTGAGAACTGATGCTTGAGTTTTTCGCCAATGGTGCGATAGAGCCCAGCTAAATCGGGCGAAGTTAGCCTCTCTCCATAAGGCGGATTGGTCACCATTATGGCTTTTTGGTTCGGCTTGGTGAATTGCTGAACGGGCTTCTTGACAACCTCAACAATGTCGCTCACTCCGGCAGCGCGAGCATTGGCAGTGGTAGCATTTACAGCCACCACGTCGATGTCGCTGGCATATATTTTGTGCTCAAATGCCCTCTCTTGTGAGTCGTCGTTGTAGATCTGCTCCATGAGTTCGGCGTCAAAGTCCTTCCAGTTTTCAAAAGCGTATTTTGCGGTGTGAAAAATGCCAGGGTAAATATTGCGAGCTATCAGTGCCGCCTCGATGGCTATCGTGCCCGACCCACACATCGGGTCAATGAAGTTGCACTCGCCGTTCCAGCCAGTCATCATTATCATGCCGGCGGCAAGCACCTCGTTGATGGGGCTCTCCACCGTGGCGACCTTGTAGCCACGTTTGTGCAGGCTGTCACCCGATGAGTCGAGCGACAGGGTGCAGTCGTTGCCGCTGATATGTATGTTAAGCCTAATGTCGGGATTGGTGATGCTGATATTTGGACGTTGGCTGGTCTTGTCACGGAAGTAGTCTACGATGGCATCCTTAACCTTGTAAGCTACAAATTTTGAATGTTTGAAATCTTCAGAGTATACCACAGAGTCCACGGCGAACGAGGTCTTTAGGTCGAGGTGGTCGCTCCATTCAATTTGTCTTACAGCCTGATATACATCGTCGGCATCATTGGCGGTGAAAGTCTTGATGGGCTTGAGTATTCTCAATGCCGTGCGCAGGCAGAAGTTGGCCTTGTACATCATCTCTTTGTCGCCTGTAAACGACACCATGCGCAGACCCTTGGCAATATCCTTGGCTCCAAGCGCTTCTAATTCTACAGCCAACACGTCCTCCAGGCCCTGGAGGGTCTTGGCTACCATTCTAAATTGTTCCATTGTTTGAACTTATGGAAAAAGGGGAAAAATAAATATTCTGTGTTTAGTTAATACTCCTGTTCTGTCTAAGGTGCGCTCCGGGAGCCACGTCTTCGGTTACCCATATATTGCCGCCAATCACAGCACCGCGACCTATGGTGATACGTCCCAAGATGGTGGCGTTGGAATAGACCACCACGTCGTCTTCGATGATGGGGTGGCGAGGCACACCTTTGATGGGCAGACCGTCGTCGCCCAAGGGGAAACTCTTGGCGCCGAGGGTCACACCTTGATATAGTTTCACATTGTTGCCGATGATACACGTGGCACCGATGACGACGCCCGTGCCGTGGTCAATGGTGAAATAGTTGCCTATCTGTGCTCCTGGGTGAATGTCGATGCCAGTCTCACTGTGGGCTATCTCTGTGAGCATGCGTGGCACAAGAGGTACGCCAAGCTCATGGAGAGCGTGTGCCAGTCGGTAGTTGGTCAGAGCCTTGATTACCGGATAACAACTAATTACCTCGCTGTAGTTGGTGGCGGCAGGGTCGCCCTTATAGGCTGCCACAACGTCGGTTATCAGCGTGTTTTTGATATCGGGAAGCATGGCTATGGTCTTTTGGGCTACGATTCCAGCGTGCCTCTTGATGTCTGTGCGGCTGTGCTTCTCTCCATTGCGGTTGAGGTTCATGCCTGCAGCCACCTGTTGCTTGAGCAGCATGTAAAGCCGCTCTACGGCAACACCCATATTGTATTTCAAAGTGTCTGAATTGATGCATGAACGCCCGTAGAACCCCGGGAAAAACACTGAGCGGCAAAGGTCCACCACTTCTTCCAAAACTTTGCCTGACGGAATAGAGTCACTGTCGGTATATTCATAAACGAACCCCCTCTTTTCTGCAGAGGAATAGTCGGAGAGTTTTTCGACTGTGTCTGAAAGCAAACTTGCAAAACTGCTTTGTTTCATGCTCGCATTAAAAAAATGAAAAAATGTTCTGCAAAAATAGTGTTTTTATTTCTCTTTTCAGACAAAACCCAATTATTATCGCCTAAAATTTGGTCACATATATTGAAACAATTACTTTTGCTGCCGATTTCAAGACTGTGCTGTCGCAAAGCTTGTGAACACAAGAGTCTTTGTGACTACTGATAGAGTAAGGGCAGGCCTTGCAATTATCCACAAAACACAAATAACAAAAGATGACTCGAAGTGGCCGACGTTCCTTTTGACAAGGGATAGTCACTTCCCAATTTTCCCCTCATTTAATATGCCAAACTACAAATTGGACGAGCTTCTCGCCATGTCCGGCGATGAGATACGCTCTGTAGCTCAAACTATGGGCATTGCCGTGAAAGCATCAGATTCGCTGCAAGAAATAGCATATATGATAATAGACGAGCAGGCGGTTGCTGGGTCGCAGAAACCATCGCCTAAACCGAAGAAAACACGTCAGGCTGCCAAAAGTACCGAAGCGGTCGAAAAGAAACCGTCAACTAAAGCTGCCAGTAAGAGTGCGACAGCAGAGGCTCCAGAAGCACCCGCCAAGAAACGCAGTACACGGCGTCGCAAGACAGAAGAACCCGCAACTGACACCGTCGTTGCTGAAACAGTGTCGCCTGCCCCAGAATCCCAAACACCTGCGGAATCTACAGCAGCCGAGCCTGCCCCCAAACCACGCAAACGTGTGCGCAAGGCTGCTACTGAAGTTTCGGCGACGTCTGCGACAGAAGAGAAAGAGGAAACCCCAGCAGAAATTTCTGCTGCTGAACCAGCTCCTGCTATCGCCACTACCACTGGCGAATCAACTCCAATTGCTGCCGAGCCCGAAAAAGACTTTATTATCATACAAGATTTACCGCCGGTAGAAGTAGAGGACAACACCTTTGACCTGTCGGCAGGCAAAACTGCAGAAGAAGAACTTCCTGTCGCAGAAACCGTTTCGTCCAAGAAAGACTCTGCCACAGCCCAAGCCCGTGCTACCGCCAAGACCCCCGATACATCGCGAGGCTATACTCAGCCCTATGACTTCGGTGACTCAATTGTTACCTGCGGCGTGCTAGACACCACCTCCGAAGGACAAGCCTTCCTGCGCTCGGCTGACTATAACTATCTGCCGTCGCCCGATGATATCTACGTCTCAAACCAGCAGATAAAGAACTATGGCCTCAAGATGGGCGATGTCGTAGAGTGCAGCGTCAGGATGCCACGTGAAAACGAGAAATATTTTCCTCTCGCCAAGGTGCTGCGTATCAACGGGCTTACACCCGACCAAGTGCGCGACCGCCTGTCATTTGAACACCTTACACCGCTTTTCCCCAATGAGAAATTCCGCCTCTGCAAAGGTGACGGCTCCGACAGCCTGTCTGCTCGCATAGTAGACCTTTTCGCACCAATAGGCAAGGGGCAACGCGCATTGCTCGTGGCGCAGCCCAAAACCGGTAAGACGATGCTCATGAAAGCCATCGCCAACGCCATTGCCGCCAATCACCCCGAAGCCTATCTCATGATGCTGCTCATCGATGAGCGCCCCGAGGAAGTCACCGATATGGCGCGCACCGTCAATGCCGAAGTCATAGCCTCAACATTCGACGAACCCGCTTCCAATCACGTGAAAATTGCGGGCATCGTATTGGAGAAAGCCAAACGTATGGTAGAGTGCGGTCACGACGTAGTAATATTCCTTGACTCCATCACACGCCTGGCACGTGCATATAATACAGTCGCTCCCGCAAGCGGCAAAATCCTTACCGGCGGTGTCGATGCCAACGCCCTTCAGAAGCCCAAACGCTTCTTCGGAGCGGCACGCAACATCGAGGGTGGCGGTTCGCTGACCATCATAGCCACAGCCCTCATCGATACCGGCAGCAAGATGGACGAAGTAATCTTCGAAGAGTTCAAGGGTACTGGCAACATGGAGCTGCAGCTCGACCGCAACCTGAGCAACAAGCGCATCTTCCCCGCCGTCAACTGCGTAGCATCGTCAACACGACGCGACGACCTGCTTCACAACAAGATGACCCTCGACCGCATGTGGGTGCTCCGCAACCATATCGCCGAAATGACCTCCATGGAGTCCATGAACGTAATACGCAATCTGATGGAGAAGACAAAAAACAACGAAGAGTTCCTTTTGGGCATGAACTCCTGATGCCAACGCTCCGCAATCTGCGCAAGAAACCCCCAATACAATATAAAAAAGGCAAAGGTTCCGTCTATAAAAGCAGACGGGACCTTTGCCTTTTTTATTATATAGTAATGTCATCTTTACGCAAAGACAAGCAATGCTCGTTAAGCCCAATGACACCACGCCAAGCTCCTTTGTACCGCAAAATTTTCGCACCATGCTGCGATAGTCCCCGTCGTTTTTTTAAAACGTTTGTCGTCTTCATTGGATTTCGGCGGAAATCGAAATCTGTTTCGGTGGAAGCGGACATCAATTCTCGCGGAAACAGATATCCGTTTCGGCCGAAATTTCATTGTTTTCCCAAGTTTTTCTCATTTTTCCGAAAATTATCATGCGTCGGCGGTTTTGTTGTGAAGTGTAGTGTTA
>CAVCAW010000055.1:0-9647 GCA_963600315.1 Bacteroidaceae bacterium | reverse complement strand
AGTTCGGAAAAGTCTTGAGCATCCGAAACAATATCTTGGCAATCGCTGCGTTATATAAAGGTATGAGCTGGATAAACAACACCAAAGAGATAAAGTATATCCTGATAGCAGCCGCCGTGATAATAGCGGGCATATCACTTGTCTACTCCCACTTCTTGGTAAAGAGTCTTGAGAGAGATGCCAACGACAAGATGGGCATTTGGGCAGAAGCCATGCACGCACTCAACAATGCAGACGAAAACACTGACCTCAACCTCGTGCTCAAGGTGCTCGACACCAACAATACCATACCAGTAATGGTGCTTGACGAGAACGGCAAAGTCGAGACCACCCGCAATATAGACTTTTCGGGCCTATCGCCCAATGACTCTCTTGACAAAATAAACAAAGAATCACGCCATATGAGGCGCGATGGCTACTCCATAAAGATATCCTATGGATCCGAATCAAACTCCGACACCCTCCAGCAAGCCTATATGGAGATTCTCTATGACGACCCTCTGGTGCTGAAGCAACTATCGGTATATCCCTATATTCAAATTAGCATTCTCACCCTCTTCGCCATCATCATAATCTTCGTGATTGTCAGCTCGCAACGAGCTGAGCAAAACAGAGTATGGGTGGGACTGACGAAAGAAACAGCACACCAACTCGGCACGCCAATCTCGTCGCTCATGGCATGGGTGGAAATAATGTGCGAAACCTACCCCGAGGACCCCGTCATACCCGAATTTGGCAAAGACGTAGACCGACTCAACCTCATAGCCGAACGGTTCTCCAAAATAGGGTCGCGACCCGAACTGAAGCCCGAAAGCATCAACGAGGTGATATGGCACGTGGTCAACTATCTAAAACCGCGCTCCTCAAACAAAATCAAAATCATCTGCGATTTACCCGAAAAGGACATTCAGATAAAGATGAACGCTCCGCTGTTTGAGTGGGTGATAGAAAACATCTGCAAGAATGCCATGGATGCCACAGAAGGACGAGGCTCAATCAACATAAGCGCAAGAGAAGAAGTCAGCCACTTCACCATAGAGATAAGCGACACGGGCAAAGGCATAGCCAAAAACAAGTTCAAATCAATCTTTGACCCTGGCTATACGACCAAGAAGCGCGGGTGGGGACTGGGGCTATCGCTCGCCAAACGCATTGTCGAAAAATATCACAAAGGCAAGATCTTCGTCAAGAGCTCAGAACTTGGCGTGGGAACCACATTTCGCATTGAACTAAGAAAAGACTAACATCTAAGCACACCAAGCCGAAGCTACATCGCACAAAGGTTGACTTAATTCGTGAAAGAAACCATTTTCTATCCCGCAAATGTCTTTATTCAACAAAAAAACACTAACTTTGCCGTTCAAAAGAGTGAGGACATGTCTATCTACCTAGATTTAAGGACTAATTGTGCATCAGCGCAGACTCTTGATTACACCATAGACAGCGGTATGTTCCAGTCAGTGGACAACAGCATGGTGAAAGGCGGAGATTGCGCAGTCAAGGTGACTGCAGTGCGCAATTCGGCAGGCTACAATATCACTTTTGACATAAAGGGGACGGTCATCGTGGAATGCGACCGCTGCCTGGACGACATGGAGGTAAGCATCGACAAGACGGAGACACTAAAAATCCAGTTTGCTGACCACGACGAAGATGCTGGAGATACCGTGATGGTAAGCGATGATGTGGCGAAGATAAGCTTGTGGCCATTCATCTACGACTTCATTGTCCTGGCGATACCAATCACCCATTGCCACCCAGAGGGGCAGTGCAACAAAGAAATGCTCGACACGCTCGGCAAATATATGGTACAGGCTCTCAACGAAGAGAACTAACCACACATAACGAAAAACAAACAATTAAAATAACACAAAAATGGCACATCCTAAAAGAAGACAATCAAAGACAAGAACCCTCAAGAGAAGAACTCATGATAAGGCTGTTGCCCCTACGCTTGCCGTCTGCTCCAACTGCGGTGAACTCTATGTTTACCACACAGTATGCCCTTCGTGCGGATACTACAGAGGCAAGGTAGCCATCGCCAAAGAAGTAGCAGAATAATCGGCAAACGCCATTCTTTAATTTTACCGACATGGGAAACATCAACGCTGTCATTACCGGTGTCGGGGGTTGGGTACCTACCTACATCCTCGACAATGACGAGATGTCGCACATCGTAGACACCAGCGATGAGTGGATAATGGAACGCATCGGTGTGAAGACGCGACACATCCTCAAACCAGAGGAAGGTGCCGGCACTTCATACATGATGACCAAGGCTGTCAGACAACTACTCGACAAGACCAAGGCAGACCCCGACTCTATCGAAGCTGTGATTGTTGCCACAACCACTCCAGACTACCACTTTCCGTCTACAGCATCATTGGTAATCGGCAACATCGGACTGCGCAATGCCTACGGCTTTGACCTCGAAGCGGCTTGCGCTGGCTTCCTGTATGCCATGGAACAAGGTGCAAGCCTAATTCGCAGCGGGCGCTACAAGAGAATCATCGTCTGCGGCGGCGACCATATGTCTTCCATGACAAACTATGAAGACCGCAACACATGCCCCATCTTCGGCGATGGTGCTGCATGCGTCATGATGGAAGCCACAGAAGAGAACTACGGACTCATGGACAGCTATCTTCGCGTAGACGGCAAGGGATATGAGAACCTGCACATGGCAGCAGGTGGCTCAGCCTGCATGCCAAGCCACGAGACTGTTGACCAGCGCCTACACTTCGTATATCAAGAAGGTCGTACAGTATTCAAACATGCTGTTACCAATATGAGCAACGCAGTGGAGACCATAGCCAAGCGCAACAACCTCACCAATGAGGACATAGCATGGGTGGTTCCCCATCAGGCCAACGTCAGAATAGAGAGTGCTGTGGCCAGACGCATTGGTGTCAACGAAGACCACGTGATGATTAACATCGACCATATGGCCAACACTTCGGGCGGTACGTTGCCCCTCTGCTTATGGGAGTATGAGCCTAAACTCAAGAAGGGAGACAAACTCATCTTCACGGCTTTCGGCGCAGGATTCACTTGGGGAGCTAGCTACATGATTTGGGGCTACGACGGCAGCAAGTTTGCCGACAGTCCAGCAGAATTCTACAAAGAAGGCACAATCAGCCGCGAAGATTGGTACGCTAAAAGACGAGGAAACAAATAACAACGACAGCCAGTAAGGTTTTCTAAATCTTTTCGGCAGCCAGCCACGCAATACGGAAAACGCATCGCCATTTCAAAATTACGGTGCGTTTTTCTTTTAGAATAACCCCAACAATCTGCAGTGAAACCACTGCCATCGGCATAAAGCCGTAACTCCGCACAAAATATTCAAGCTACATCTACAACAACCCCTACCCCATGGCACACAAATCTGGATTCGTCAACATCGTCGGTAATCCCAACGTGGGAAAATCCACACTCATGAACATCTTTGTCGGGGAGAGAATCAGCATAGCGACATTCAAGTCACAGACGACTCGCCACCGCATAATGGGCATAGTAAACCAGCCAAACTACCAGATTGTCTTCTCGGACACTCCAGGAGTGCTGAAGCCCAACTATAAGTTGCAAGAATCCATGCGGTCATTCAGCAACAGCGCTCTGACCGACGTGGACGTTCTCCTCTACGTCACCGACAGCATTGAAACGGTCGGAAAAAACTCCGACTTCATAGAAGCCATCAACAAATTGGAGGCTACGCCCAAATTGGTGCTGATAAACAAGATTGACCTCATCGACCAAAACAAACTCAACGAGCTGGTAGACACATGGGAGAAACTTATTCCTGGATGTGAGATATTTCCTGTATCGGCAAAGCTGAAATTCAACATAGACAACGTGCTAAAGCGCATTGAAGATCTCCTGCCCGAATCACCGCCTTATTTCGACAAAGACCAGTTGACGGACAAACCTATGAGATTCTTCGTGTCAGAGATAATACGCGAAAAAATACTCCTATACTACGACAAGGAGATTCCGTATAGCGTTGAGGTGGTGGTCAACGAATACAAAGAGTCGAATGACCTCGTCAAGATTCACGCCACCATTAACGTGGACCGTGAGAGCCAAAAAGGAATAATCATAGGCAAAGGCGGTTTCGCCCTAAAAAAGGTATCAGCAGAGGCTAGAAAGTCATTGGAGAAATTTCTTGACAAGAAAGTTTTTATACGCATCTTCGTTAACGTAGACAAAAACTGGAGAAATTCCTCACGCGAACTCACACGCTTCGGGTATAACCAATAACATAACACACAGACGCAATGGGAAATTTAGTAGCAATCGTAGGACGCCCCAATGTAGGCAAGTCCACCTTGTTCAACAGATTGACACAAAGCCGTCAAGCTATTGTCAGCGACGTGGCGGGCACCACGCGCGACCGCCAATATGGCAAGACGGAATGGTGCGGCCATTGTTTTTCGGTCGTTGACACTGGCGGCTGGATAATAAAGACCGACGATATATTTGAAGACGAAATAAGGAAACAAGTTTCTATCGCAACTGAAGAAGCCGATGTAATCTTGTTTGTGGTAGACGTAAAGAATGGAGTCACCGATCTAGACAGCGAGGTGGCTGACATACTCCGCCGCCAGTCGAAGAAACCCGTAATCGTTGTTTCCAACAAGACCGACTCCAACGAACTGCGTTATGATGCCGCCGAATTCTATGGATTAGGACTAGGTGAACCATTCTGCATATCCGCCCTTACCGGTAGCGGCACTGGCGACTTGCTTGATGCCATTGTCGGCAAATTCAGCAATACCGACAACAGCGAACTTGACGAAGAACTTCCGCATTTCGCCATAGTGGGCAGACCTAACGTGGGAAAGAGCAGCCTCACCAATGCCTTTATAGGCGAAGACCGCAATATCGTCACCAACATAGCCGGCACAACCCGCGACTCAATCCACACGCGCTACAACAAATTCGGATTTGATTTCTATCTCGTTGACACTGCGGGCATAAGAAAGAAGAACAAGGTCAATGAAGACTTGGAATTCTATTCCGTGATGCGCTCCATTAGAGCCATTGAAAACAGCGACGTGTGCATCTTGCTCATCGATGCCGAACGCGGCATAGAAGCCCAGGACATGAACATCTTCCAGATTATACAGAAGAATCTGAAGAGCATGGTTGTCTTCGTCAACAAATGGGATGCTGTTGAGGAGAAAAACAACACCACTATCAAAGCGTTTGAGGACGCCATACGTCAGAGAATGGCTCCGTGGTCAGACTTCAAGATTGTATTCGGATCCGCTCTGACCCAACAACACATTTTCAGAGTCCTGGAGCAAGCCAAAGACGCTTACATAAACAGGAAGAGGAAAATCTCCACATCGAAGCTCAACGAAACGATGCTTCCGATAATAGAGGCCTACCCACCACCATCAATAAAGGGCAAATATATCAAGATAAAGTATTGTTCGCAGGTTCCCGACACAAAGATACCTACATTTATTTTCTACGCCAACCTACCACAGTACATCAAAGAGCCATATTTGCGTTTCCTCGAAAACAAAATCAGGAGCAACTGGGATTTCACAGGAACGCCCATACGCATCTACATCCGACAGAAATAATCACGTCACGAGTTTGAAAACCATGAGATTGATTAACCACACTATCTCAATAGCCCTGATTAGCTTTGGGCTGCTGTTGACACACAGCTGCAGCTCAGAGCCACCCTCCCCTCTCCCAGTGGCAGAATCGTTCATTAGAGCCATACACGATGGTGACTATGACAAAGCAGCCAGTCTGACGCTAGCCGTTGATAGTGCTCCCGCAAGCTACAAAAGCCTTATCGCCATGCGCTACAAGGAAATGGGAGCTAAATACCAAGCACAACACGGCAGCATCAAAAGCATAGCATGCAAACGGAACAATGTAGCCGACAGCGAGGCAGATGTCTACCTGACTATCAAATATTCTGACAATACAACGGCGAACATCCTTGTCCAGTTGACAAAAAACGGCGAGGATTGGAAAATAAAATAAAAAGGATTTCTTTTTATTGACACAATAAAAAAATAAGCACTATCTTTGTAGTACGATAACAAACCTACAATTAAAGTACTAACATGAGACTTATAATCAAAGACAATTACGCACAGTTGAGCGAGTGGGCGGCAAACTATGTAGCAGGAAGAATAAATGCAGCCAATCCAACTCCCGAAAAGCCATTCAAGTTGGGTTGTCCCACAGGTTCCTCACCTCTCGGCCTATACAAGGGCCTCATAGAACTCTACAAAGCAGGCAAGGTTTCCTTCAAGAACGTCATCACTTTCAACATGGACGAATATGTAGGACTGCCCGAAGAGCACCCCGAAAGCTACCACAGCTTTATGTGGACCAACTTCTTCAGCCACATTGACATCAAGAAGGAAAACGTACACATCCTCAACGGCAATGCTGCTGATCTTGAAGCAGAATGCGCACAATACGAAGAGGCAATAGTAAAGGCTGGCGGCATCGACTTGTTTATGGGCGGCATCGGTCCTGACGGTCATATCGCCTTCAACGAGCCTTTCAGCTCTCTGGCTAGCCGCACACGCATGAAGTCGCTCACTACCGACACCATCATCGCCAACAGCCGTTTCTTTGACAACAACACCGACAACGTGCCCAAGACAGCCCTGACAGTAGGAGTAGGCACCGTCCTCGATGCTAAAGAAGTGCTTATCGTTGTTAACGGTCATAACAAGGCACGCGCACTTCAGGCAGCAGTTGAAGGTCCCGTCACACAGGCATGGACTATCAGCGCCCTGCAGACACACAAGCACTCTATAATAGTATGCGATGAAGCCGCTTGCGAAGAAATCAAAGTCGGCACTTACCGCTACTTCAAAGATATAGAAAAGGACAACTAACCTGCATCTTAACAGAGCAAGCAGGAACAAGCAATGCAGAAAGATACCTATTCTTTCGCACGCGAATGTTATATAATGGCAAAGCCGGCGAGTGCTAAATGCAACCTGGCTTGCCATTATTGCTATTATTCAGAAAAGTCACAACTCTACAAAGGTTCTGCTATCAGCGAGATGAACCCACAGACCCTCGAAAACTTTGTAGAGCAATACATAAACATGCAGACCACCGACCACGTGCTCTTCACCTGGCACGGCGGCGAACCGCTGCTCCGTCCGCTTTCCTTCTACAAAAAAGCACAAGAGCTACAAAGGAAGTATGCCAACGGAAAACACATAGACAACTGCTTGCAGACCAACGGAACACTGCTAACTCCTGAGTGGTGTAGCTTTCTATACGACAACAACTGGCTAGTCGGCATCTCTATCGACGGAACAGAATCACAGCACAACCACTATAGGTTGAACCACAACGGCAAGGGGTCCTTCAAGCAAGTGATGGAGGGAATCGCCATGCTGCAGTGCCACGATGTAGAGTGGAATGCCATGGCAACAGTCAACAGTTTCAATGCAGAGCAACCCTTGGAGTTCTACCACTTTTTCAAGAGCATCAACTGCACCTTTCTGCAGTTTACCCCCGTTGTGGAGCGCAGTTGCATCTACGAAGACGGACGCCATTTGAGCACACCAGATGAAATCGACATGCCGGTAGAAACCTTCAGTGTCACACCCGAATCTTGGGGCAAGTTCTGTTGTACGATATTCGACGAGTGGGTGCACCACGACGTGGGCAAAGTCTTTGTTCAACTTTTTGATGCCACACTGGCCAACTGGCTCGGTGTGACGCCAGGTGTCTGCTCGCTGGCCAAAGAGTGCGGTCACGCAGGAATAATAGAGGCCAATGGCGACGTCTACAGTTGCGACCATTTTGTTTTTCCGGAATTCAAATTGGGGAATATCGGCAGCGACAATCTCATTAGCCTCATGTATGGTTCACAGCAAAATGCGTTTTCCACTCGCAAAAGGCTTTCACTGCCACGCCAGTGCAAGCAGTGCCAATGGCTATTTGCCTGCCATGGCGAGTGCCCGCGCAACCGTTTCCTAACGTCTGAAGACGGAGAATACGGCCTCAACTATCTCTGCGAGGGCTACAAAACCTTCTTCAGCCACGTTGCACCCTACATGGACACAATGGCTCAGCTTTACAAGCAAGGACTACCTCCCGCCAACATCATGCACATGTTGTGATTCTCACAGTTGACCCATTTGCTGCCTTTTCACAACAGTGCAAAGCGGCAGGGTAAACAGCAGACACAACACGGCTCCAGCAAAGATTACTATCGCCGACGTGTACATCACATTGCCTATTGTAACAATGGGGGAAACAATAGCTCCGGCTGCAAAACTCGACGCACCGAAGATGGCGCTTGCCGAACCGGCATTCTTGCGTTCGCTGTCCATGGCAATGGCCATGCTTACAGGCTGCATCATGCCAAACGCCGTCATCATATATATATAGCCCAGCATCAGCACAGGCAACGGCACTACCAAGAACTGCCCCACACCTACCAACAGTGAAGCCATTGCGAAGTGTATCGCACCCCATTTCAACGCTGTGTTATAATGGTGGAACTTCGACGACAGCATAGCGCCTACTGCAATGAAGAAAGCGTTAAGTCCGAAGCAGACGCTATACTCCAAGGCCGAAAGCCCATATTTGTCTTGGAAGACAAATGGCGACGAAGAAATATACGCAAAAAACGTGAAGAACCCGCACATCATCGCCACCGTGCTCAAAGTGAAGAGCGGATTCCGAAACACGCTGAACAGCTTAGTGTAGGCTGCCAGCAGCGACCCTTTCATCCTCATCTGCACTGGCAGTGTCTCCTTCATCCTAGTGGTGCAATACAAGAGCACTATGCCTATAGCCAAAAGCAAGCAGAAAATTCCCCTCCACGAAGTGAAGTTTGTCATCGCCCCGCCTATTATAGGTGCCGTTATGGGAGCTATGCCATTGATTGCGCCAAGCAGCGCCAGGAACTTAGCCAAATACTTGCCCGTGAACATGTCCGTCGCAATACTTTTCGAAAGGACTAACCCACCAGCACCGGCAACACCCTGAAACAGCCTCATCAAATTAAATGCCTCTATGCTCGGAGCGAAGATGCAACAGACTGACGAGATGCAAAACAAGAACATCGAGAGCACCAATAAGCACTTCCTTCCATACTTGTCTGACAACGGCCCTATCAGTATCTGCCCTCCTGCTAGTCCTATCATCGACATAGTGAGCGATGCCCCCACTGCTGAAGGCGAAGTCCTGAAATATTCCGCCAACTCTGGCATGGCAGGCAAATAGAAATCAGTAAGGAACGGACCAAACGCAGTCAAAGCGCCCAAAGTGACAGTCACAAAAACACAGACTTGCTTCATTCTTACCTATATCATTATATCTATAATAGAAAACATTCGCAGCATCTTTTTCACATCTTGCCCCAAGGCTGCTTTCCGGCTGCAAAGTTACTACTTTTTGCCTACATGAAGCCCGGCTCAACAAATCTTCAAGATGACGGGAATATAGACACAATTGTAGAATTTCAAGAACGGCTTCTTGCTTAATTTGAATAACAAATACCATACACAATCAATATAAAGAGAACCAATATGAATGAAAAAAGTCAGTTGCCTTAGAGGTATTGCTGCTTCATTCAAATTACCTACTTGTTGATTAGAATGTCCAAGTGAGATAATACAAGACCTCGGTACAAA
>CAVCAW010000054.1:0-12881 GCA_963600315.1 Bacteroidaceae bacterium | reverse complement strand
AATCCATGGTGCCAAACGAAGTCTCCCGGTCGCGTGGTTTGAATGTGTATTTGTTGTCAGAGATGTTGCCGATGAAGTCAAATGTCCAGTGCTTGGTAGGTGACCACGAGGTGTAATTCTGATAATCCAGGAATCTTGGGTTATATTCCCCGTCGGTGTCGGTGGTGCCCATCAGGTGCTTGGTGGTCTTGTAGCGCAGTCCGTTCATCATGGAGAATTTCTGGTTGCCGAAGCCTACATAAGCATCGCCTCCCATAAGGCTGCCGGCTAGCGATGCCTCAAAATGTTCTGGTTTCTTGTAGGTGATGTCTAGAACCGATGACATCTTGTCGCCATAGCGTGCTGGGAATCCGCCGGCTGAGAAGTCTATGTCGGCCACCATGTTGCTGTTGATGATGGAGAGACCCTCTTGCTGCCCAGAACGGATGAGCAGGGGACGAAAGACTTCCACGCCGTTGAGGTATACGCAGTTTTCGTCGAAGCTGCCACCACGCACGTTGTATTGTGAGGATAGCTCGTTGTGTGTACTTACTCCCATTTGAGTAGCGATAATCTCTTCAACTCCATTGCCTGTGGTCGACGGCATCTGCTTTGTGTACGTCGTCTTGATTCGCTGAACGAGATCGGTCTGTTTGCGCATGGCCGTGATGCCGGCTTCTCCCAACATGATAGACTTTGAGGAGATTTTCATGTCGAAGCGCATGGAATCTCCCTGTGGTGCATAGATTTTGAACTTACGGGTGCGGTAGCCTATCTTCATGCAGGTGATGAAAATGGAGTCTGCCCGCGTACACGACAGATGGTATTTTCCCTCTGTTCCAGTCACGGTGAATGCTCCCTGTTTTTCGACTATTATCGAAGCGAATTCAACGGGGGAGTCATATTCGTCTACCACTCTTCCAGACAGCTGTATCTTGTTCTGTGAAAAGGAATGGGCGCTAATGATTAGGGCAGCGGCAAGGAGAATGAGAAATCTATTCATTGAGCAGGTCGGGTCTGAGTTCTTGTGTTCGTTTCAAGGCTTGGTCGAATTCCCATTCTTTGATTTTTGCCTCGTTGCCAGAGAGCAGTATCTCGGGCACTTTCCATCCCTTGTAGTCGGCAGGACGCGTGTAGATAGGCGCAGCCAGGAGATTGTCTTGGAAGGAATCTGACAATGCGCTCTGATCATCGCTGATGACACCAGGCACTATGCGCACAACGGCATCGGCGATGACCGCTGCTGCGAGTTCTCCTCCAGTGAGCACGTAGTCACCTATGCTTATCTCCTTTGTTATGAGATGTTCCCTGATGCGGTAGTCAATGCCTTTGTAGTGACCGCATAGTATGATGATGTTTTCCTTCAGCGACAGGGCATTGGCAGTCTGTTGGTTGAACTGCTCGCCATCGGGGGTGGTGAATATAATCTCGTCATAGTGGCGCTGCGAAGTCAGTTCGGATATGCAGTCGTCGATGGGCTGACACTGCATCACCATACCAGCAAATCCGCCAAACGGATAGTCGTCCACCCGTTTGTGTTTGTCTTTAGTGTAGTCTCTGAGGTTGTGTATGTGTATTTCTGCCAAGTTTTTCGCCTGTGCCCTGCCGATAATGGACTGTGTGGTGAAGGGCAACAGCATTTCTGGCAAAACGGTAATGATGTCAATCCGCATTTGTTGTATAGAATGTGTAGTTATACCTAGTGCTTTTATAACGCAAAGTTATTGCGATTATTTTAATTTGTTGTAATTTTGACACGATAAAACACAACCTTTATGACTGAGCAGGAACAGATACTTCAGCTCCGAGAGGAGTTGCACCGCCACAATTACTTGTACTACGTGAAAAGTGCTCCCATTATTTCTGACAAGGAGTTTGATGACAAGATGCATCTGTTGATGGACTTAGAAAAGAAACATCCCGAAATCTATGACGACAATTCACCGTCGTTGCGAGTGGGAAGTGATCTGAATGTGGAGTTTACGCAGGTGAGCCATCGCTACCCGATGCTGTCATTGGCTAATACATACAATCGCGCTGATGTACAAGCGTTTTATGACAGAGTGCAGTCAGGGCTTGGCGGACAAAAGTTTAGTATTTGCTGCGAACTGAAGTTTGACGGGTTGTCCATCTCTCTGATATACGAAAAAGGCAGACTGGTGAGAGCTGTGACGCGGGGTGATGGACAAGTTGGTGACGATGTAACGGCTAATGCGAAGACCATAAAGACGATTCCTCTGGTGCTGAAGGGCGAAAATTTTCCCGATGAGTTTGAGATTCGTGGAGAAGTGCTGATGCCTTGGAAAAGTTTTGAAAAGCTTAACAAACAGCGTGAAGAAGAGGGTAGTCCTCTCTTCGCCAATCCGCGTAATGCGGCGAGCGGCACGCTGAAGAGTAAAAGTTCGGCAGTTGTGGCTGAGAGAAATCTTGACGCATACCTATATTATCTGCTCGGTGAACAATTGCCCACTGATAGCCACTATGAAAATATGCAGATAATGGCACGGTGCGGCTTCAAGGTGTCCAACGAGATTAAGTTGGTTACGACCATAGATGATGTCATGGCTTTCATAGACTATTGGGACAAGCAACGTTCCTATTTGCCCGTGGCGACCGATGGTATAGTCCTCAAGGTCGATTCTCTACAGCAGCAGCAACAGTTGGGCTATACGGCCAAGACTCCACGGTGGGCTATTGCCTATAAGTTTCAGGCAGAGAGGGCACTCACTAGGCTCAATGAAGTGACGTTTCAGGTGGGCCGCACTGGTGCGGTGACCCCAGTGGCAAATATGGATGCCGTCCATTTGTCGGGTACAATCGTCAGAAGAGCCTCGCTCCACAATGAAGATATCATACGCTCGCTGGACTTGCACATAGGCGACATGGTCTACGTGGAGAAAGCCGGCGAAATTATACCCCAAGTGGTTGGAGTTGACTATGAGCAACGCAAGGACAATCTGATAGGAGACAAGGTGGTCTTTATCAGTAACTGTCCTGAGTGTGGCGGTGCTTTGGTTAGGTATGAAGGCGAAGCTGCCCACTATTGCGTTAACGATGCAGACTGCCCTCCGCAAATCAAAGGCAAGATTGAACACTTTATTTCGCGCGATGCGATGAACATAGACTCGCTGGGGCCTGAAACAGTTGCCGACTACTTCGACCGCGGATTGATAAAGAATGTTGCGGACCTTTATGCTTTGAAGGTCAGCGACCTCGAAGGCAATAACGGTACCAAACTTAAATCAGCCCAGAAAATCGTTGCAGCGATAGAAAAGAGCAAGATGGCAGGGTTCGAGCGCTCACTCTATGCTTTGGGAATAAGATTTGTGGGAAAAGTAACCGCCAAGCTGATAGCCCATCATTTCCGCAATATTGACAACCTCCTTTCGTGTTCGCTAGAAGATCTTGTTAAGGTAGATGGGGTGGGAAATGTCATTGCACAATCCGTGAAGCACTTTTTTTTAGAACAGAAAAACATGGATATTGTCAATAGATTGAAAGAATATGGGGTTTGTTTTGAGATGAAGGAACCTTCGGTGCCTACCGGTGACCATCTGTCGGGGATGAGTGTGGTTATAAGTGGAGTTTTCAAACATCACTCGCGTGAGGAATACAAAGCCTTGATTGAAGCCAATGGGGGTAAGAATTCCAGTAGCATTTCTTCCAAAACATCCTTTGTGCTTGCTGGTGAAAATATGGGACCTTCTAAGTTGGAGAAAGCCAATAGCTTGGGAGTGAAACTCATGAGCGAAGAAGACTTTTTGGAAATGCTTGGTGGCGCAAACCCTGTCAATGGAAACTAAGGCGCTGAAAACGCTACTTCAGTATCCAACATTACTTAGCTTGATTTGATTAGTTAAAAATATAGCGATTTACAGGATTTTTTATGTTTGAAAAGAGTATATTTGCACTCTGAAAAGCCAAGAAATATTCAGAATGAAAAAATATGTTATGGATTGGGCTGTCGTTGACAACCGTAGGCTTGACGACAGACACTTGCAGTTGATTCTGAGCCCAGCCAGCGGCTCTATGCCGGAGATGAAGCCGGGGCAGTTTGTGCAGCTTAAGTCAAATGCGTCTACTGATACCTTCCTACGCTTGCCGATATCAATCAACTATGTTGACAAGGAGAAACAGCAGTTGTGGTTGCTGGTTCAGATGGTTGGCGAGGGCACTAAAGCCTTGAAGGCTCTTGGGGTGGGAGATATCTTGAACCTAGTGTTACCTTTGGGCAATGGCTTTAGTATCGACGATGCAAGTGGGCGAATTTTACTTGTAGGTGGCGGTGTGGGCATAGCCCCAATGCTCTATGCGGGCAAGGTGTTGAAGGACAAGGGGCTGGCTCCTACGTTCTTGTTGGGCGCCCGAAGCTACAACAACATCCTAGAGAAAGACTTGTTTGAGGAACTGGGCGAATTGTACATTACGACCGAAGACGGCTCCTTTGGCGAAAAAGGTTTTGTAACTCAACACTCTGTGTTGCAGAAAGAAAAATTCGATAAGATAATGGTGTGTGGTCCTAAGCCCATGATGATGGCAGTAGCGCGCTATGCAAATGCAAACAACATCCCCTGCGAAGTGAGCCTCGAAAACATGATGGCATGCGGACTGGGGGCTTGCTTGTGTTGCGTGGAGAAAACCGTCAAGGGAAACGTTTGTGTATGTTCAGAAGGACCTGTGTTTGACATAAAACAATTGACATGGCAAATCTGAAAGTGAGTTGTGCGGGACTGGCATTGCGCAATCCCGTCCTAACAGCATCTGGAACGTTCGGCTACGGACTTGAGTATGAAGATTTCGTGCCCATGAGCAAATTGGGCGGTATCATTGTGAAGGGTACGACCCTGCTCCCAAGGGAAGGCAACGATTATCCGCGTATGGCAGAGACTCCGAGTGGAATGCTCAACTGTGTGGGATTGCAGAATAAAGGTGTAGAGTATTTTGCTGACAATATATATCCAAGGATAAAGGATATGGACACTAACGTCATCGTTAACGTGTCAGGCTCCGATCCTGAAAACTATGCGCTTTGTGCTGCGGCAGTCGACAAACTTGACAAAATTCCTGCGATTGAACTAAATATCTCTTGCCCTAATGTCAAGGATGGGGGCATGGCCTTCGGTGTCACTTGCCAGGGGGCTGCGTCAGTCGTCAAGGCGGTGCGCCAAAACTATCATAAGACCTTGATAGTAAAACTATCCCCCAATGTGACGAACATTGCTGATATTGCACGAGCCGTAGAAGCCGAGGGTGCCGATTGCGTGTCATTGATCAATACGTTGATGGGCATGTCTATTGACATCGAGAAGCGGTGCTCTCGCTTGAGTATCGGTACGGGTGGACTTTCTGGTCCGGCAGTGAAACCTGTAGCAGTTAGAATGGTGAATCAAGTGGCTCATGCAGTAAAAATCCCTGTGATTGGTTTGGGCGGAATTATGACTGCAGAAGATGCCATAGAGTTCTTAATGGCAGGAGCTACAGCGATTGAAGTGGGAACTGCTAATTTCATAGACCCTGCCGTGACAGGCAAAATCGTTGATGGTATCAATCAGTGGCTGGATGCCCACGGCGTTGAAGACGTAGCCGATATCACTGGTATTATCTAATATGCTTGTGGAAGCTAGGCAGTAACACAAATTAGATAGGTGCTAACCCTGATTAAAAGGGCTGGATTCAAGAATATGAATCCAGCCCTTTTAATTGTATCCAAATGTACTTAGTTGTAGGCTTTCGGACTTGTGATTTATGCCTTTTTGAATTTTGTCGGACTGCTTAGTTTAGAGTGAAATTGCTGCAAAGCGGGAAAATGTATTATAGCCTCTATGCATAAATGCACTTCTCATGATGCACTTTCGGGAGCCTCGTGTTGAGTCTTTGCTTTGTGTGATGTAGACTTCTTTGCTGATGCCGTGGCAGATTTCTTCTCTGGTCTATGGTGTCGGTTGTGCGTGTGTTTTTTCTTGTTAGAATCTGTTCCTTTGTCCTTGTTGCGCTGTTCATCTTTGGTCGCTTTGCCGCTGTCTTTTTCAGGGAAATGTGTTTTCTTGATGGGTTTGCCGATGACCTTTTCTATTTTCTTGAAATAGATATTGTCGTCTTTGCTTACAAAGGTTATTGCCTGACCTTGTTTGCCAGCTCTGGCTGTTCGGCCTATGCGGTGTATGTAGTCTTCGGCATCGTGCGGCACGTCGTAGTTGATAACCGTTTGAATGTCGTTGATGTCGATGCCGCGTGCAATGATATCGGTGGCTACGAGTACGTTGAGATGACCGTTTTTGAAGTTCTGCATTACTTTGTTTCGCTCTTCCTGTGATAGGTCGGAGTGCATGTCTGACACTTTTACTACACCTTTCTTAAGTTTTTCGGCCAGCTTTTTGACCTTGATCTTTGAAGAAGCAAAGATAATGGCTCTTTTGGGTGGTCGTTCTTCGAATAGGTGTTGTACCAACTCCATTTTGTTATATTCCTCACACAGGTAGGCTTGCTGGTTGATGCCAGCTGCTGGTTTTGAGACGGCGATGCGCACTTCAACAGGATTGCGCAACAGCGATTTGGCGAACTTGCGAATGTTCTCTGGCATGGTGGCAGAAAAGAGCATAGTCTGTCGCTCCTTCGGCAAGTGTGTGGCTATGTTTATTATGTCATCTGAAAATCCCATGTCAAGCATTCGGTCTGCCTCGTCGAGAATGAAATAGGAGATGTTGCTGAAATCAGTGTTGTCTAGTTGGAGATGTGAGAGCAGACGACCAGGTGTGGCGATAATAATGTCGGCCCCGAGCTTCAAACTCTTGAGTTCCTGCGAATAGCGTATGGCATCATTTCCACCATATATTGCGATACTTGAAATCGGCAGATAATAAGAAAAAGCCTCAATGGCATTGTCAATCTGTATGGCCAACTCGCGCGTAGGAACCATTATGAGACATTTGGTTACGCTATCCTTGTTGGGGTTAGTGCAGAGCTTGTTGAGCACGGGCAGCAGATAGGCAGCGGTCTTGCCTGTACCTGTCTGAGCAATGCCTATTATGTCATTGCCTTCTAGCAGTAGCGGTATAGTCTTCTCTTGAATGGGAGTACACGTGTCATAGCGCATTTCATAGAGGGCGTCAAGTATACGATCGTCAAGTGGTAACTCGTCAAAGTACATGATGTAATGATGAAAATAAGGTTATTTGGGCGTCCGCCTGTACAGACAAAACGCAACAAGAGCAAAGATAATGTTCGGAATCCACGTGGCTAGCATCGCTGGCATACCCGCTTTGGTGGCAAAGGCCGATGAGATGGTCTGGAAAAGGATGTAGCCGAAACTCAGTCCGAGTCCGAGTCCGAGTGAAAGTCCCATTCCGCCTTTGCGCTTTTCGCACGATAGGCAGACTCCGATGATTGTCAGTATCAATGCGGCAAAGGCTGATGCAAACCTCTTGTGATATTCAATTTCAAAGGTGCTCAGGTTGGCTGATCCGCGCAAACGCTGTTTGTTGATGTAGTCGCTTATCTGCGGAGTGGTCATCGTCTCCTGCTGATTGCGGTTGTAGACGAGATCCGACGGCTCAACAGTTATGATAGTGTCAAGTTCGTTGCCCGAGGTAATATCCTCGCGCATGCCGTGTACCTGGCGTATCTGATAGTTGTAGATGTGCCAACGATATCTAGTGTCAGATAGTGTGTCATACTGAATGCGCAGGGCGGTGAGGTGCGACATGAGCTTTTTGTTGTGAAACTTGTCGAGCGAGAAGCCCGTGCCTGATTTTGAGTCGCTGTCGAAATATGAGAAGAAAGCTATCACCCCAGTGTCAACCTGAAGCTGCAGATTTTCAACGGAGGAAATCTGTCGTTTCTTGATGTATTTGTTTTCGAAGTCGGTGCGTATCTTTGTGGAGTGGGGGATGACGAAAGCCCCGAGTACAAGGGTTACCAATCCTATGAGGGTGGAGGAAATAATATAGGGACGCAGAATGCGCTTGAAACTCATTCCGCTGGCTCTCATGGCGATAATCTCTGATCGGTCTGCCAACTTCGATGTGAAGAATATCACGGAAATAAACACGAACAGCGAACTAAAGAGGTTGCTGAAGTACGGAATGGTATTCAGGTAGTAGTCGACGGCTATTTTTCCCCACGATATGCCCATCTCGTTGTGAGCGGTGGTCAGTTTGTCGATTTTCTCGTTGAAGTCAAAGACAATTACAATGAGTATTATCAGCGCAATGGAGAAAATGTATGTGCCGATAAACGTCTTTATAATATAGAAGTCTATCTTGTTCAGCATAGGGGTGCTTCCCTTCGTACTGTTTTCTCGTTTGCTGCGTTTTCCGGAAAAAAGCTTGTGGGAGCGTAACAAAGCCTTGGCTGCATATTGGCACACTCTTGCTAACCGTGCAAATGGCCCAGTGGCTTTGCGTGCCGTGCCCTGGATTTCGTTATTGTCTGTTGCTCCGTGTGTGTCTTCCATCGATTAAAATGTCTCTTGCCTATATGAAATTATCTCATTGTGTGTTCGCTGCAATATCTATATCTGCATTTGTCGGTCGTTTTGGAGCGTTCGCTACAGTCTGCGGCTGAGTTGCGGTATCATGTTGCGGTACCAAGTGCTGTAATCTCCCTGCAGAATGTGCTTGCGCGCTTGACCTACAAGCCATAGGTAGAATGCCAAGTTGTGGATGGAGGCTATCTGTAGAGCCAGCAACTCTTTCGCTTTGAACAAGTGGTGCAGATAGGCTTTGGTGTAGGTGTGGTCTACGTAGGATGTTCCATCGGTATCTATGGGAGAAAAGTCGTCGTGCCATTTTTGATTCCTCATGTTGATGACACCATTGGCGGTAAAGAGCATAGCATTGCGTCCGTTTCGCGTAGGCATCACGCAGTCGAACATGTCGACCCCTCGCGCTATCCCCTCGAGAATGTTCACCGGCGTTCCCACTCCCATAAGGTAGCGTGGACGATCGGTGGGAAGAATCTCATTGACCGTCTCTATCATCTCATACATCTTCTCTGCCGGTTCTCCGACCGCAAGTCCGCCGATGGCATATCCGTCAGCGTTGAACTGCGTCACAAAGCGTGCACTCTCCTGTCGCAAATCTTTGTAGACACATCCTTGCACGATGGGGAACAGCGACTGCTTGTAGCCGTATAGTGGCTCGGTGGTGTTAAACCGCTTGAAGCAACGCTCTAGCCAATTGTGAGTGAGCTTGAGCGATTTGCTGGCATAGGAATAGTCAGACGTTCCTGGTGGGCACTCGTCGAAGGCCATCATGATGTCGGCCCCGATGCAACGCTCTATGTCCATAACCCTCTCGGGTGAGAAGAAATGCTTGCTCCCGTCAATGTGTGAACGAAATTCGCATCCTTCTTCCGTTATTTTGCGTATGCCCGAGAGCGAGAATACCTGAAAGCCGCCACTGTCAGTGAGCATGGGGCGATCAAATCCGTTGAACTTGTGTAGTCCGCCCGCCTTCTTTATTATTTCGGTGCCTGGCCTGAGGTATAGGTGATACGTGTTGCCGAGTATTATCTGCGCTTTGATGTCGTCAAGAAGTTCGTGCAGATGCACCCCCTTGACACTTCCAAGAGTGCCTACCGGCATGAATATGGGAGTCTCTATGGCGCCGTGGGCAGTCTGGATTATACCAGCTCGAGCTGCTGTCCCGTTGTTGTCGGTGTATTCAAGTTGAAAAGTCACTTGTTCTGGATGTGATAAAGGTTAGTGCTGTGTAATGATTCAAGCCTCTTTTGCTGGAGATTCGTCTTCAATGACAAACTCAATAGGGTGGTCAACTTTTTCCTTCAGCAGGGCGATTGACAGCACGTCGCTTACATTTTCTACATACTGAAACGTGATGCCGTCAACATAGATGGAAGGGATATCTTCAATATCCTTGCGATTGTCTTTGCAAAGAACGATGGTGTTGATGCCAGCTCTTTTTGCTGCCAAAATCTTTTCCTTGATTCCACCCACTGGCAGCACCTTGCCTCTCAGTGTTATTTCACCAGTCATGGCAATCTTGTCTTTCACCTTGCGCTGCGTCAGTGCCGAAGCGATTGATGTCGCTATGGTTATGCCTGCTGAAGGACCGTCTTTGGGTGTGGCTCCTTCAGGCACGTGGATGTGAATGTTGTAGTTGTTGAATATCCTATAGTCAATGCCCCATTCTTCAGCATGTGCTTTGATGTATTCGAGTGCGATGGTGGCCGACTCTTTCATCACATCGCCGAGGTTGCCTGTAAGCGAGATTTTACCGCCCTTACCCCTGCTGAGGCTCGTCTCGATGAAGAGTATTTCGCCGCCGACCGAAGTCCATGCAAGTCCTGTCACAACTCCGGCATACTGGTTGCCTTCATAGATATCGCGCGTGAATTGCGGTTTGCCCAGGAATGTCTTGATGTCGGCGGGCTTGATGGTTGCGGTGCTTATTTGTCCGTCGCAGGCATACTCATAGTCCACCTTGCGGAAGATTTCATTGATTTTCTTTTCCAACGTTCTCACGCCGCTCTCTCTGGTGTAGTGTTCAATGATTTCCTCAAGCGCTTGCTTACTGAACTTCAGCTGTGGTGTGTCTTGCAGTCCATTTTCAGCCTTAGCCTTGGGCACAAGGTGGCGCTTGGCTATCTCTATTTTTTCTTCAGTGATGTAGCCGCTCATTTCAATCATCTCCATGCGGTCGCGGAGCGGACCGGGAATATCGCCGATATTGTTGGCGGTGGTGATGAACATCACCTTTGACAGGTCAAAGTCCAGGTCCACGAAGTTGTCGTGGAATGCGCTGTTCTGCTCAGGGTCAAGCACTTCGAGTAGAGCCGATGTGGGGTCGCCGTTGAGGGTCTGTTGTGTCACCTTGTCTATCTCGTCAAGCACGAAGACGGGATTGGATGTTCCGCACTTTATCAGGTTCTTGATGATGCGGCCTGGCATGGCTCCTATGTATGTGCGGCGATGTCCGCGGATTTCCGCCTCGTCGTGTACGCCGCCTAGCGAAACTCTGACGTACTTGCGTCCCATGGCAGCGGCGATGCTTTTGCCGAGCGATGTCTTACCAATTCCCGGAGGGCCAAACAGGCAGATGATGGGAGCCTTGAAGTCTCCGCGCTTCTTCACTACTGCCAGGTGCTCCAGTATGCGCTTCTTAACCTTCTCTATGCCATAGTGGTCGGTATTGAGAGTCTTCTCTGCCTTGTGAATGTCGATATTGTCATCAGAGTAGACGTTCCATGGCAAGCTCAGCACGGTCTGCAGATAGTTGTACTGCACGTTGTAGTCAGGGCTTTGCTGATGCATGTGCTCAAGTTTGCGGATTTCCTTTTCAAGCGTAGCCTTGGTGTTGTCGGGTAGCGTGAGCGAGGCAAGCTTCTCTTGAAAGTCCATTATCTCGCTGTTGCTGTCGTCTCCGAGCTCCTCCTGTATGTTGCGTATTTCCTGTTGCAGGAAGTATTCACGCTGCTGTTGGTCAAGGTCCTCTCTCGTCTTGCGCTGTATGTTAGCCTTGAGGGTGGCGAGCTGCATCTGTGTGTTCAGAGCGGTGAGCAGTTTGATTGCTCTCTGCTTAGGGCTGGTTTCGCGCAAAATCTCGATTTTCTCCTCCGTGTCAAAAGCAATGTTGGTGCACACGAAGTTGAGCAGGAAGATTTTGTTCTTTATGTTGTTTATGGCAAAATTGCTTTCGTCAGAACGACTGTCGCTGAGCGAAACCAATTTATTGGTGCGTTCCTTGACCGTATCCATTATGGCAGCAAACTCCTTGTCGTCCTCGTTGAAGTTCTTCTCGTAGAGCGGCAGTACGGTTGCACGATATACACCCTGTCTTTTGCTGAATCCCGTGATGCAGAATCTGCAGAATCCCTGCAACAAAGCGGTTATGCCCCCGTTAGGCAACTCCAAAATGCGTATGACCTTCACAAAGGTTCCTATGTCGTAGATGTCATTCTTCTTGGGGTCTTCTACTTCAGGTTTGATTTGACTAACGGCTCCGATTATAGCATTGCTTTCCATAGCCTTTCGCACCACCGCAGCTGAAAACGGACGCTCTATAGCCACGGGAACCACAATGCCGGGAAATATCGCCATATTGCGGAGCGGTATCACCGGCACCGTCTCAGTGTTAAGGTCGATATTAAATATTTCCTCCACGTTGCCGTCAAAATCGGCGATGAGAGAATAAGGTGACATATTTGAATCTGCACTCATAATTAGGTGTTGTTTATGAAGTTTGGCAGCCGCTAAGCAAAATGGCTGCATACCCTATTATCAAAAGAATTGCAAAAATACTACTTTCTAGCGACATTTTTTAGCCGTGTAATGATAATAATTCATAATTTTATTGTCTCCGTCAGTGTGCTTCGTGGTCTGATGCCTCTTGGCGGGAATGGAACTCTGCCGTCATCAGTCAATGACTGTCGGTCTTTTTCTATATACTCCAGCCGGTTGCAAATCTTTAGAATTCCCTTCATGGTAATCTCAATCCGTTCTGTTGATATTTTGTAAAGTGCATGTTGTAATTTGTATAATTCTGCGTCATAACGCATAAAGTTTGTAGGAAATGAGTCTGTTTGTGTTGAAAATAAGTTTGTTTTTTTTCTTTGCGCCCATGAAAGGATTGTAACTTTGCAATAGGAACACAAAAAGAAAAATGGTTGACAGTGGTGTCAGGCTAAATTCAACACCATGAAAGCTCCACTTTGGGGTGCGCATCCGTTCTCTGAAATTAGGTTCCTCTTGAATATTAACTATCAAATACAAAAACAGAAACATTATGTTGCAGACAAAAGCAGGCACGATTGCGGGAGTAATCTATGAGACTCTCGTAGGAGAATCTGACGGGTTGTCGTTCAAAGCTATTAAGAAAACCACTAAGCTGACAGAGAAGGATTTCTTGCTGGGCTTGGGATGGTTGCTCCGCGAGGACAAGATT
>CAVCAW010000053.1:46715-65952 GCA_963600315.1 Bacteroidaceae bacterium | reverse complement strand
GCACGAGAATTATTCAGCGGCAGGGGCTTTTGCGACAAAAAAACTTGCTAGTCAGAATTTCTTTAATACATTGAAAACACAGCGAGAGCTTAATGCAATTCGAAGACTCACACAACACTCACCTAAGTCTCACCCAGCCCTCTCCCTGAAAGAGAGGGCTATGTACGCATGCATACAACGCATAACGCAATATGTTTTTGCGTGGCGGTCCTGTACCATATAAAGTATGAGAGAAATTGCGATGGTGATAGGTGGCGGCAGCAGATGGTTAGCTAGAATTTTCAGTCAAAACAAAAAAAAACTGTTTAATATTTTACGAGTTATTTGAAAAATCTTTTTACTTTTGTCCTCGATTCGCATTTTTGCAGTCGCAGAACGTCTTTTTGGAGACTGCCAGGGACATGAAAACAATTTTCTACTAATACTAACTAATAACACAAAAACATTCAAGACTATGAAACAGATTTACTATCTGTTGGCCTCAGTGCTTATGATGTTCATAAGTATCGAAGGCGCTGAAGCAGCGACGGGGGATGTAATAACTGACCTCTCGAGCTTGAGCAACAGCAAATGCTACACTTTGACCACCGCACGCGGCAAGATTGTAGCGAATGCACAGAAGACAGACATTTGTTCCGGAAACAATTCGGGAGCAAGTTCAGAGGAAGCCGACGGACAGTGGGCTATACTCAAGCTCAACGACACAAGTTACTATTTGTTCAACGTGGGAGCAAACCAGTTCCTCAAGTCAACCTCGTTTAACGGCGCAGATCTTGGCGACGTATTCACCTTATCGGAGGGAACGACAACTAGCGGCACGTTTTTGTTGAAGTCAGGCAGCAATACACTTAACATCAACGGTGAAGGCAATATTGTGCTAAATACTTGGGCTACGGAAGACGACGGCAATTGTATAACAATAGCCGAGGCTGGCGACTTTGACGCAACAGACATTGGCAGTCTTGTGACAATTACCTACGACTACTATATAAACAGTCAGAAAGTGTATACCGAGAACAGAACGGCATATCAGGGTTTAAGCTACCCCACTCCGACAACATGGGAATATACAGAAACAACCACCCCCACTGGAACAGTGCAGGGATCTGACAACGGCACAAGCATCAATATACCTGTGACTGTTTCTACTTCTTTCCCCTTCAAGTACGGCACAGAAGAAACTGCATGGAGCGACCTCACTTGGTACCGCCTGAAGCTTAATAACAAGTACGTCAATTACGACGGAACAGACGCTACCACGAAACTTAGTCTGACCAACACACTGTCTGCAGCAGACTACACCAATGACTACCTTGCTTTTGCGTTCATCGGCGATCCAGTTAGCGGATTCCGCATCGTGAACTACGGCAAGGGAGACAGCTATACGCTGTCAAACAGCAACAACCCGTATGACGGGAACACTGGCGGAAGCACCTTCCCTACGATGAAACTGATTACAGATCTCACATTAGGCACCGCAAGCGGCAACGACGTAAACAAATACTTTATAGCAAAGGCCACCGACGAAGCTTTCTTCGTACAGATGAAAACATACGAGGGTGCAGCCAACACTTACGTTAGAATGAACGACAGAAACAGTGCGCTGGCTTATTGGAATAGTGGTTCTGGTACTGGTTCGTACTTTACTGTTGAGCAAATGATTCCGGGAAGTGTCACATCGCTGGATAACATTGTGGCAGGACAGGCCTACACCATCACTGCTGCCGGCGGTCGCAGTTCGTTCATATATACCGACGACAAGCTTACCTCCACTAGCAAAGCCGGAATTGCAGCTGACCCGACAGACCAGAAGCAGCAGTTCATGTTTGAAAAAATCAACGACAATTACTACTTATATAGTGTAGGTGCAGGAGCATTCATCGACGTAAGTGGAAACTACACCGCAGCTGTTGAAGGCACCCCCACCAACTCCGTGGCCTTTATTGCCAGCACAAACAGCAACAAGTCCCAATACCCTACAGTGCTTAGCATTAACAACAAGCACATCGGCATTTCCAACAGTTACAATCCAGCAGTAATTTCTTTCTGGAACGACACAAGTGACGATGGCAATTCGCTCTGCATCAAAGCTGTAGCAGGAGTAACCTACGACAGAACAGAATTAGAAAAAGCAAAGTTCACCAAAGCTATCAATGATGCCATCACAGAGGCAGAAACCAATGGTAAGATTTCGGTTCTGTTCGCAGCTGCTGATGTCACCACAGCCAAGAATTCTCTCAATGACTTAACATACTCAGAAAGCGACGGATATTTCACCAATTCTAAGAAAATCGACCCCATTTTGGACGTACTCTACAAAACAGCTGAAGGCAAGAAATTCTCCATTCGCAACTATGACGACACTTACTACCTAACTACCACTAAGACTGAACTCCGTGGCAAAGAATCAACACTCGAAAAAGACGGTGTGTTTGAGGTGAAATACAACGGCAAGAAAAAGTTCTATCTGTACGGAACATATAACAATGTTTATGTGAACAAGCCAGAGAGCTCCAACACCGCCCCAACGACATCAGCTACAGCCACTAACGACTTCTATATTGGTGTGCTCAGCGGCAGCGCAGACAACAAAGTCTATTTCGCCAATGCTAAGTCTGGCAACAACTCCATCCACTTCAACACTAATTACACATACTACACTTGCGGATGGGAATACACCGCTGGCGCTTCACAATGGACAATAAGTGCTGTTACCGATGACCAGTACAACAGCTTTGACGCATGGGAAGCACTCTCGAGCGCCATTGAAATAGCTGAGAGGTACACCTTCGGAACTTCACTTGGTGAGTATAGCAATGGTTCAAGCCTTGCTGCTGCTAAGACAATGCTTGATGCTAAGACAGCCACTGCAGACCAAGTTACTTCTGCCATAGCATCTATCTCGCCCAGCAACCTCACTCTCAATATGCCTGTCAACGGACAGTTCATACGTATCAAGGACTCCGCCGGCAACTACATGACCTGCAACAACACAGACAGCAAGATTGCATTTAGTGCAGACAAAGACGACAGCTCAATTTTCTGCTACACTGGTAGCGCACTCGTTGCTTACAAGACCGGATACTTCGCTTCGCGTTCAACTTCTAATTCAAAGACCTTCCCCTGCAACGCTACGTCTGTGACTACCGAAAGCGCTGAGACCATTTATCACATTCACGCTTCAAGCCTCAATAAGGGCAAGTACCTCGTATCGTTTGGCGGTGACACTCGCTTTATGTTTACCGCAGCAAATGCAGGAGACTTCTCTGGCGGTGCAACTACCGTAAATCAGGCCGGTTACGAATTCACCCTTGAAGAGGTGGAGTCTGTGCCTGTGACTATCTCTGGCGCCGGAATGGCTACCCTCTATTCGCCCATGGCACTGACTATTCCAGAGGGCATTACCGCCTACACTGGAAACTTTGACCGCGAAAGCAACTGCATCAAGCTAACTGCACTCGAGGGTACGATACCCGCCAACACCGGTGTGATAATTGAGGGTGAGGCAAAGTCACACGACTTCGCCACCATTACTACTGGCAACGAGGGCACTAGCTGCCTCACTGGTTCCACTCCAGGCATCACCTGCGTAACGGGAGCCTACACACTGCAGAAGGTGGACGGTCAGCTGGGCTTCTACAAGTACACCGGCACTAACCTCAATGGTTTCAAAGCCTACTTTGTAAACAGCAGCGGCAGCAAGGGCTTCAACATCGCAGTGGACAACGACCCCACGGGCATCAGTTCGGCTAAGGCGGACACCACTGGCGACGGCAAGTACTATGACCTGCTCGGCAACCAGGTGACTACGCCAATCAAGGGTCATATCTATATCCTCAACGGCAAGAAAGTATTGAAGTAAAAAAACGAGGGCTCAACAAGAGCGCACAAAAACTATGCAATTATGAAAAAGCACTATAACACACCCTCAATTGAGGTGATAGCTATCGAAAACTGCAACACCCTGTGTACTTCAAAGTTAACGGTGGGAGGCGACGACAGCACAGGAACAGAGCAACTCTCAAAGGAATTCTTAGGAGGCTGCATCTTTGAAGAAGAAGAGTCAATCAGTGAAACTGGCACTGAGTTCTAATGCTCTATTGGAGACAAACACATAGAACATAGACTGTTCACAACCTATATTAGCCAGGCTTTGAAACACGATGTTTCGAAGCCTGGCTTCGTTATGCGCATGTTACACGACCATATTAAGGATTGTCGATAGCGTAAGACGTAATTTTGTTGAAGACCTTCATTGAAAATTCATTAAAGGCTTTTGCGGAAGAGCATCCACATAGTCACTTGTTGATAGTATCCTTAAAATCAAAAAAATTAGCACCATCGTCAAAGTCGAAAGATATCATAAAAAAGTTATAGGAAGCCAGTTTTATGAGACCAAACAGGGGGGCGATGAGTAGGGAAAAGGGTCGGCTAGTAGCAAAACAATATGATTTGGCGGCTAAATGTAGCAAAACGACACTTTTATACTATTCAAAGTGCGTTTTTGTTACTTTTTAGAGGTGAAATATTGAAAAATGAAAGATTTTTCGAGTATTTAGCTTAGTTGTGCAAAAAAAGCAGTACTTTTGTCGGTGAAAACAGAACTCAGTCAAAAAGAAGTCTATAGAATGGCAACAATAAGATTCACAAAGATGCACGGAGCCGGCAACGACTACATATATGTCAATGCTATGGAATACCCGATAGGCACCCCCGAGCAGGCTGCCATAGAATGGAGTGACCGCCACAAAGGTGTGGGTAGCGACGGGCTGATACTGATTGACCATTCTGAAGTAGCCGACTTCAAGATGCGCATGTTCAACAATGATGGTAGCGAGGGCATTATGTGTGGCAATGGCATTATGTGTGTAGGCAAATATGTCTATGACCACCAGCTGACCACCTCGAAGACCGTGACAATAGAGACGCTCGGTGGCATCAAGACTCTGGAGCTCTACACCGGAACCGACGGCATGGTGAACAAGGCACGGGTGGACATGGGTGAACCTATATTGACCAACCCGGACCAGTTCGCTCTCAACGACGGAAGTATGAAGGAGGGCGACATCAAGGTTACAGACAACAACGGCGAAAACCGCACATACACCGGCACCTATGTGTGTATGGGCAATCCCCACTTTGTGATTTTCACAGATGATATTACGAGCATTGACCTTGCCTGCGAGGGTTCTGCCATTGAGACACTGCCCATTTTTCCGCAGAAGTGCAACGTAGAGTTTGCCCAAGTAAAGAGCGATGGTACAGTGCGCACCCGAGTGTGGGAACGTGGCACCGGCATCACCCAGGCTTGTGGTACCGGAGCCTGCGCTACTGCCGTAGCTGCGATACTGACAGGACGGGCTACCGACAAGGTAACGATAGCCATGGACGGTGGCAACCTTAACATAGAGTGGGACGGCAGCGGGCACTTGTTTATGACTGGTCCCGCCACCACTGTATTTGACGGCGAGATAGAGACCAACGACTAACAAAAGAACACATACGAAATAATGGCAAAGGTAAACGACAATTTTCTGAAGCTTCAAAAGAGCTACCTCTTTGTTGACATAGCCAAGAGGGTAGCAGCGTATAAGGAGGCTCACTCCGAAGCCAAGGTGATAAGTCTCGGCATAGGCGACGTGACGCAACCTCTGGCACCTGCCGTAATCGACGCTATGCATAAGGCGGTAGACGAGATGGCAAACTCAAAGACCTTTCGCGGCTATGGACCAGAACATGGCTACGCATTTCTACGCGAGGCCATCATAGCTAACGACTTCAAGCCACGTGGCATTGACATGGAGAGCGATGAAATCTTCGTGAACGACGGTGCAAAGAGCGACACGGGCAACATAGGTGACATTTTGGGGAGTGGCAACAGCATAGGTGTGACCGACCCCATATATCCCGTATACATCGACTCCAACGTGATGGGCGGCAGAGCCGGTGACTGCAGCAATGGGCTATGGAGCAATGTGTTCTATATGCCGTGTACTGCCGAAAACAACTTCACAGCAGAAATACCCGACCACAAAATAGACATAATATACCTCTGCTATCCCAACAACCCAACTGGCACAGTGATAACACGACAGCAACTGGCGAAATGGGTAGACTATGCTATGCGCCACAAGAGCATCATCATGTATGACGCTGCATATGAAGCATACATACAGGACGAAGACATACCCCACTCCATCTATGAGATTCCCGGAGCCAAGCAGTGCGCCATAGAGTTTCACAGCTACTCCAAGACAGCAGGGTTTACCGGCGTGAGGTGTGGCTACACCGTAGTACCCAAGCAACTCAAAGCTACAGCCGCCGATGGCTGTGAAGTCGAGCTCAACGGGCTGTGGGAGCGCAGGCAGAGCACCAAATTCAACGGCACGAGCTACATAACGCAGCGCGGTGCCGAGGCCATCTACACTCCCGAAGGCAAAGCCCAAGTGAAGGCCACGATAGACTACTATATGACCAACGCCAAGGTGATGAGGCAGACGCTCGCCACGCTAGGGTTTGAGGTGTTTGGCGGAGAGAACGCACCCTACATTTGGCTGAAGACTCCCAAGGGCATAGGCAGTTGGCAGATGTTTGACATTATGCTCAACGAAGCCAACATAGTATGTACACCCGGTGTAGGCTTTGGTCCGAGCGGCGAAGGCTACGTGAGACTGACGGCTTTCGGACGACATGAGGACTGCCTAGAAGCAATGGAAAGGACAAAGAAACTAAAACTATAATAAAATAAAGAATAAAATAACGCCGGGAAGCGCAATGGTTCTGTTGCCGACAGCGAAATTGATGCAACCCGGTACAAACAACTAACCACATATGGCAAAACTAAGATTCAATGTAGTTGAAGAGGCCTTCAAGAAAAAGGCCATTGAGGTAAAGGCTCCAGCAGAACGCCCTGACGAGTATTACGGCAAGTATGTGTTCAACAAGGAGAAGATGTTCAAGTATCTCCCGCTAAAGACCTACAACAAGCTTTGCGATGCAATCGAAAACGGCACACGCCTCGAGTTGTCGGTAGCCGATGAAATAGCACGGGGCATGAAGAAATGGGCAGAGCAGTTTGGCGTAACCCACATTACCCACTGGTTCCAGCCTCTGACTGAAGGAACTGCCGAGAAGCACGATGCCTTCATAGAGCACGACCACAAAGGCGGAATGATCGAGGAGTTCAGCGGCAAGTCGCTCGTACAGCAGGAGCCCGATGCCTCAAGTTTCCCCTCGGGCGGCATTCGCTCGACATTTGAAGCACGCGGCTATAGTGCATGGGATCCAGCATCGCCAGTATTCGTCATTGGCGACACACTGATGATACCAACCGTGTTCATCAGCTACACGGGCGAAGCTCTTGACTACAAGGCTCCGCTGAAGAAGGCTCTTGCCGCTGTGGACAAAGCAGCTACCAACGTATGCAAATATTTTGACCCCAACGTGACCAAAGTCATCGCCAATCTGGGATGGGAACAGGAGTATTTCCTCGTTGACGAGGGTCTTTACTCGGCACGCCCCGACCTTCTGCTCACTGGTCGCACACTGGCTGGTCACGACTCAGCCAAGAACCAACAGATGGAAGACCACTATTTCGGTGCAATCCCAGAGCGTGTGGCTGAATTTATGAAAGACCTGGAGATTCAGGCACTCGAACTCGGCATTCCTTGCAAGACACGCCACAACGAGGTTGCCCCCAACCAATTTGAGCTCGCACCAATCTACGAGGAATGCAACCTCGCCGTTGACCACAACATGCTTATCATGAGTCTGATGCGCAAAATTGCCCGCAAACACGGTTTCCGCTGCTTGCTACACGAGAAGCCCTTTGCTGGCATCAACGGTTCGGGCAAGCACGCCAACTGGTCGCTCGCAACCGACACAGGCGTAGTACTGCACAGCCTGGGCAAGACTCCCGAAGACAACTTGCGCTTCATCACCTTCGCCGTTGAGACACTGATGGCAGTATACAAGCACAATGGTCTGCTGAAAGCTTCTATCATGAGCGCTACCAACCAGCACAGACTCGGTGCTAACGAGGCACCCCCCGCTATCATCTCATCATTCTTGGGTAAGCAGATTTCACACGTGCTTGACAAGATTGAGAATTCCACCTCGGAGGAGCTCGTATCCATAAAAGGTTCGGAAGCACTCAGCTTGGACATTCCACAGATTCCAGACCTCAAGATAGACAACACCGACCGCAACCGCACATCGCCATTCGCCTTTACCGGCAACCGCTTTGAGTTCCGCGCTGTAGGCTCGCAGGCTAACTGCGCTGAGGCCATGACAGTGCTCAACACCGCCGTGGCTGAAGCTCTGACTAGCTTCAAGGAGCGTGTAGACAAGCTCATTGCAGGCGGCACAGATAAGATTGCTGCCATCATCAAGGTTGTCAGAGAGGACATCAAGGCTTGCAAGCCTATCCGCTTTGAGGGCAATGGCTACTCTGACGAATGGAAAGCTGAAGCTGCCAAGCGCGGACTCGACTGTGAGACTTCGTGTCCTGTCATTTTCGACCGCTATCTCGATGATGCGAGCATCAAGATGTTTGAAAGCATGAACGTAATGACCGAATATGAGCTCAAGGCGCGCAACGAAATCAAATGGGACACATTCACCAAGAAGATTCAGATTGAGGCACGCACTTTTGGCGACATGGCTATGAATCAAATTATTCCTGTTGCCACTAAGTACCAGAGCATGCTCATTGACAACGTGAGCAAAGTAGCCACCACATTCAGCCCAGAAGAGGCCAAGGTGCTCAATGCCGACAACATCGACATCATTCGACAGATTTCCAACCACACAAGGTTCATCATTGAAAATGTTCATGCCATGATTGAGGCTCGCAAGGTGGCTAACAAGATTGAGTCAGAAAGAGAAAAGGCATTGCAGTATCACGACACGGTGCAGCCGTATCTCGACACAATACGCTATCATGTAGACAAACTTGAACTGATTGTAGAAGACGAGCTCTGGGTATTGCCTAAATATCGCGAACTGCTCTTCATCAGATAAGCACTCTACCACAGCGGCGGAAGACCCAAACTTCCATATAGCCACAAAAAAAACGCCGGTTTTTTCGTTTTGCGTTCCGAAAAACCGGCGTTGCTGTTGTTGGTCAGACTATTGTCTGGCAGCCAAACGGCATGGGGCGGCATGCACTGGCAGAAGTGTTAGGCTAATTGAGGAATCAGCGTTTTGAGACACCCCCATTTGCCTAATCAGAGCAAAATGCTTAAATTTGCAATATCACATTCACACTAGCAAACGCCATGAAACATTTGCGACACTTCTTCTCGCTTTCGCTTCTGACTATAGTCTCACTGAATTGCACGGCAGACGACTATAGCACCTTGCCCTATTTTGAATCGGGTCCCATACGCTATGGTATCAAGTCGGAAAACATCCTCACCCGCCAAGGCGAAGCTGTGGTAGTCAGTCTCATCGACAAAAGCGTCAAGTCGCTCTCTATTCCCTACAACGTGTCGCGCTCGAAGACTAACTACTACATTGAGGTGATTGGTCCGAATGCCTTTGAGGGCTCAGCCTTGGAGTCAATAGAGCTATCTGACGGGCTAAAGTTTATTGAGAGCTGTGCTTTCAGAAGTTGTCCTATCAAGAGATTTGACTGTCCGCCCAAATTGCGTCTTATTGACGAGAAGGCCTTCTGTTGGTGCACCGAACTGGAAGAAGTGACTACCGACAACAACCTCAAGACTGTAGGCGACTGGGCATTCAGAGGCTGTACAAAACTGAAGCGTTTTGACTGTCCACCCGACATGCACACCATTGGCGAGGGTGCCTTTGGTAGTTGCTCAGCCCTGGAGCACATCACACTAGGGAAGGACATGATAAACATAGGTACAGGAGCTTTTGCCGCGTGCTACAATATCAAAACGATTATCTGCAACAACACCGCACCCCACGCAATAGACGACACTTGGGCCAACGGTGTCTTCTCGACAGAAGTAACAAACAACGCTCTGCTTGTAGTGCCTCGCGGCAGCATCAACACATATAAGAGCACCGATGGCTGGAAGAACTTCGCTCACATCATTGAGCAGCAAGCCACGCAGGGCGACGTAGACAACAACGAACAGGTCAACTCCTCGGACATAGTTGCCACATACAACTTTATTGATGGCACAGTAAGCGATGACACCACGGCCTACTACGCAGATGTTAATCAAGACGGCATTGTCAACTCAGCTGACATCGTTGCAATCTACAACATCATAGCTGGAGGCAAATAGGCTACAGCCAGTCACAGCAACTCAGCAGTCAGAGCGGAGTTTGACATTGAGAATTTTCTCCATGTGGGGAAAAACAAGTATATTTGCATACCAAACCTTTCTGCTATGACAAGAAGACTATACCGTTCCATCACTATACGCGCGCTCAGCACATTGCTGGCTGGCGCACTGATAATCGCATTCCCCCTCAACGCTACGAAATATCTGGTCATGAGCATCGGACTGTTGTTTCTCGTGCCCGGCATTGTGTCGATACTTACATATTTTGTACACAAGCATAGGGACAAAGTAATAGCCAAGAAGAGCGCTGAGAGAACAGACAATGAAAGCGAGGAAGAATCTAACAAACAGGATGACAAAAAAAAGAATACACTCTACTTCCCTACCATAGGCTTGGGAAGCAGTCTATTCGGGCTATTGCTGCTGGTATTCCCTTCGTCGTTCAAGGACATACTGGTATACCTACTGGGAGCCTTTGCCGTGGTGGCAGCCGTGGTGCAGGCAGTGAACACCCACAAACTGGGCAAGGTGTATAAGACAACCCCCGTGATGTATGTGATATCTGCACTGATAGGCATAGCGGGCATAGTGGTTATATATTTCAACCACTACGTACTGACGGAAGAAATTGCGGAACAAAATACGGAGCTGATGACCACCCCTGCACTCATAGCAGGCTTTGCGCTGGTGGCATACGGCTTGTCGGAGACGGCATATGCGCTGTATTTCCGCAAACCGGCAACGAAAAAGACAGAATACAAAGAAGAGAACGAGGAGAGCGAAGCCGAATAGGTAAAACACTTCTTTGCCCATAAAGCCATGATTACCCTCACCCTGACACGCCACGGACAGACCGTAGAGAACTGCGAGCGCATACTGCAAGGGCAGTCGTCTGGCCACCTGAACGAAACAGGCATAGCCCAAGCGGAGGCACTGCGCGACAAACTCAACGCAGCAGACTACGACATCATAGTCTGCAGCGATCTTGAGCGCACACGTCGCACAGCAGAGATAATCAACGACAAACTGCACCTGCCAACCGACTACACCCCGCTACTTAGAGAGCGCGACTGGGGTGAGTATACTGGTAAACACATAAGCGAGATAACGCTACCGCCATCACAATTTCCACCATCGATAGAGAACGCAGAACAGCTTGCGGAACGCGCACAACAATTCCTCACCTTTCTCTTAGAGCACTACGATGACAAGCGTGTGCTTGGTGTGGGTCATGGATATTTCAACCGCTGCGTGCAAGCCACGATAGAACAAAAAACCGTCCGCGAAACTCCGCGGTGGGAAAACACTGAGATGCGCACCTTCAGCATTTCAACTGAAACCGCTACCCACACAGCGCCAACCGATTTCTTGGTAAGCGAAAATTAGTTCAATACACAGGTCAAACATATTACGAGGACAATAAGCAAAGAAAACTTCGTGCAAATATGTTTTTGTCTTGCCCTTTATTTTGACCAATTAAGTGTAATTTTGCACATTGATTTACATCAGCACACAATGAATGTTTGGAAAACAGTTTTGTTTATCTTCTCCATATTACTTGCTCTTGCCATAATATGCATCGTCTTTCCAAAAAATGGACTTACCATAGGAGACACCGTACTCAATTTTCCTTCGCTGACTGAAGCCATCACACCTGCCGAACAGCCATCTACAGAACACAAGGAGTCTGTTGATAAAGAAGTGCAAAAGCAGCTTGATGCGCTCCACAACGCAAAGAAAAAGGAATTTGACGAGTTTTGCAAGAATTCACCGACTCGCATTTTCATGCCAGGCAACAACATTGCGTATCTCGACCCATTTTTCGAGTCTCTCGACAGCGCTAAGAAAGAGCCCATACGCATAGTGCACTATGGAGATTCGCAATTGGAGACCGACCGCATGACATCTGCTCTACGTGAGCATTTCCAGGCCAAATTCGGCGGCGGCGGTGTGGGTATGATACCGGCAGTGCAGCCAATAGCCACATTTACGTTGTCGCAAACCGCCAGTCCCAAAATTCAAAGGTATTGTGCATTCGGTTCTGCGGAATTTCGCGCCAGTCACCATCGTTATGGACCAATGGCGGCAATGTCTAGGCTAGACGGCACAACCACCCTTTCGTTCAACAGCAGAGGCGAGAAAGACTTCCCACACTGTCAACACTTCAAGAAGATCTCGGTAGTAATGAAAGGAAGCGGCACGATGAGCGCAAGCTGTGCGGGCAAGACCTACTCGCTCACTCCTGACTTGGGTGACGAGAACATGACAAGAATATATAGCGTAAACTTACCCTCGGCAACCACTAAAGCCAGTCTTAGCATTAGTGGCAATATGGACATCTATGGCATAATGCTTGATGGCGCAAATGGTGTATCAATGGACAACGTGCCTATGAGGGGATGCTCGGGTACAGTGTTCACGAGCATAGACCAGAGCACTATAGCCCCATTCTTCAAAAGACAAAACGTAAAACTGATAATACTTCAATATGGAGGAAATTCTGTACCTTATCTCAATGGTGCAAAGAGCATTACATCATACATGAACAAAATAAAAGAGCAAATACGACTCTTCAAAGCAATGGCTCCGGGAGCACGTATCTTGTTTATCGGTCCATCGGACATGTCGACACGTGTCAATGGCACAATGCAGACATATCCTCACTTGGAAGAGGTAGATGCCGCACTGCGCAAAGCTGTTAATGAAGAGGGCGCAGCATTTTGGGATATGTATAAAGCTCAAGGAGGACGCAATTCTATGGTGGAATGGGTGAAGGCAAGACCACAACTTGCGGGTGGAGACTACATACACTTCACACCACTGGGAGCAGAGAAAATGAGTCAGATTCTCTATGACACTTTCCAACTTTACTATAGATACTACAAATTCCGCACGAATCCTGGAAACGAGTTCTGATACGTCATAATACTGACTCTACACAACACTACACATAATGAGACTAAGAACACACGCAATAATACTAACTGCCGTAACGTTTATCGCTATGGCCGCCAGTGCCAACAGCAGACATTTCAAAATTGCCAGGGTCGCAACACTGCAAGACTCCATATGCATCAAGACAGAGCAGGCACACCTAATCTTTCCCGGCAATCATGACGCTTTCAATGTATTCTACAAAAAGCTAATGAAGCAGTTAATTAAGGGCACTAATCGCATAAACATCCTACACATAGGAGGAAGCCACGTACAAGCTGGTTACCTGCCAGACCAGCTGCGCAACAATCTAAGCTTAATGCACGACAGCACTGGAGTATTCAGCGCCAAAGCAGCAGACCGCGGAGCCATATTCCCATTTAAGGCTGTAAAAACCAATGCTCCTACAAGCTACTCTATATCTAGCACAGGACAAGATGCCACACTTGGTCTGTGTGGAATAGCAGCACTGACAAACGACGGCTCAGCTTCGTTAACATTAAGTCTGCCAGACGACACCTATTGTTTCGATATGTTGAGAGTGTTAGGATATTCGCCCGAAGCTTCGTCTTATCCCATAATAGTAATGGGCACAGACACGATATTTCCAGCTGTCAACGACCACAACAGCGGTTTCCTGTTTCATCTACCTACGCTGACAACACAATGCACCATTTCGTTCTGCAACGTGGACAGCAACAGTACGTTTGTGGTGCGCGGACTAATTCCAGAAAGCGATCGTAAAGGAATAACCTACTCCGAATCAGGTGTAAACGGAGCTTCGGTATCCGCATGGCTCAGTTGCACTGCGCTGGAAGAAGAAATGAAGCTCGTCTGTCCAGACCTGATAATTTTCGGCATTGGCATAAACGACGCCGCCACAACATACGACAACTTTGACCCAGAGACATTCAAGAGTAACTACCGCAAATTGATTGAAAGGACAAGGAACGTATCAGCTAAAGCAGCACTGCTCTTTATAACCAACAACGACTGCAACCAATCGATGCGCACAAAGAAGCCCAATCTCAACACAGAGAGAGTTGCGCAAGCCTTCAAAGAACTCGCAAAGGAATACAACGGTGCTGTATTTGACCTGTATCAAGTGATGGGAGGTCAAAATTCTTCTGCCGCATGGGTACAGCAAAAGCTTATGCAAGCAGACCGTGTGCATTTCACCAAAATTGGTTACCAAGCAGTAGCAGACCTAATATATAATGCTATGGCAGAAGATTTTGAAAATAGTATCAATCACTAACAAGGAAATTCTGAGCATCACAATAATTCAAGATGGAGCAAACTGCAGATTTCATAATGCTGTTTTGGGAATACATCCTCAGCGTATTCTCGTTCAACCCAAATAGCCCTCTACTATTCACGCAATTCCAATTTTGGGCTTTCTTTGCACTGGTATTCACATTCTTCGCCCTATTCAAGAGCAAACCACTACTACGCAATGCATACCTATTGTTTGTCAGTTTGTTGTTCTACTACAAGACAAGCGGGCTATTCGTAGGACTATTGATACTGGTGACCATTTCAGATTATTTCATCGCCAAAAGGATATACCGAGCCAAGCAGAACAGCTCCATGACAAAAGCGCGGTTGTTGCTTTGCCTGAGTGTACTGATAGACTTGAGCATATTGTGCTATTTCAAGTATGCCTATTTCTTTGCGGATTTCGTAAACAGTATTTTCGGCTGTAATATTCAGGTAACCAATGTAATGGCGTATGCTGGCAACGCTCTCACACACAGTAACTTCTTTTGCGTAGACAACATCGTATTGCCTGTGGGAATTTCGTTTTATACATTCCAAATAATTTCCTACACGACTGACGTTTACAAAGGTCTAATCAAACCCGTTCGCAACATCTTAGACTTCGGTTTCTACGTCAGTTTTTTCCCACAGCTTGTAGCAGGCCCCATCGTCAAAGCCAGCGACTTCATTCCTCAGATTTACCGTAAGTACAGTCTTAGCAGAATGCAATTTGGCATTGCCGTATTTTGGATTATAAACGGATTACTGAAGAAAATAATCTTGAGTGACTATCTCGCCGTGAACTTCATCGACCGCGTGTTTGAGAACCCACATTTGTTTACAGGATTTGAGAACCTCGCAGCTCTGTTCCTTTATTCGCTACAGGTGTATGCTGACTTTTCGGGCTATACAGACATAGCCATAGGACTGTCGCTGCTTATGGGCTTTCACCTACCACCAAACTTCAATTCGCCATATAAAGCACCCAACTGCTCAAACTTTTGGAAGAGGTGGCACATCTCGCTAAGCAGATGGCTACAGACGTATCTATACATCCCGCTGGGCGGTAATCGTAACACAACCTTCGGTACGTATTTTTGGATAGTATTTATGACTCTAGCTGCGTTGGTGTTGTGCGGCAATTTGTGGATAACCATGGGAGTTGCAATAGTGGCTTCGGCTGTAGTATTCACAGCTCTACGCTACCCACAGAAACGCAAGAAAATCTATGCCAACCTCAACAGCATGATTACAATGCTGCTAGGCGGTTTGTGGCACGGAGCAAGCCTCAATTTCATCATTTGGGGAGGACTGAACGGCACGGGCATGATAGTGTTCAAATTCTGGCGTGACATGTCTCTGCTTACAAGGGCTTTGGTCAGCACAATGGTTTTAGAGCTACTCATCATTATCGACAACGTTTGGCCTGGACCACTATGCAATATCATGCTGATGTTCATGACATTCATTACCGTAAGCGCATGGATTCGCTATCTGTATTCGCTAGGGGGCAAAACGAACCACTTCGGCTGGCTAGAGCATGGTTGGAGTGTATTGGTAACTTTTGTATTCATAACATTCACTCGTCTATTTTTCCGCAGTGGATCAAACCTAGACCCAGCCGTCGCTAATGAAACGGCATGGTCTATAGCCAGCAGAATGGTGAACAGCATGGGGTCACAATGGAACACTAACATACTCCCCATCATAGAGAATTACCACAATGTTTTCATTCTCTTCATAATCGGCATGATAATACATTGGTTGCCTACACGCACCAAGCGTCGCTATCGCATAGCCTTTGCCAAACTACCTCTGCCAGCAATATGCTTGTGTACTGTACTGGCAGTATTCTTTGTATTTCAGTTTGTATCTGCCAAGCTACAGCCTTTTATCTATTTCCAGTTTTAATGCCGGGAATTTGAGATGTCTGTCAAGATTGTCAACACCTGATCGATGGTACTGACATTCTGTATAGTAAGACGACGCTTCTTGTTGCTTTCCGATAGTTTGCAGTTACGGAAATGATCCGACATATAGGTAATGCTACGCCCGAACGTATCGCTCTGATAGAACGCACTACTCAGATTTGACACATAATATAGGGTAAGCACACCATTTCGAGCAACTATGCGCTCAACTCCGAGGCTACGACCTAACCTACGAACTACTGGAACTTTCAGCAAATTTTCAGCAGGCTCTGGTATTGCGCCAAAACGGTCTTCGAGCTTCTTATGGTAATCTGCCAACAACGCATCAGAACTAAGCGAATCAATCTCTCGATAACACAACACACGTTCATTAGTGCCAGGTATATATTCCTCTGGCAGATAAAGAGGCAAATCACTATCAAGACTGCATTCCTCAACAAAGAGCTCGCCTTTTAAAGACTCCGACTGACAGGCTTCGTCTTCATATAAGTCAGCAAATTCTTCTGTCTTCAATTCATGGACAGCCTCCGAAAGGATTTTTTGGTAGGTCTCATAGCCCAAGTCGGCAATAAAGCCGCTTTGCTCTGCACCTAAAAGGTTGCCAGCTCCACGAATATCAAGGTCTTGCATGGCTATATGAATGCCGCTACCCAAGTCGCTGAAACTCTCGATAGCCTCAAGGCGATGGCGACTATCATCAGACAACGCTGCTGCGGGGGGAGCTAAAAGATAACAGAATGCCTTGCGGTTGCTACGCCCCACCCTACCACGCATCTGATGAAGGTCGCTCAACCCAAAGTTCTGGGCATTGTCAATGATAATCGTGTTGGCATTAGGAATATCTATGCCATTCTCTACGATTGTAGTAGAGAGCAATACATCATATTCACAGTTTATGAAGTCAAGGATTGTCTTTTCTAGAGCTTCAGGCGACATTCTGCCATGGCCAATCGCCACACGAGCATCCGGCACATACTCATGAATCAGAGACTCTATGTGAGGAAGTTGGGCTATCTTGTTGCACACAAAGAAGACTTGACCGCCACGGCTCATCTCAAAATTGATGGCATCGGCAATTATCTCGTGACCAAATACATGGATTTCGGTCTGAATAGGATAACGGTTTGCAGGAGGAGTTGACAGCACAGACAAATCACGAGCACCCATAAGAGAGAATTGAAGTGTTCGTGGAATAGGAGTGGCAGAAAGAGTAAGAGTGTCTACATTAACCTTCATCTGCCTCAGTTTTTCTTTTGTAGCTACACCAAACTTCTGTTCCTCATCAATAATGAGCAATCCTAGGTCTTTGAATACTACGGACTTTCCGAGTAGCTTGTGAGTACCTATAATGATTTCAATTTTTCCATCCTTGAGCTGTTCACAGATTTCCTTAGTTTTCTTAGGAGACCGAGACCGCGAAAGATAATCCACCGTTACAGGAAAGTCTTTCAAACGCTCACGAAAAGTTTTATAATGTTGATATGCCAATACCGTTGTAGGAACAAGCACAGCCACCTGCTTCCCGTCAACTACAGCCTTGAAAGCTGCTCTCACTGCCAACTCTGTTTTGCCAAAGCCAACATCACCACACACCAATCGGTCCATAGGACGCTTGCTCTCCATATCAGCTTTTATCTGGCTAGTCACATTCAATTGGTCGGGAGTGTCCTCATAAGCGAAAGAAGCCTCAAGCTCGTTTTGCATATAGGAATCAGGACTGTATGCAAATCCTTCCTGTTGGCGCCGTTCGGAATAAAGCTTTATCAAGTCGCGAGCAATGTCTTTTATCTTCTTCTTGGTGCGTTCCTTGAGCTGATGCCAACTGCCTGTACCAAGTTTACTTAAGCGTGGAGATTCTCCTTCTCCTGGTCTGTATTTACTGACCTTTCCCAACGCATGGACCGAGACGTAGACGATATCACCACCTTGATAAAGCAACTTCATCATCTCTTGTTCTACACCACCCTTTTCTATTCTCACGAGCCCTACAAACTGTCCGATGCCGTGGTCCACATGTGTTACATAGTCACCTGGCGAGAACTGATTGAGTTCGCGTAGAGATTGAGCGACCTTGCCGTTACGAGCATATCCGCTATGAAGTTGGTACTTATGAAAACGGTCAAATATCTGATGGTCAGTGAACAAACACACTTTCAGTGTATCATCTGCGAAACCAGAGTGAATAGTGTTTTCAATTGGCAGAAAAGATATAGGTTGATTAGACTGAGAAAATATATCTTTCAAACGAGCATGTTGCTTCTTGCTATCAGCGAAAATAAGGATTTTGTATCCATTAGCCTCAAACTCCGAAAGGGACTGTTCTATCAAATCAAAATTCTTATGAAACATCGGCTGGGGTGACGTATTAAACTTTACTGTCGGACCCTTTACACCTGCAGGTTTCGTTGCCAACACAACCGATGGATACATTTTCTGGCTACGTGCGAAATCAGTTCCGTCAAGAAGCAGACTGCTAGCATCAAGTTCTGCAACTCCGTCCTTGTTTTCACCTTGTATGACAGTTCTCTCTATCAAAGCTTGTTCACTGAACCCCTGGTCAAAGATTTTTCCAACATAGTCACGTACAAAGCTAGGGTTCTTCTGAACAAGTATAGTGTCATCAGGCAAAAAGCTAAAGAACGACACACGACTATGAGGTGATGAAGCTACAAAAGGAACAAGCGAAGCACTGCTAACCTTTTCTATCGACAACTGGTTTTGCACATCAAACGTACGTATGCTGTCAATCTCGTCACCGAAAAAGTCTATGCGATACGGACATTCGTTAGAATAAGAGAAGACATCAAGAATACTGCCGCGAATAGCGAATTCGCCAGGCTCATATACATAGTC
>CAVCAW010000053.1:28478-46693 GCA_963600315.1 Bacteroidaceae bacterium | reverse complement strand
ATGTCTAAAACCTAAATTAGACAAGCGTTGGCCTATGCCTGCAAAATCATATTCTTTACCGACTTCAACATTGAAGCAAGTTTCCCTTACTGTGTTTTGCGTTACCACTTTCACAGCCAGAGCTTCAGGATATGTTACGACAAATAACGTAGAGTCAATACTGCCATCAAGACTCGCAAGCCGTCCCAACACATCAGTACGCAAGATTTCGTTGGCTGGATCAATTTGGGCATATCTCACGCCGCGTTTATAAGGAGAAGGGAAATAGAGAGAACCACCCTCACCTAGCAATGTTTCCAAATCACCATGGAAAGCTATGGCTTCATCTTCATCATTCAAGATAACAAGAAATAGTCGAGGTGATTTCAACAACCCGCTCAACGCACTGAAACACACTGCACATGAGGAACCTTGCAAGCCATCAAGAAACAAAGGATTTCCTGTGGCAAGCTTATCGATTTGGCTTGCCACAGAACGTACACCACTATGGTGCAGAAAAAGTTTCGTTACGTCTGAAGATTCCACAGTTGCCGTCTTGTTTCGATCAAACTATTTCATAAAAATACCATCAGGCTATAGTATGAGCACAGTGCTACATTCAAACAACATATGCCAGCCTCCCCTATACACCAAAAGACCACCGGAAGAAATCTGGTGATCTTTGTATTTTGTTGGAAAATTACAGCTCAGAGCAATCAGTTTGCAGGAGTTCCTTCAGCAGAACTCTGCTGACCTGCCTGCTGACCTTGAGCAGGAACAGCTTGCTTTGTCGGTTGATTGGCAGCCGATGGTATAGGAGCCGCAGTCTGCACGGGCGCATTTTCTACCACTGAACTTTGAGTTGTTTCGCTAGGAATAAGGTAGGCTGCAGCCACGCTGAGCACCACCAAAGCTATAGCAAGCCCCCATGTGGCTTTTTCCACAAACTCCGTAGTTTTGCGTACACCGCCTAAGCTATTAGCACTAGAGAAGCCAGCAGCGAGACCGCCACCTTTAGACTCCTGTATAAGCACAATCAAGCACATAAGGACAGCTGCAAGCACAATGAGGACGATAATGATACTATACATTTCTATTACTTTTGTTTTTGTTGATACGTATTAACAATTTCAGATAACGCATTTGGTCTGCAAAGTAAGCACTTTTTTTTGGATTTTCGGCACTTATAGACTCAATAATTTCTAGAGCCTGCTCATATTTTTGCTGTTTTATGTACAAGCTTGCCATTGTCTCAGTATAAAACTCTTTTTTGTGCTCCTGTTCAAAAACGGTATCATCGGTTTGAGCTGGCTCTTCTGATGGAGTATCTGCAAGATGATTAGTGATAAACGGCACAGTAAACTCCTCGTCTTCTTCATATACAGGAGTGTCATTTTGGGGAGTAACATCGACATCCGCCACAGACACAGAGGCAGCATCTAACGTTTTCTGTTCAATATCTTGTTGTGGACTCACTGACTGCGTATGAGAGATATCATTCTTCGCCGGAACATGATTCTCATCGTGCCCTATATCTGGCAATTGCTCCAAATAGAGCGAATAGTCAATCATTGGGTCAGCCCCATCAGTAGGTTGCTGTTGCGGAGCTACTTGGGTAGGGACACCTTTAAGAAAATTGTCTATTAGAGCAAATGTCTTGTCGCCACCCTCCCCATCATTTGAGCTTTCAATTTGCGCCGTAGGAATTGAGAAATTCATTCCCTCAACCATGTCGAACAATACAGACCGATCTGCCACACAAAGTGCCGAAGCACTCAGTTGCTTGCTAAATCGCGAATCGTGGACAGCATACATATTCTGTAGCAAGAGCAAGTATAGAGATTGGTAAAACGGGTAGCGTTCAATGGCTTTCTCTATAACAGATATAGTGCTGTGGTCCATACGCTCGGGGTGGCGTATAAGTTCTATTGCGGAGCTGAGCTGTTGTGTAATCATGAGCAATAGGAGAATATGCAGGTTTGGTTTGTCGTTGTCGGAGTTGTTTATTGTTTAAGAAAAACGTCACGTCACCAATTAGCTACCGTGGCATTAAAAATCTGGTCAACGATATCTTTAATCATCTGAGTAACCAGTTCTTCCTGTACAGCTGTAAGTTGCTGTGACGAGTCATAATCTGCCGTTGCTGTGAAAGAACGTTCAAAGTCATCGGCATGTTTTTTGTTGTTCACGAAACGCACATTAACGGTCATCTTCAGCTGGGTCTGCGAAGAATAGCCATCAGCAGACACCGACTTGTTGTATTGGCTGTATTCAGTAATTTCGCCAGCCAGCTGAATGTCACCATTACGATTTACTTGCCTTAGCTTTGTTTGTCGTGCATATCTGTCTGCCAATTCATTATTAAACATAGAGTGCATCGGAGACCAAACGTAAGCTGAACGAAGGGGAAAATCACTTATCTGTATGGTCTTCGTTGTAACGTAGTCAATGGAAGCCCCATTGAGTTTATAACTTACAGTACACCCCACCATAAGTAGCACTAAGCAGAGGCTTACTACCGTATTTACTATAGTTGATTTGCCAATCATCAAGTTCATAACTATTACTCCGCGACCTAATCACTTAACGTTTTCTAGGCCATATTCTTTAATTTTTCTATAGAGCGTACGCTCTGGAATACCAAGTTCCTCTGCCACCTTGCGACGCGCACCGCCATGACGTTTCAGCGATGCGATAATAGCATCTTTCTCCATGTCATCAATGGTGTTAATCTTTTCGATAGGTTCAGATGTTTCAACATCCTCGTAAACCACAGGAAGCGACAGCAACGGCCGCGAGTTTATTCTGTCAGATACCGTAGACTTGCGTGTTGACATATTCAAAGCCTCACGCAATTCAGCGAGTTCATCACGTAGTTGACGACACTGCGTGGACAATTGCGCTAACCACTGGAAAATTACCGTTCGCTCAGACTCAAACGATTTGTAATCATCATTATACGACAACATCGTTTCTTTTTCGTCAGGCAAAGCATTTTTCAATTTTCCAATAGTCACCAAACCGTCAGGAACCGTAACCGTAAGACTCTCCACCAAATTGCGCAGCTGACGTATGTTGCCAGGCCACTGATATTTCATGGCATAATCCATTGCCTCATCGTCGAGTGCTACAGGGTCAGCATTTTTGTATATGTCGCACATATCGAGAGCAAATTTCTTAAAAAGCAAACGGATGTCATCACCACGTTCACGTAGAGGCGGGATATTGATGGAAATGCCATTCAGACGATAGAACAAGTCTTCTCTAAACTTACCCTCGCGCATAGCACTGAGCAAATTGACATTAGTTGCCGCCACTATGCGAACATCGGTCTTATAAACCTTGTCCGATCCCACCGGAATATACTCTCCACTCTCGAGCACCCTCAGCAGCAAAGATTGGGTTTCTTTCGGGAGTTCACCTATCTCGTCAAGAAAGAGCGTACCACCATCACAAGCAGCAAAATATCCTTCACGGTCTGAATCAGCACCTGTGTATGCACCCTTGACATGGCCGAAAAGTTCTGAGTTAATTGTTCCTGGAGGAATCGAACCACAGTTGATAGCCATGAAACGTTTGCTCTTGCGTGGACTATAGTCATGGATTATATGAGAAAAGACATCCTTACCCACACCATTCTCGCCAAGAATAACCATTGACAAGTCTGTTGGGGCTACTCGCAATGCCATCTGTAGAGCCTCGTCAAGGGCAGAACACTTGCCCACTATGTTATATTTCTTCTTTATAGAGACTAAGTCTATCTTCATAATCCGATTTATAACGACAATCTATTAATCTTAGCTTTCAAACCTATTAGAACGTAAGTTCTAGTTTTACTCTCCAACCCCACTTCTTTGCACCTGGCAAATAAAGGTAATTCAAGCGACGCACAGCCTGAATCTGCAGCACCTTAAATATATTGTGGATTCCTGCATACACCTCGACATAAGGTTTATTTCGCTCCATCGTAAACGAAGAGTAGCTGAAAGACCCGTCGTGTCTAAAATGCCCTGGGAAATAGTAGAGGCGGCTATCGCCAGGATTGAGTGTAGGATTGTTTTTGTCTGTGAGTACACCCCACAAAGCATTACATCCGATAACCTCGCGCCATTTCAGTTTGCGTAGCAACGGAATGCGGTTAAATATCTTGCCATTGAGATCCCAATTAACCATACCTGAAACATAGCGGTCATTAAGAAACTCCATATTGTTCACCATACAGAACATAGCCTTGTGCACTATATAGGACTGATTGGCAGCAGGCATTATGAGCAATGGGAATGGCACTCTATTCCATTGAACACCGCCGTTGATATTAAAATCCATCCTACCCCACGCTGATGGCAACCAAAAGCGTTTGTACACCGAGGCTTCCGTTAAATTGTAGTTATGTTCCCCACCCAAAGTCTTAAGTCCGACTGTGTGTCTGAGAGTAAATATCGGAGCCTCATTGTTGACAGTGATGCGACGTTGCTTGGTATTCATATACTTTGCCCCTGGTATGTACTTCAGTTCCAAAGACAAGTCGGTTGTATTGAAATAACGGACGTGCGCAGTTTTATCAGCTGACGGTGTTCCTAATTCATCCAACGGCTGATAGAACAATGCTCCGACGCCTTCATCTCTTTCTCGACGCAACTGTGTGCATACCCCGAAACCATTAAGCCACTCACGCTGATACTTGAGGGCAAATTTGTGATAATATGCCATTTGATCTACCGTCGTCACTTTGAACGAGGAGAAGACGTTATCCTTGTCGGTGGGCATAAATTTATCGGAAGCCGACATCACATCAGTCTGATATGACACAGAGAGATTGTTCATCGGGAACTCCGTGACTTGATAAGACCTCTTCTTGAACGCATAGGTCAGTTCTGACATACCCTTAAACCTATGATCCTTAAATCCATATGCCACATATCCCTTGGCAAAAAGATGAGGATTGAGATTGGCTGTAGTCTGACCCGAAGCACGCAACCTGAACCCATCAATAAAATTATGACTGAATATTGTATTAACAGGACCGATGTCAAACTTCGATGGTTTCTGTGGATTAGAAGAAGTTTCCACATAATTCTCCACGAAGGCCTTGAATACAAACATGAAGATATTGAAGTTCTTCATACTTTGAAACTCTTTCACCATCTGCCCCATGGAGGCTTCAGCCATAGTTAGACTATCAGTGCGGTTTGCCTTCCAGAAATCTTCATTTTGCAACACAGCGTTGGGCTCAACATATTCTTGTCCACCATAGCGAAAGTCTTTGTCAGGCAACGGAGACAAGCTAAAGTCCGAATAGTCGTTAGTAAGTTGCACATGAAGGCGCGCCATATCCAAGATTGCGGAAATCTGCACCGTCATCTTGTTTTGGGTCAGCACTTGGTCACCCGAAGGAAGGTTCTGAAACTCCTGATTGATATTGAGATTCTCCACAAAGTTAACATCCGAGCTGTGTGGAATCTTCAGTTTTGACTGTCGCACCCTATAAGTGGAATCTGTCATAATAAACAGACTGCCCGAGAAACCAAAGTCTTGGGGATTGTTTGGGTTGAAAGCCACCTCTATGCATTTATCATTGCCTACAAAAACCGTGTCTTGTATATAGAAATGATAGAAGCTAATGGCGTTTTTCGAAGATATAGGACTGACAAACTGGTGGCGTAGGAGTCTGACGTTGTCATCATATATATTGACATCTGTAAAGCAATCCGCAAGAATACTGTTGAGAATTTCGCCTGAAGAGAAAAATTTGTTCAGTCCCTCTTCACGTTTTCCCGTTATAATAGTTTTTTCAGACTGAGGATTTTTGCGCCATATCTGTCGTTGTGTGGTTTCTTGAAAGGTTATGGGTAATATGCGTTTACCAGTTTCGGGGCACACTTCTACATGCTTGTTCAGAAACGGCATTTTCTTGAAGATACCCTCGCTAAGAGTCTTCTCCGATACGTCATTAAATGCAAACGTCAGCTTCTTATACATGTTGTAGCTGAAATAAGCATGTCGATGTAGGTCTGTCTGCTTCTTGGCAGCAATAACCTTTTTCATCAACTCTACAGCAGGATTATTCTTACGTGAATATTTCTTCTTGCGTGCCTTCACCACCGCCTCTTTAAGTGTGCGCGACACATCAGTCATCTTCACATCGATGCGCCGGCTTTCAGAAGTAATGTTAAACGTTTGGCGTCCGTAGCCGTAGAACGAAACCACCAATGTCTTGCCTGCATGCAACGGCAAAGTATACATACCATTCTCATCGGTATTTACACCTACGGGCATGCCATCATAAAACACGTTGGCATAAGCAATGGGTTTGCCAGTGCGAGCGTCAGTTACGACACCAGCAATATTTTGAGCCGATGCCACCAATGAAGCTACTGCAAAACTTAAAATCAATAATAATTTATACACGATACGTAATTGAAAAATCTTATAACGCATAAACGCAAAGGTAACACATTTATTACAAACATATACGTTAAAATCTCTAAAGATTGACTATCAACACACAAGAACGTGCCTATCAGCAAAGAGCCGCTCCCAAAATCGTTTTTGAGGAGCGGCTTTTTTTGTATTCTCAAAGGTGGGATTTTTTCAATCCTTGCCTATCAGTCCCAGTTTGGTTGTTTCGAGGAATGAAATAATATCATCAATTTCAGGACTCTTTACCACCTGCGACTTAATCTGCATGATACCATCTTCCAGGGAGGTCTTTCCATTAAACACAAGTCTGTAGGCACTGGCAATATGAAACTGAATTTTTTCTTCTATGCCAGAGTTACTCAGAATGGTGGCATTGACACCTCCATACTCTATAGGGTTGTGGGTACCAACAACGAATGGAGGTATATCTTTGCTAAAGCGGCATCCGCTTTTCACCATAGCACAACGACCAACTCGTGTTCCTGGGTTAGCAATAACATTCGAAGTAAGTATGGCATCGTCATGAATCTCCACGCAACCGGCAATTTTTGAGCCATAGCCTATCACCGTGTCATTATAAATATGACAATCGTGAGAGATATGAACACCCTCCATGATACAGTTGCCATCGCCTATTATGGTTTTACCGTTGCTATGTGTTGCTCGGTTGATAACCACATTTTCGCGTATGGTGTTATTGTCGCCTATCAAGAGCTGCGAATCCTCACCGCTAAACTCAAAGTCTTGCGGCAAAGCACCAAGCACTGTGCCTTGGAACACTTTGTTGTTCTTGCCCATTATAGTGCCCGACATAACGCTGACATAAGGATAAATCACGCAGCCATCGCCTATCACGGTGTTCGCCTCAACATAAGCGAACGGATATATGGTAACATCGGCTCCAATCTTAGCCGAAGAATCTACAAATGCTTGTGGACTAATCATATAGGTAATATTATTTAATTGTCGTTCGTTTATTCCACTGCAGGCTTAGTCCTGACCTCCGCCAAGTGCGTAATAGAGGTTTACAACAGCCTGCATTTTATTGAAGTCATCAGTCACTTTCTGAAGTTGGCTGGCAAGAAGAGCCTGCTGCGCAGTGATAACCTCGAGATATGTGGAACCATTGGCCATAAGTGCTGTAACAGCGTCTACATTGGCTTGCAAAGTTTCCACTCGTTCAGCCTCTATTTCCGATAGTTTTGACGAAGTTTCATACAATTTCAGCGCATTGCTCACCTCACTGCCGGCATTCAGTATTGACTGTTGCCAAGCTATATAAGCTTGTTCCTGTTGCGACTTGGCAACTTTGAGACCAGCTACGAGTTGACCATGCTGGAAGATAGGCTGTACAAGCGAACCCACTGCACTCAACAGCATCTTACCAGGATTGACGATACCCATGCCCGATGAATTTGTCCAGGCAGCAGAACCGCTAATAGTAATATTAGGATAGAATGCAGAACGAGCTTTGTTGACATTATAGAAGCAATTGGCCAAAGCCATTTCCTTGGCGTGTACGTCGGGGCGATTTGCCAACACCTGTATACCAACACCCGTGCTCAAATTTTCGGGCAAGCTCTGACCTTCGAAAGTGCCGCGGTCAATATGCGTAGGAGCTTGTGCCAGAAGAAGGCTCAAAGAGTTCTCTATCTCGCGTATCTGGCGCTCAATCTCAGGTATGGATGCCTTTACGGAAAGGTAGTTGGCCTTGGCAGACAAGACTGAAGCCTCGTTGTAGCCATAGTACTCCTTCATGTCCTGCATTGTCTTCCACGTCTGTTCGGTCAGACTCTCTGTCTCTTTGGTAATGCGTAGCTGCTCGTCAAGCATGAGCAGAGTGTAGTAGCAGTTAGCCACACTTGAGATTATTGAGGTTTTCACTGCTCTCTGATAATCGCGAGCCTGAATGAGCGTTGCCTGCTGAGCTCGTTTTGCATTTAGCAAATTGCCAAACAGGTCTATAGTCCATGAAGCCTGAATAGGCAAAGAATAGGTCTTGGTGGTCTTAGCACCGTCCCATGAACTCAAAGTCCCACTGGGAGAGAACACAAACGAAGGGACATATGCCAATTTTGCCACTTTAAGCATCTCTTCTGACTGCTTCACAGAGAGAGCCGCAGTCAGCAGATCACTATTGTTAGCCAAAGCGCTGTCTATAAGTGCTTGTAGTTTTGGATCTGTAAACACTTGGCGCCAAGGTGTGGAGCCGAGTGTCGTTGTGTCGGCAGCCACCAAGGTGTCACCCTCAACGGCAGTATCACGATACAATCCCTTAGCATTGACCTCTGGACGCTCGTACTTGTTGTAGATGCCGCAGCTGCTCAAGAGCAGCATGCACGACATCAGAATATATAATGAGTTTTTCATAAAAACGAATCTTATTTTTTAGACTTTACAGGATTGGTGTACTGCTTTAATTCCGTATCGTTGTCGCCATTGACAAGACCAATGAACTTCATTGGCGAAATCTTCTCCTGCAACCACTGGCAGATAACAAACAGACACGGCACGATAAGAACCTGAAGAACCATGCCCACAAGCATACCACCCACAGCGCTGGCACCAAGCGTAGAGTTACCGTTGGCACCCACACCCGAAGCAAACATCAGAGGCAACAGACCTACGACCATAGCCAAAGAGGTCATCAAGATAGGACGCAAACGAGCTGAAGCACCAAGGATGGCTGACCACTTTATTGCCATACCGGTCTGACGACGTTCAAGAGCAAACTGCACGATAAGGATAGCGTTCTTAGCCAACAGACCAATAAGCATGATTAGCGCAATCTGAGTGTAGATGTCGTTCGCATGACCGAATATATTGGTGAAGATGAATGCACCAGCCAGACCAAACGGCACAGACAGTACTACCGAAAGAGGAAGTATATAACTTTCGTATTGTGCACTCAGAATGAGGTAGATAAATACGAAACACAATACGAAGATGAGCGCAGTATTGTTAGATGACTCACTCTCCGAACGGCTCAAGCCCGAATATTCGTAACTATAGCCCGAATCCAGAGTCTTCTCCGCAACTTCCTTCACAGCTTTCATGGCATCACCAGTAGAGTATCCAGAGTTAGGTGCCACGTTTATATTGATTGCCGTAAAGAGGTTGAAACGGTCTATATTAGAAGGACCATAGATTTTCTTCATCGAGATGAAACTTGACACAGGAGCCATCTCGCCATTGATACGCACATAGATGGAGTTCAGAGAATTCTCATCGATACGAGTCTCCGGCGTACCCTGAATCATTACGCGGTAGAGTTTACCATAAGCGTTGAAGTTTGAAGAATACAAACCTCCATAATAGCCTTGCAGCACTGACAGCACTTCCTTGGGAGTAGTACCAGCACGTGTACATTTGTCTACATCAACCGAAATCTGGTACTGAGGATATGACGAGTTGAACGAAGTCATAGCATATTGTATTTCCTCTCGCTGATTAAGAGCGGCAAGGAATTTGCCAGTCTGGGCAAAAAATTTGTCAATCGAACCACCAGTCTTGTCTTGCATGGATAGTGACAAACCGTTGGACGCTCCGTAACCAGATATCATTGGTGGAGCAAAGGCCATCACCTGAGCATCTTTCAGTGCTGTAGACTGAGCAAAGATTTTCTTTACAAGCTCAGTTGAGGACAAAGAAGCATCATCACGTTCATCAAACGGTTTGAGTTTCAAGATAAAAGTTCCTTGGTTGGAACCCTGTCCAGCAATGAAGTTGTAACCCACAATCTGTATAGTCGTCTTTATTGCAGGATTGGTTTCAAACATCTTCTGCATAGTCTGCATGGTTTCGGACGTTTTGTCTTTACCCGTACCAGGAGCCAGAGAGACAGTAGCGAATACCACACCAGTATCCTCGTCAGGAATAAGACCAGTCTTAGTGTTGCTCATGAGCACTACCAACACAGCTATCGCAGCAACCACAATGCCTATCGAGACAGCCTTAGCCTTCACGAAAAACTCAATAAGTTTGCGGTAGCGACCGAGCATTTTGTCGTAGGCAGCGTTAAACGATGCATGGAACTTGTCAATCAGCGTCATTTTCTTATTAGGATCATGCGCCTTGAGGAACATGGCGCACAGAGCAGGACTCAATGTCAAAGCGTTGACAGCAGAGATAATGATAGACACCGCCATTGTCATACCGAACTCACGGTAGAACGAACCAGATGTACCGCCCACGAAACTTACAGGAATAAACACTGCTGCCATCACGAGGGTAATAGAGATGATTGCACCCGAAATCTCGTTCATGGCATCTATACTAGCCAAGCGAGCTGACTTATAGCCCTGGTCAAGTTTGGCGTGAACAGCTTCCACCACCACAATGGCATCGTCCACCACAATAGCAATGGCGAGCACGAGAGCCGACAAAGTAAGAAGGTTGATACTAAATCCAAACAAATTGAGGAAGAAGAACGTACCTATCAATGACACAGGAACGGCAATACACGGAATAATCGTAGAGCGGAAATCCTGGAGGAAGATATACACCACGATAATCACCAGTATGAACGCAATGATAAGAGTCTCAATAACCTCGTGGATTGAAGCATAAAGGAACTCCGTCACATCCATACCATAGACAATCTGCATGCCCGGAGGGAAAGACTTCGACAACTCATCGAGCTGAGCTTTCACGTTCTTCACGATTTCGTTGGCATTACTTCCAGACATCTGAGTAACCATGTTGGTTACCGCAGGTTTGCCATCCACCAAGTTATTCACCACATAAGTCTGCGCACCAAGTTCTACCTTGGCAACATCCTTGAGTTTGAGGGTAGTTCCGTCCGTGTTCGAGCGAATCACCATGTTGTCAAACTCTTGGGCGCTCTTCAAACGACCAGTGTAGCGAAGCACATATTCAAACTGAGAATTGGCATTTTCGCCCAACTTACCAGGAGCGGCCTCAATGTTTTGCGTAGCCAGCAAGCTAGAGATATCTGAAGGCACGAGTGAATGTTCCTTCATCTTCGCAGGGTCAAGCCAAATACGCATAGAGTAGGTCTTGGCACCAAAGCCCTCACACGAACCTACACCCTGCACACGCTGGATAACAGGCGAGATATTAATTGCATTGTAGTTGGTTAGAAATTCCTCGCTATACTGACCTTTATCTGAAGATAGTGCATAAATAAGCACTTGTGAAGTCTGGCGTTTTTGAGTAGTCACACCCACGCTGACAACCTCCGAAGGCAACAGGTTTTGCGCCTGCGACACACGGTTCTGCACATTCACTGCAGCCATGTCGGCATCGGTACCTTGTTTGAAGTATATCGTGATGCTTGCCGAACCATCGTTGGTTGCCGACGATGTCATGTATGTCATGTTCTCAACACCATTGATACTTTCCTCAAGAGGAGCGATAACAGAGTTCAGCACAGTCTGAGCATCGGCACCAGTATAAGTTGTCCTCACACTGATAGTTGGAGGAGCAATATTAGGATATTGCTCAATAGGCATGGCTATCAAGCCGATGATACCCAATATCACTATCAATATTGATATCACGGTCGAGAGTACAGGCCTTTTTATAAAGGTTTCAAGTTTCATTTTATTGCTGTCTTAGGTTAGAATATATTGATACGTTGTGAATCAGCACCCAGTCAAGACGACTTAATGACGTCATTTATACTGAGCATCACACCGTCACTTCTTCATATTACTTACTGAGGTTTGCAGCACCCATCTGAATGGCCTGCTGTACTTTCTTAGCCGCCTGCTCTTCAGTGATAGGTGTAATGGTCATGCCATCTGTCAGAGCTGAGATACCCTGAGCCACACCTTGTGTCACAATACGGTCACCAGCCTTTAGACCTGATGTCACGATATAATCCTGACCATCATTTACGTCAGCTACTTTGATAGACGAGAATGTCACCTTATTATCCTTGCCAACAATGTACACATACTTCTGATCCTGAAGCTCAACCGTAGCACTTTGAGGAATAACTACAACATCTTTTGCTACATACGGAATCAAGACATTGCCAGTACCACCCGTCTTGAGCAAGTGCTGAGGATTGGCAAAATCAGCACGGAGCGATACTGAACCTGTTGATTGGTCAATCACACCGCTAATGGTGTTAACCTTGCCAGTCTTGTCATAAATTGTGCCGTCTACCAACTTTAGCTGCACAGCAGGCATCGAAGCAAGAATAGACTTGCTGTCGCCCGTAGAGCGAGTCATTTCAAGAAGCTGTTTCTCAGTCACTGAGAAATAGACATACATCGTTTCTATGTTAGACACAGTGGTCAAAGGTTCCACGCTCGAACTGCTTACCAACGCACCCACACGATAAGGAATTGAACCAACAACACCATTTGAAGGGCTCTTTACGTAGCAGTAAGAAAGATTCTGCTTAGCCGAAACGAGAGTAGCCTTAGCAGAAGCTACGCCAGCCTCGGCAGTAGCCACTGCAGCCTCAGCTTGAGTCAGCGCATTTTTAGCCGACTGAAGTTCGTAGTCACCAATGATTTTCTTGCCAAACAATTCTTTTTTATTGTTATAGGTAAGTTTAGCCGTAGCAAGAGCTGCCTTAGTCTGATTGAGACTAGCATTAGCCTGGTTAACAGCAGCGTTGGCCTGATTCACAGCTTCACGGTATGTTACATCGTCAATAACAAAAAGGGTCTGACCTGCACTGACAGTCGCACCCTCGTCAACACAAACCTTAACGATATTGCCTGCCACACGCGGACGAATTTCGATATCCTGCTTACCCTTGATGGTTGCCGGATAGGTGTAATTAAGGTCAGGGCTTGACGTTGTAATGGTTCTAACCGCATACTCGTTAGAGGCTTGCTGCTGAGCCTTGTTGCCGCCACAGCCTGTCATTGTCACTATGCATATTGCTCCGACAAAAGCAACTGCAAACTTTGATAATTTTCTGTAGTTCATATAAAAACGGATTTATCTATTTTCCTCTTTTTCTAATCAGGTGCAAAGTTAAAAACAAATCCACAATGAAAAAAGTTCAAATTCTATTTTATTTTGGTCTATTTGTCGCACAAACTCTGCATTTAAAAAACATTAACACTCGGTAAAAAAATAACGAATAATTTAGTGTTATTGCTGTCAAGTAAAAGTCATCTGAGTATTCTAAATTATGGGGTAACACTTGTGCAGCAAATGAATGTTGTTTCATTAATGGAAAATATCAACGGAACGTGTAATGACATTCTTACCTATGTCTTACAAAAATTATCAACAACGACTCTTTTCGATTACGTGTGATTGGTTCTCAAAGATGAAGCCCGAAGCACGGTTATAAAGGGCTTCGGGCTTGTGTTTTGTGAGCTTTGAAGTTTTTCCGGACAGCAATAAATTCGGTTATATAAACACTAAGATACTAACTTGTCATATATATACTCCACAAGATATTATGCACCTTTGCGTTTCAGTTTGAACACGTAGGTAGCGACACCATGATTCACGTCTCCAGCATATTTCAGGCGAAGAGATATAGCTCCTATTAAGAGTGATTTCAAGGCTCTGTCGGCTTCGCAGTCTGCCATTACCTGAATAGTGACAGTCTTGCAATCTTCAGACATCTTGAAGTTTAACTTGACACCATAGTCGCGATAGTCCGTAGTTTTCAAACGGCCGGTGTTGGTATATGAATGAGAACTAAAATCGGCAACTGCTTCTGAAGAATAGCCATTGTTTTTCAGAAGTTCGTCAAGATTTACAACGTACTGTTCTCCCCTCTTCAAATTTTCAGGACAATCAACTTCACCTGTTACAACTGCGAAATGGCTATAGTTACACTTGTCGGTAATAACAGCTTCATGGCCGCTCTTATCTGTCATTGTGAAGAAGGCATTGGCTTGATAGTTGGTAATATTGCCAGCAGCCAAGTCACTGAAAGGAGCCTTGCCTGCTATGGGGCGGAAACAATATACATGCAAATCATCTTCCTTCACCTTGGTCAGTGCTGTCGTAGTGGTATCATTGTCGATTGTTTCCAACGCAAAGTGAGTAGAACGGATGCGCTGGTCAACGTCATAATTAATCTGCTGACCATTGGCATTCTGGTATGTATTTTCTTTCACCATCCAATAGTAAGGAGTGATATCCGTAGACTCATGAGAGACAGAGTCGGTATACAGTGTTGGAGTCCACGCTGTCACACCATCGCTCGGTGTAGGCACAAGGGTCATTTTGAATGTATTTGATGACACATTGACACTCTTGCCATCGCTATCCTTATAGCTTGCCACCAAAGCCAAGGTGCTCATGTCGAAGATATTCTGATTTGTCTTCACCAGCATCTTAATTTGCCATTGTCCCTGAAGAGTGTCGTTGTTGAGCGTGTCGGGCACGAGGTCAACAATGGTATAGTTGGAAGTTGGCTTCACATAAGAGGCAGAGCCACTGGAAGCAAACGCACTGTCTTCTTTAAGATAGTAGATATCAGAGTTCACGCAGTCTACTGTCAGCTGTTCTTTTGTCAATTGAGCTTTAGAGGGATTGATGCGAACCAAAACGGTAGCGGTGTCACCGTTTACCACTTCGTCGGGATGAGACAAAATGACAAAACCTGAAGGGGTGGTAGGCAGAGTCTTTGATCCCGAATTGTCGGAATCATCATCACTACATGAAACCATAGTAGTCGAGGTTGCGGCAAATGCGCACAACACCAAAGTTTTAAGATAGTTAAGATTCATAATTTGTTAAATCAAAATTTCAGCAAAGGTAGCAATTTTATCGTACATATACACACTTATTTTTTTCGTTCATTCATCGATTCTTACGCAACAACCATCATCAAAAGAATACATGCGAGATATTTTTATTGACGTGCCAAACCAATTTCGGCGGAAACGGTTAAACGTTTCCGCCGAAATTGATATTAGTTTCCCCCGAAATTCGATTACATTTCCGCCGAAATTCATTTCGTTTGACAACGTTGTCGTGTGGTTCGACTTCGTTATTTTCTGAAAACACGATTACGCCTAAGGCTTAATCTTCAGGAATTTACAATAGTATGATGTTTGGGTAATGTTAGAAAGCTTTAATCCAAAATTTCATATTTGGAATTGCGGCTGCGATATTCGGGCACGATTTCTTTCATTTTCTTCACTATCGCCATGTCATTGTCTGAAAATGAAAGGTTGTAGAGTTCTTCTTCTTGTTGCAAAGCGAGTGCATAGGGATATTCGCGCACTTGGGCAATCATGATTTTGGAGTTGGTAGTGGGCTTGTTGTCTTCACCGCTGCCAAGCACTTCCTCATATAGTTTCTCGCCATTGCGGAGTCCGGTGTATTTTATTTCTATGCCATTGGCACCTGAGAGCTCAATCATGCGACGGGCCAGGTCGACTATGCGCACAGGGTTGCCCATGTCGAAGACGAAGATTTCGCCACCATGACCCATTGTGCCGGCTTCGAGCACCAGTCGGCACGCTTCGGGTATGAGCATAAAGTAGCGTATGATGTCAGGGTGTGTCACGGTGACTGGACCACCTTGACTTATTTGTTTCTTGAAGATTGGTATGACGGAACCGTTGCTGCCGAGCACATTGCCAAAACGGGTGGTGATGAACTGCGTCACAGCGGGAGTGTCGTCGTGTTGCTTCAGTTCGGAATTGCCGTTTACGATGGCCGAATTGAGCGACTGGCAGTAGATTTCACAGATGCGCTTGGAGCACCCCATTACATTGGTGGGATTGACGGCTTTGTCGGTGGAAATCATCACGAATTTCTTGGTGCCGTATTTCACTGCTAAATCTGCAACAATGCGGGTTCCCCTTATGTTATTTTGCACGGCCTCCGATGGATTGTCTTCCATCATGGGCACGTGTTTGTATGCCGCAGCGTGAAACACATAGTCGGGTCGTGTGGTACGGAATATGGTTTCCATCTTATTGCGGTTGCAGACGCTCGCTACTATTGTGTCGCACTCGAGCCACGCATGGTGTTTGGCCATATAGAGTCTGACGGTGTGCATGGGTGTTTCGGCTTGGTCAACGATTACGAGACGCTCGGGTGAGAATTTTGCCACTTGCTTGACCATCTCATAGCCGATGCTGCCGGCACCTCCAGTGACAAGTACTACCTTGTGCCTGATGAGGTTTCCGATTGACTCGAGGTCTATTTCTATCTTGTCGCGTGGCAGGAGATCCTCTATGTCAATTTCGCGGAGTTGGCGAAGATTGATATCCCTTTTGCCGTCCCACTCCATCTCGGTGGGCTGCATCAGGATTTTAATATTGTTGCGTACGAGTTTGCTTATCAAATTCGTATTGTTCTTGAATGACTCGGAACTTGATGCGCTGACAAAGACGGCTTTTATCTGGCGCAAACGCATAATGTCAACCAAGTCATCACCGATATAGTAGACTCTGACACCATTGATGCGATGTTTCATCATCTTCTCGTTGTCGGTTATGAAGCCGCTCAACACGTAGGGAGAGTTCTTGTCGGCAATGATACTTCGAGCAAGAGCCAAGCCACTGTCGTGAGTGCCATAGACGAAGGTGCGCAGTTGGTTTTTGCCGTATATCACATTGTTGTAGACAAAGATTATAGTCATGCGAAAGCCGAAACAAAGCAGTGTGGAAAGCATGAACGAAAGGAAGAACACCAAGCCCTTCAGCTCCACAATACTTTCACTGACAAAATGAGACATCACACGGTGTAAGAAATATGCCACGACGGCACCAAAAACGAATGCTCCCGCCAACTTTATGAAGTCAATGACGGCATAGAACCGGAGTATGCCGCGACAGGTACCGAAAAGTTTCATGCCGACAAGATAGCCTGGCATAAAGGCCAATAGTGTCACCATCAGATGGCCGAAATTCATAACTACGTCTTTGAGACTATATACCAAAGCAAAACTAATGAGTCCCGACAATATGACGACCGCACTATCTATGAGCAATATGATCCAATAGGGAGCAACCAGTCTTCTGAAATATCTGTCATATAATTTGTCAATCATAGTTCAGGTCTTTATGAATTCCGTAAGTTCTCTTGTCGCTGTGCCACAAGGTAGTCGCCAAGCAACACCAGGGGATTAACCTTTGGCTTGGGGACTCGCAGCGTTCAGCGTTTCAAGATATTCGGCATGAAGGTGATAGTATTTTCTCATAAAAAGGATGTAGACGACGGAAAGTACAAGCACAGTGCCCGCCAAGTAGTCAAGATGAGCCTCAAAGGTGTTAGGCACGGCATAAATCATAAGCATATCAATGATTAGCTGCAGAATCAGATAGAAAAGGCTTATCTTGACCGAGCCAATCTTGAGTTCGTTCGCCATGATTTGATAGGCATGTTTGCGGTGCGCCTGCCCCAGTCTTTCATGAAGCATGATGCGGTGGCAAATGGTCAGACATCCGTCAACGCCGTAGACTACAAGGAAGGCTATCCAACACCAGTCGCCCGTGGTGCATATCAACTTGACCATTGCAAAAAGGAGCACGAAAGCCACTGAAATACTGCCTACGTCGCCGGCAAAACACTTGGCCTTGCCCTTAGGGCGGAAATTAAATATACAAAAGATGACGACTGCCAACAATTCACACGCCAGAAGGGATGGTACCACAAATCTCTCAGGCAGAACCCATTCATTAAGCACCAACAATGAAACAAGCGCAGAGAGTGAGTAGCCACCAGTTATTCCGTTGATACCGTCCATGAAATTATAGACGTTCATTATACCCACGCAAGCTACAACAGCACATAGCGAGAGTGCTATACACCCTACGACACAGTCGCTGCACCCAGGAATGTTATCACAACATAAGGGCATGGCACTATACCATAACAATGCGGCGGCTACAAACTGCACCACGAGG
>CAVCAW010000053.1:472-28468 GCA_963600315.1 Bacteroidaceae bacterium | reverse complement strand
GGCGCACACGGTTTGAGGTGCCCACCATGTCATCGACAAAACTTATGGTTGAAACCATCAGCAGGCCGATAATGAAAGGGAGGTAATCCAATACGACACCTATGCCTGTGTTGTCAGTATGGTGACCGAACATCAACTGATAGCCAGCCCACACGACCACAGCAAAAGCAAAAATCACTCCACCGCCCCTAAGCACGACCGTGGTATGGGAAGAACGTTCATTAGGCTTGTCGATTACATTATATTTGTCCGCAATCTTGAAATAAACCAGTTCGGCTAAAAGCAACACCACGAACAGCAACGAGTATGTAATTGTCAGCATCATCATTTATTATTTCAAATATTCTACAAACCCAGACTCTCTTGTTCTCTTTTTTTATTTTTCCTAAAATCTTCGCTTACGCGTTTCAACGACTCTTTGAACGACACGAGCTGATAGTCAAAGTCGTAGGTACTCATTGTTTTGTCGTAATAGTATGTGGCAAACATCTTGTTGAGCGAGCGGATAAACTTGGCACCTAACGTAACGAAGGGGTTGAACACCTTGGATATCCAAATGCGATGACCTTTCTCGTGAGCGAAGAAGCGCACGATCTCCACAGTGTCGGCAAGTTCCTTGTTTTGGGGATAGTAGATGCCTCGCAACTCACGAAGTATAGCTTGGTGTACGAACTCTGCCAGGTTGTCGATGTAGCACATGGAGCGTTTGTTGTGCCAAGCTGGAAAAATAGGTGTTGTAGCGGCAAGCTTCATGAGTCTGGGGAAATTGCCCTTGAAATTCATTCCGTAGACAAGTGGAGGGCGCAGTATGCAAAGTTTGAAATCGTCGGTTTCGAGTTTTTGGAGACCTAACTCTGCCTGCAACTTCGAGTCACCGTAGAAATCGGAGGGGTGAGGGGTGACATTAGCGGTGAGAATTTCATCTTTCAACGATCGGCTCTCACTAAAGACAATCATGGAACTCATGAAGATAAACTGCTCCACCCCTGCCTCTTTGGCTCTTTTGGCGGTCTCTATGGCAAGGTCGCAGTTGACTTTATAATAGAGAGGTTTCAGCTTGGGCGACGGGCAGACATGGGCAATTCCTGCCACATGATAAACCACATCATATTTTGAGTAATCAGCTTTCATCCAGTCATCGCTGACGGTGTCGACCACGTCTACCTTGCAGTCACCCTTGGTGAGCAAGTAGCGGCGAACATTCTCACCGACAAAACTGTTTGAACCTGTTATCAGCACTTTCTTCATTATAGCACCATTAATCAATGTCTTATCCTGGTATAGACTATTTCGCCAGCTCTCCAGACATATCTCATGCACTGGAAAAGTTGGTTGGAATATATACCATATTTTTTCAGAGACACGGCGACATCTCTGTTTACCTTCATCTTGCTAGCCACATTGGCTGTAGATTCTCCACCATCGCGCATCGTGACAAAATCGCAGTTCATGTAGACAGTATTTATCTTCTCCTTATACAGGAGGCGAACCATCATCTCGAAATCGGAGGATGTCTTCAGCGATACGTCATAGAGACCGAAGTCGTCGTAGACTTTCTTTCTACAATAAAAACTCGGGTGAGCGGGCATGAAACCGAATCGGAGCAGCTGTGTTTTGAAATGCTTGGAGGAATAATAACGTGTACACTTGTCAAGATTGCCTGACTTAACAAAATGAATATCACCGTAAACAGCGTCAACACCGTCATTGCCGGCAAAGGTTTGCGCAACTTTCAGGAGAATATCGTCGGTGGTATAGAAATCATCACTGTTGAGTATGCCCACTATGTCGCCCGATGCCATGGCTATGCCTTTGTTGATAGCATCGTAGATTCCATTATCTTTCTCGCTAATCCACTTCAGCGTGCCGTGGTAGCGCGATTCGTTTGACTTGATAATTTCCACAGTGCCATCTTGCGACCCGCCGTCAACAACAATATGCTCGGTCGCCACACCAGCAGCTGCACAATTCTCCATCTGCCTCAGAAACGAGTCTATGGTATCCTGTATTGTCGCAGCACGGTTCCAGGTCGCTGTTATCACACTAATCTTCATATGAAATCTTTGTTGGCTTAGGCCTATCCAATTCTGTTTCCTAACTATATAACCACAAAAAGGGATTCTTATTGCATTCTATACTAAAAAAACAAAAAAAGTGCAAAAAGTCTTGCCGCCAAAACAGCGGGAAAAACCTCCACACCTTCCCATTCTTCCAAAAACCGTGCGAAATTACGAATTTTTATGCCAATAACGGAACGTAGGCTTGTGAAATAATCTTCCATCAACTAATCAATCAAACAACATTGCACGCAATAGTTTTTTTTGTTACTTTTCATGGTCATTTCTTGTTAAGTTTATCAATATTAAGTAACTTTGCCAACTAGCATTTGCCCCCTCTTTTTTTTTAACTACAGCATTCAATTGTAACATGTTTGAAAATCTAAGCGAAAAACTTGAACGTTCCTTTAAAGTGCTTAAAGGACAAGGACGAATAACGGAAATAAACGTAGCGGAAACTGTAAAGGAAATAAGGAAAGCCCTTTCGGACGCCGACGTTAACTATAAAGTGGCAAAGCAGTTTACCGACACGGTAAAACAAAAGGCTCTCGGAATGGACGTGCTTACGTCGGTCAAGCCAGGCGAATTGCTGATCAAGATTGTACACGACGAGCTCATACAACTTATGGGTGGCACCACGGCAGAGCTGGAGCTCAACTCCAGACCGTCTGTCATACTGATGGCGGGTCTGCAAGGTTCAGGTAAGACAACCTTTTCCGGCAAACTGGCAAACTGGCAGAAGACCAAGTTTGGCAAGAAGCCTCTACTCGTGGCATGCGACGTATACCGCCCCGCAGCTATCAACCAGCTGCAAGTGGTTGGCGAACAAATCGGAGTGCCAGTCTACACCGAGGAAGGCAATAACAACCCGGTAGAAATAGCCGCCAACGCCATCCGCAAGGCAAAGCAGGAAGAATACAACCTGGTTATCATCGATACCGCTGGCCGCCTGGCAGTCGATGAGCAGATGATGCAGGAAATAAGCGACATCAAGAAGATAACCAATCCTGACGAGACTCTGTTTGTCGTTGACTCCATGACCGGTCAAGATGCCGTTAACACCGCCCGCGAATTCAACGAGCGCATTGACTATACGGGTATCGTCATGACCAAGCTTGACGGTGACACGCGAGGTGGAGCCGCAGTAAGCATCAGGAGCGTGGTAGGCAAGCCTATCAAGTTTATTGGTACGGGTGAGAAGATGGAAGCCTTGGATTTGTTCCACCCCGACCGCATGGCAGACCGCATTCTCGGCATGGGTGACGTCGTTTCGCTGGTGGAGCGCGCACAACAGGTCTACGACGAGAAAGAGGCTCGCAAGCTAAGCAAGAAAATAGCCCAAAACAAGTTTGATTTCAACGACTTTATCGCCCAGATAAACCAAATTAAGAAAATGGGTAACATCAAGGACCTTGCCGCCATGATACCTGGCGTGGGCAAGGCTTTAAAGGATGTCGACATTGACAACAATGCCTTCAAGCAGATAGAAGCCATCATCGGCTCCATGACTCCCTTTGAGCGCGCCAACCCAGACAAGATTGACTCTAGCCGCAGGGCACGCATAGCACGAGGCTCGGGCAACACCTTGCAAGATGTCAACAAGATGCTCAAGCAGTTTGACCAAACTCGCAAAATGATGAAGATGGTGAACTCCCCTGGCTTTGGCAACAAGATGAAAGCTATGTCCAAAATGGGCAGACGATAGCCAGGCGGCACACGGCTGAAGCCCAAGCTCCCTAACCATTAAGGAAACCCAAACTCTTCAAAAAACCTAAACAGTCACGATGAAGAAACTACTTACAATACTATTGTCGACAGCACTTGCACTTGCTGCAACAGCGCAATACAGCCCGTCGGCGGAGAACCTCGCAGCCCGCAAGCAGTTTGAGGAGAGCCGCTTTGGCATCTTCATCCACTGGGGACTGTACTCCATGCCCGGACAGGGCGAATGGGTGATGACCGACCAAGGCATCGACAACAAGGAGTACGCCAAACTCGCCAATGCGTTCTACCCCCATGACTTCGATGCGCAAGAGTGGGTCAAGGCCATCAAAGACTCGGGTGCACGCTACATGACCTTTACTTCACGGCACCACGACGGATTCTCAATGTGGAACACGCAGCAGTCGAACTACAACATCACTCACACGCCCTACGGCAAGGATATCATCGCACAGTTGGCGCAGGCATGCACCGACAACGGCATCAAACTGCACTTATACTACAGCCATATTGACTGGACACGCGATGACTACCCCTCTGGACGGGTGGGCAACAACACTGGCAAAGACCGCTCCAAAGCTAACTGGCCGACATACTACAAGTTCATGAACAACCAGCTCACTGAGCTCCTTACCAACTACGGCCCCATCGGCTGTATTTGGTTTGACGGCTTGTGGGACCACGACAAGGATGCGGTGCCGTTCGACTGGCAGCTCCCTGAGCAATACGCTCTCATCCACCGTCTGCAGCCCGCCTGCCTCATCGGCAACAACCATCACAAGACCCCCTACCCTGGCGAAGACATACAGATGTTTGAGCGCGACATACCGGGCGAGAACAAAGCGGGATTGTCCGGACAGGAGGTCAGCCGCCTGCCGCTGGAGACGTGCCAGACTATGAACGGCATGTGGGGCTACCGGTTAGCCGACAAGCGCTACAAGAGTGTGGCAGAACTGGTGCAGCTGCTGGTCAGGACTGCCGCCAAGGGTGCTAACCTGCTGCTCAACATTGGTCCCCAACCCGACGGCAAGCTGCCTCAGCTGGCGCTTGACCGTCTCAAAGGCATGGGACAATGGCTCCGCGACAACGGCGAGACGATTTATGCCACTCATGCTGGCCCCACCGTGTCGGACGACTGCGTGGCGACACGCAGCGGCGACAACATATGGCTGCACGTACTTAATAATAAGGTTGGCGACATCAGCCTGCCGACTGACCGAAAAGTGAAAGCGGTCTGCGAATACGAGACGAGGAAAGCACTGCCCTATTCCTACAAGGACAAAACGCTCACACTCGCTGGACTCAACCCCACCGACAGCATCGACTACATCATTGAGGTAACGCTGAAGTAGAAGTAACCCATAAACAACACAACATAGACAATGACTTTAATTGACGGAAAACAGACTGCCGCCACCATCAAGCTCGACATAGCCGCACAGGTCGACGAGCTGCTGAAGAAAGGAGGCAAACGACCGCACCTCGCAGCCATACTCGTTGGACACGACGGGGGAAGCGAGACGTATGTGGCAAACAAGGTAAAGGCGTGCAATGAGTGCGGTTTCAAATCCACCCTACTCCGATTTGAAGACACCATAACGGAAGACGAGTTGTTGAAAGAGGTTGAGAAACTCAACTGCGACAGCGACGTCGACGGTTTCATTGTGCAATTACCACTACCAAAGCATATCGATGAGCAGAAAGTAATTGAGGCCATCGACTATCGCAAGGATGTTGACGGGTTTCACCCTATCAACGTGGGCAGACTCGCCATAGGACTACCATGTTTCATCTCAGCCACACCTAGGGGCATACTTGAACTTTTGAGATACTACAACATAGAAACATCGGGCAAGAAATGTGTCATATTGGGGCGGTCCAACATCGTGGGCAAGCCAATGGCGCAACTTATGATGCAGAAAAACTATGGAGATGCAACCGTCACCGTCTGTCATAGTCACAGCGCCAACATAAAGGAAGAGTGCAAGCAAGCTGACATCATCATTGCCGCCATAGGACAGCCTGAATTTGTCACTGCCGACATGGTCAAGCCTGGTGCCGTGGTCATCGACGTTGGCACCACGCGAGTACCCGACAGTACGCGCCCCAAGGGATTCAGACTGACCGGTGATGTAAAATTTAGCGAAGTGGCACCATTGTGCTCATACATTACACCCGTGCCGGGTGGAGTTGGTCCAATGACAATATGCTCCTTGATGACAAACACTCTGCTTGCAGGGCAAAAGAAGGTTTATAAATAACTACCAGAATACACAACAAGAAGCCACAATAAGCGAAAAACAACTCTAGGAGCCACATTGGTTCCGTATAACACACGAATAATAACCCTAATAATTAGCAGTTACCAATGAAAACTCTGACTTTTCTCATTGCACTCACTGTGCCGCTAACTACGTTCGCGCAGTTAGATCTTAAGACGCAGACGCTCAGTAACCCTGACAATGAGCCTCTGCCGTGCCACCCCGTGCCTTCCGAACGACAATTGTTATGGAACGAAACGGAATTCTACGCATTCTTCCACTACGGAATGAACACCTTCACCGGTTTGGAATGGGGCAACGGCGATGAAGACGAAACCAAGTACGCTCCGACCCAAATGCCAGACCCTGAGCAATGGCTCACTGCTGTAAAAGCAGCAGGCATGAAGGGTGGTATCGCAGTCGTGAAACATCACGATGGTTTTTGCCTTTGGCCCACAGCAACTACGACCCACAGCATAGCCAAAGCCGGCAATGACAATGGGCGCAACGGCAACATACCAGAGTTGTTTGCAAAAGCAGCTCAGAAACTTGACATGAAATATGGTTTCTATGTGTCGCCATGGGACCGCAATTCGGGCTACTATGGTGAAGACAACTACGTAATTGATGTGTTCCTCAAGCAGTGTGAGGAACTTGCGCAATACGGCAGCGACCAGTTTGAGATGTGGTTTGACGGCGCCAACGGCGGTTCAGGCTACTATGGTGGCAAGAACACCAGCATCAGCATCAACAGCAGCTACTATTACGACATACCCAACCTTCGCGACCGTGTACACAAGATTGCTCCAAACTGCGTCATGTGGGGTCTGGGCGGCGAAGCACGCTGGATTGGTAATGAGGCAGGATGGGCTGGCGAAACCAACTGGGCCATGCTTGACCCGACGGTCAGCAACAATGCCACCAATCAAGTGGGCCAGGAGAACTCTTGGCAGTGGTTACCTGGCGAAAGCGACGCCAAAGCTACCACTAGCGGCTGGTTCTGGCACTCTGGAGAGGGTGTGCTGGGTGCAGAGCGCCTCTTCCAGATGTATCTGGAGACCGTAGGTCGCAACGCTACCCTCATCCTCAACTGCCCGCCTGACACCACTGGTCACCTGCCTTCAGCCACCGTCAATCGACTCAAGGAAATGGGAAATCTGCTGACTACACGCTTCAAGACCGACCTGGCCAAGACAGCAACCATAGAGGTGAGTGAGACCCGCGACGCCGGAACAAACCGCAACTACTCAGCAGCCAATCTAGTCGATGACGACAAGAACACCTACTGGGCTACCAACGACGGCACTACTTCAGCCACCATTACTTTCACTTGGGACGAAGCGCAGACCGTGCGCTATCTGCAGATGCAAGAATACATTAAGTTGGGACAGCGCATCAAGGACTGGAAAGTGGAATACACTGAAGACGGCTCCACATGGAAGCGCCTAGCTTCGTCTGTGCAGACCACCACTGTGGGCTACAAACGCATACTGCCGCTCAACGGCAGCACGTCCAGCAGCTACGGCAACGGCTACAAGGCAAAAGGCCTCAGGGTCACCATCAACGACAGCCGCGCTTGTCCGCTGCTATCCAACATAAGCATCTACTAACCAAACATTAACCGATACACTATGAAACGCATACTTTTCATTGCGTCGGCATGGCTAGTACTTGCCGCTAACGCACAAACCATATCTTTCGACTCTCTGGACTACAAGTCCGTTGGAGTATACGACACCTGGGAAGAAAGCCCCTTCCGCACTGGAACACTTGAGGGCAACGCTCAGGTCATCAAGAATCACCTCAATCAGGTGGACCCTGTGCTGGGTGCCGCACCTGACTCTACCGCCAATATCGTCGGCCTGCAGCGCAGCCGCTATGGCAGCAACACCTTCGGCGTGCGAATAGACCTCAAAGAGCCATTCCGCCTCACCAAGGAGTCGCGCTACGTACACTTCATGCTCTACAAGCCTGTGGAGAGCCGCGTGCTCGTATGCGGTCTCGGCAAGCGTACCGAAGAAGCCTGGAGCTGGCAAGACGGCTCCTGCGAGCAGTTCAAGGTCGCCACTGAGACTAAGGTGGCTGCCAACACTTGGGTTGACGTAGTGGTAGCCATCAACGGCTTCAGCTATGCCGACGCCGACAAAGACGGTATCGACATCAGCTCACTCGTGATTTGCCCCGACGTCCGCACACCAGAAGTGGGCGAGGAAGACTTTGCATGCTACATCGACCAGATTGTGATCAACGACGACCCTGCGCCGCGTTTCACCACCGAGATGTATGCTATCAATTTCGACAAGGACCTCGAGCAGTCGCGTTCTGACCGCAGCGTCACCGCCATCGGACTTGACGACCAGCAGTGCACCGAATTTGTCACCACGGTCTACAAAGACCAGATGGACCAGTCCTTCAGCGCCACAGCCGGTCAGACCGTTACGCCCAAGTTCTCTTACAAAGGTGCCTACATGTCGGGATATGTATATGTAGACTGGAACAACGACGGAAAGTTCACCTATGACATCAACGACAACGGTACTCCTGCCGACGGCAGCGAGATTGTCAGCTACTCAGCCTACAACCCCAATGCCGCCACTGGTTCCGGCTCCTCCTCATGGCTCAAGAGCGACGGCACCACAGCCTCCAACGGCAACACCATCAATAGCGGCATGCCTTCGTTCACCGTGCCCGACACCACAGCTTGCGGCTTCTACCGCATGCGCTACAAGATTGACTGGAACAGCATCGACCCTGCCGGCAACCCCAACACCAACAACCTGCTGCCCAACAACGGCGGTACTATCATTGACCGCGTGCTCGACATCCACTCCGACAGCGTACGCGTAATCGAAGGCTCGCTCAACGGCCAGATGCTCACAGCCGACGGTAACCCGCTCACCAATGTAAAAGCAGCATACGGCAAGGACCTCACCATCAAGATTGACCCCTACCCAGGCTTCAGCCACAACGGAGTCATCATTCGCTCGGGCTACAACACTAGCGCCACCAGCCAGTACGATGACAAGGGCAACCCGCTCTATTTCGTTCACAGCTATCCGTACTCAAGCTTCGACGACAACGGACTGCTCACCATCCCTGGTTCTATGATTATCGGTAGCGAGGTACTCGTTGAAGGGCAGTTTATCGAGGCTCTCAAAACTCCCTACACGGTGACAGTTGAGGGCGCACCCGAGGGAAGCAAGGGCGGCGCCACATTCAAGGGCACGACCTATTACAACGGTGACCAGCTCAGCACCGACCACGTCATCGAGGTTGACACCCTCGTTACTCCCGTAGCCATCAACGGCTACAATGCGAAAGTCTCTATCGTTGATTCAATCATGACTATCCGCATCACCTACAACGTGAAGCCTCTGACTGGCGACACCATTACCAGTCTGTCGCAGCTGTCCAACGACAAGGCCTACTTCATCGTCTCCATCACTGGCGAAGGCACATTGGTACACAACTCCAATGTGAGCGACGAATACGTCAGCATCAAGGCCAGTAACGGCTGCGTGCAGGGCATCGGTGACACCGCCTACGAAGAGGAGGTTGACCCTTTTAGCTTAGACGACTGCTGGCAGATACTGAAGAACGGAAGCTCCTACTATCTCTACAATCCCGGAGCCCAGGCTTTCGTCACACTGTCGGGTCGCGACTATAAGTTCACAACAGAAGAGACAGCGCTCAAGTCTATCCGCACCAACTCAGCTAGCGAGACAACCTCTTACAATAGCACCACCAAGTCGCTCGAAAACTCCTTCAGCTTTCTTGGCAAGGACGGCAGTGACTATAAGTACGCTTGCATCTGTACTGGCACCACTCCGCAGGCTCTGCGCGACTGGACCTACAACGACCACGGCTCCGTGTTCTACATCATCGAGAATCCCAACGTCAGCGTGACTGATGTTTTCAATCCCGATGGCATTGATGCACTTATCGACAACTCACTGAAGGGACATAACGCAGTATACGACATCAACGGCAAGCGACTTTCCGAGATTCCCGAAAAGGGCATCTACATCATCAACCGCCGCAAGTTCATTCGCAAATAACCCACACCGCACCTAGCGGCTTCCACCTAGTGTGGATACAAAGGGCTGGACTCCATCAACCGGAGCCCAGCTCTTTCTCGTTTTCATGCTTTTGGTAGCCACAGCCACCTCCACGACCGCAGTATTTGCCAAGTTCTTTGTTAGCAAGCTATAGGTGTCGGTTGCTGCCGAGATAGCAGCATATTTTCCAGCTAATGCCGCTGCTTTGCGACTACTTCGCCCGTCCGCAGCTCCGGCTATTGCCGCAAAAGCGCAGACTCCCATTGATTTTTGTCTCTAAAATTTGGTTTTACCGAACAAAACCATTACTTTTGCACTGCAATTGGAACAAGCGGTTTGAGAGCAAGCCTAGTTTCATGCCAACATGGTGACTATAGTTCAGTTGGTTAGAGCGTCAGATTGTGGTTCTGAATGTCGTGGGTTCGAATCCCACTAGTCACCCCAAAAGGCACTAAAGCATCAGCTTTGGTGCCTTTTCTTGTTTTCGTCAGAAGAGAAATCACTAAGAACAAATTCTGGGTTATAAGAACAATTTTCTTGTCTTATTATAAGTATAGGAAACCGAAACGCTCCTTGCAAGTATCCGGCTGTTTATTGTACGGTCGATTGAGTCCCTGTCTGACCGCAAAGCAAAAAGAGGGGGTTGCAAAGTTGTTTCGAGTCTTTGCTTCCCACCCTCTGGTCATGGTGCCGCTGTCTAGTTTGGCAACGAGACTTTGAACTGTGATGATTCTACGTGTTGCTCCTTGATAATCTGTACGAGGCGGTTGACCACTTCTGGGTATTGTGCTGCCACATTGTTATCTTCGTGCAAATCAGTGGCAAGGTCGTAGAGTTCGCTTGCGCCGTTGCGATAGATGAGTTTCCAATTACCTGAGCGTACGCCTATCTGGTTGGTCTCGTGGAATTCCCAGTAAAGGAAGTCGTGTTCCTCCTGTTGGTTATCATTGCCCAAGAGCGTGGGGGCAAAGGAGATGCCGTCGAAGCTATCGCCAGTTACTGCTGGATTAAGGTAATCGCTGGTCTTAATGCCAAGCAGGTCGCAGAAGGTGGGCAGGATGTCGTAGAACGCCAACTGGTGGTCGTTGACGCTACCCGACTGCACGTGGCCGGGCCACCACGCTATGAATGGTATGCGTATGCCGCCTTCATTACACGAGCGCTTCAAGCCCTTGAGTTTACCGTCGCGACCGAAGAATGTGGGGTCAGCCCCACCCTCTTCGTGAGGACCGTTGTCGGACGAGAAGATTACGAGAGTATTCTTGTCGAGCCCCTTGTCTTTGAGCGTTTGCATAATTTCGCCTACATAGGCATCGAGGCGTGTTATCATGGCTGCAAACTGGGCATGCATATTGGTGTTGGCATGATAGCGGTCGACTCCTGAAAACGAGATGTCGTCGCAGAAGGTTTGTTCGTAGGCCTGTAGTATGGAGTCGTTGGGCTGGTAGAGCTCAGCGTGAGGCAGCGTGTAGGTGAAGAATCCATAGAACGGTTTGCCCTCTTCCTGACGGTTAAGCCAGTCGAGTGCTTCGTGGTGGATGAGGTCGCCAGAGTATTGCGTACGTTTGGCGTAGTCATCGTTGCTGGTGGAATATTTGGTATTGTCGGTCAGTTCCACACGCACTGTTTGCGTATCGCCCAGCCGCTTGCTATAGCGATTGAGGAAATTGGGGTAGTACATGTGTGCCATATATTGGCAAATGTAGCCATAGTATTCATCTATGCCACGCTTGTCGGGTGTTGACTCAGATCCTTCATAGCCTCCCGCCCATTTGCCGAACATGCCAGTGGTGTAGCCGTTCTTCTTCATGATTTCAGGTAGTATGATGTGGTTGGAGTCATAGGGTTCCTGTCCGACGCGGTCGGGGTCTTGGCTCTTGCCGTAGGTTATGTTGGGACGGTTCTTCCAATACTCGAGGTTGCCACGCACGTGGGTGTGGCCTGTGTGCTGTCCGGTCATGATGGTGGCACGCGAGGGGGCACTGACCGGACTTCCCGCATAGGCTTGAGTGAAGCGCATGCCCTCGGAGGCAAGTCGGTCGATATTGGGAGTGTGGATATAGGGCTGACCGTAGCAGGCGAGGTCGCCGTAGCCCATGTCGTCACAAAGAATGAATATGATATTTGGCTTTTGGGCAATGGTTTGTTGCGCCAATGCTGCGAGCGGAGCCAAAGCTGCTGTGGTGAGTAGTGATTTCTTCATGGAGTATGGTTAGGTGGTTGTGGGTTATTTGAGTCGTTTTTTTCCGTATTGTATATAGATGCCACGGTGGCTATTGAGGTCAATGCGCTGCCCCGCAAGATTATAGGCGTGGTGACTGACCGCAGCAGGTTGCGACGTGTAGAGGGGCATGACACCTGTCACCACTTCGGAGTTGGGCGAAAAGAGGGCTTTAACGGTCACACTTTGCGTAAGAGGCATCTCGTAGGTACTCTCACCCGACACGGTCACGTCATCAATCACCCACCCTTTGAAGACTGCATCGCCGCGCGGGATGGCAGAGAGGGTCACAGTGGTGCCACGGTCGGCGGTGATAGAGGTCTGGCCTTTGGCATCGGTAGCAATATCGCCTGATGGAGCAAGAAATGTGGCAGTTCCGCGCAGTGTGTCGCACGAGCACAGTGTAAGGGTACGCTGCGACGCATCGGCTTGGGTAATGGTGGTCATGAGTTCATATACGAATCCGTGGACGCTCTCCTCTGCGTCTTCCTCACCATTGTCTGTCAATCGAATGCGTAGGTGGGCATTGCCGAGTTTCGCCGTATCGGGCACGGTAAAAGCGAGACTTCCGGAGGCGTTGGTGCCGAGCGACTGCATTGTTTCAAAGATGCCGTCGCCATTCCAATCGAAATATGCCAGCACCTCATAGTTACCATCCATGCTGTTGGCTGTATAGCTCAGGTTGGCTGTGGCTCCAGGAATGAGCATAGTGCGGTCGTTGCGAAGGAGATTATAGCTGCTAGTGGGGCGAGTCGTAGCGATGTAGTTCACTTCGTCAGCTACTGCCTCACCCTCAATTTTGAACGCAGTGAGATAGGCGGTTCCCAAACTTCCGCACGGCAGATTGTAGACACCGAGTTGGCGAGAATAGTGACTGCGAACCACTGGTTCGGGCGCCTCATAGTCATAGGTAGTCTCGTGGAATTCCCAATAGGAATTGCCCCTGTTGTAGCGCACGGAGTAGGCTACGACCTTACCCGAGTGGGCCTCGTAGTTGAGTCCGAGCGTGTTGTCGGCCTGTGTATTGATGGTTTGGTCAATGCTGCAAATATAGTAGTAGCCGGTGAAACTGGTCGTAGTGTTGGCCTTGACCTCCAGTTCCACGGGATTTATGCCGGTGGTTATCTGCTGCGTCGTTCCACCCTGTGCAGGCAGTGCGGTGGACTGTATGTAGCGCCCCGACGTGACGTTCTGAATGTAGTAATGGTGGGCAGTGGAGGTAGGAATAAATCTCCAATACTGCTTCTGCACCTTGTCGGCTGGACCAGCCACCAAACCGCCACCCGCCTCATAGATGTAGGCATTGGTGTTGGTATTGCGGTTGATGAGATAGACCTTGCCCTCTTCGGGATTGTCGGACTGCGCTGCCAACGGCAAAGCCGTCAGGGCAATCAAGAGATAGACGACGGTTCTCAGGTATTTGCAGACTTTCATTGGCTGTAAATTATATTAAGCGGCGACCCGTTGCTGAGATGTGCACAAACCGCCCTATTACTGTGGCAAATATACAAATTAAAAAGAGAAAGGCAGACCCTTACTGTAGGTTTTTTAGTTTCGCCATCATTCAACGACATAGAGTACTCTGACGCATAAAACTCTAGAGGCGGAAAAACACCAAAGGCGCCCACCCTCACGAGTTTCGTGTATAGGGTGGACGCCTCTGCTATCTCAATTTTGTTCGTCAGCCACCTTAGCGTAGCTTCAGCACCTTCTTGCCATCTTTTATGTAGAGTCCTTTAGACAGTCTATCGTAATCGTTGCCTAGATATTTTCCATCAATGCTATAGATGCCGGAGTTGGCAGTTGTTTGGTCTGTCTCAATAGGCTTCACACCAATCGGCGACCACGTGCCAGCGGGATACATCTTGGCAGTACCGCCTATTGCGACAATTTGGCTGCATAGGTTTTGAGCCTCACTCATCTTGAGGTTTTCGTCAAGCATCACGGGGGCACTCTCTACAAACTTCTTGGCTTCAATGAGCGACAAGCCTTTCAGGTCCTTCACCAGTTTGATGACGTTCATTTCCGACGTGCCATAGTCTTCGAGCACTACATCATAAAGATAAAGCCCGTCATCTTCTATCACTACGCGCGAGGTTACATTCTCTCCATTGAGCACTACAGCCCTGGCCTCACTGTCATACACTGCATTGTCGGGTGTGGTCAGTTTGCAATCGTCCAATGTGAGCGACCATACAAGGCACAGCGACCCCCTATTGCTGCCCGTACATGTCATGCTGGCTCCGCGAACAACGAGTTCTGCCTCAGAAGATAGACCATCGCCATAGACTCCTCCTTCACTACAATCAGCGTTCACAGTGCATCTCTCAATCGCAAGTGTCGCCTTAAACATTACGAGACCAAACTTTGAGTCAGATATCGAAAGCAAGCCTCCACCCGTAATAGTAGTGGGTTTTAATACGTATATGGCACCAAAAGCCATTATTGTGTTGTTGCCAGTCACTACAATATTGAGGCTGTCCACCGACTCGTTCGTAATACCATAAACATAGCTGCCCATTTTGTCTCTGCAATCAATTTTGGCGTCGTTGAGGTAAAGGGTCTTTATGCTGGGGTCGTATTTAACGGTGCCACTCACTCCTTCTATCACGCTGAGGTCATCGCGTCACGCTGAGGTCATCGCGGTTCTTACTAGTCACCGCCACACCTGCGATGCTCAAACCATAGGCTATCTCAGAGCCTTGCGTCCAAGACCCTGCCTTGCAATAGCTGATGGCGCAACCTAATGCGGCGAACTGGCTGCACGCTGATTTTGCCTCCTCCAACGTGACATGTTCGAGCACCTTACCGGGTAGGTTTTCCACGAACTCCTTAGCCTCAGCAAGGTTTACTTCCTTTGTATGGTACACCTTCTTGATGGTGCTGATTTTCGTGTCTCCGTAGTTTTCCAGTATCACGTCAACATACGTGGGTTGTATTTTGATATTATATGTCGCCACTGCTCCGTAGTCATGGTCACTATTTCTTACTAGTAAAGCTTGACGATACTTTGAATAGCTGTAGGGATCGTCAAGCTCGCAACCGTCAAGTTGCAACGATGAAATGTTGAACAATGTGCCAAGCTTGCTGCCTACCATGTCCAAGTAGGCATTGTGGACAATCACTGTGTCGCCCTTGCCACTGCCCATAATGCCTGCAGGCCCAGCCACACTCACTTCACAAGCATCTATCAAGAGAGATGTGCTGTCAATGCAAATGCCTCCGGTGCCATCGAAAGGTTCTATGAAGTCCAGATTACCATTTACCGATAGTGTGCCTGTGCCTGTGATTGTTGTGGGCTTAGCGACAGAAAGCCCCCATTGGCCTGCGTTGATTTTGTTGGTGCCGACCAAGTCTATCTTCAAGCCACTAAGGGAGTCATTCCTTATACCATCACCACTGCTATATTCAATTGTTGCATTTTCAAGGTGCAGTGTTGCGGTAGAGGGATCATATGTCACCTTGCCGCTCACTCCTTCTATCCAACGGGCAATGTCGATACGATTAAGGCCGGTCACTGCCGTACCACATATACTGAAGCCACAGTTATCTATCTCCCCTCTTTCTATCACGAGAAATGGTTTTTCGTCCGCTTCGTCGGGGTTCTCCAAAAACAAATGTACTCTTTCATCATACACGCACCCCGTGGCCGAAAGAACACTACTGCCTTCCATCATGACAACAGTCCCCTCGCTGATGGTTCCTCCTCCATACGCTTCCGCACGGGAATAGCGCACAATAAGGCTGTCTGTATTTATACCACAATCTGTACCCTCTGCAATGAGTCTGCAATCTTCCAGAATGAAACATGATCCTGCGGCCAAGCCTTCCAGTGCAACGACGCTGGGGCCGTAAGACTTCAATTGTAGAGTTTTATCACCACCTTTCCCCACTATAAACGTATGCAAATTGCTGTTAGCGTTGGTCGGTGTGGCAAGCGCAGGATAATAGGTCTCGATCTTGATATTTCCACTCAAATTTATTTTGAGGCTGTCATTCGAGCAAATTTGAATTCCGTATGAGTTGTTGTCAAGGTTCTTGTCAGATATTCTGCAGGCTTGTAGTGTCAGCGTGTTGGAGATGGTGTCATACTTTACCCATCCGCTCACACCATCCATCTGATAGATTTTGTAGTAGTTTTCTGATGTAATCTCTTGACCAAGGATCTTAAATCCATAGTCAACGACTTCTGCCGAGACTTGAGACGCAACCAATAAAGTCAGGGCAAACAGCGTCGCCCTTAGAAAAAGATTTCGTAAAAGTGTTTTCATCTTTCTTGGGTGTTGATTTATTGTTTTATTCGTTTTTGACTATAGAAACCCTGATTTACAGTTCATTAAACAGGGGGGGGGTAAAAAAATACCATTACTCTAACGGAGCAAATTTACGAATATAATCGCAACAAACGACATGTTTAGCCAATAATTTTCATTTAATGCGTCTTTTGGAGACTGGCGCAACATAGTGTCGCAATGGCTGAAATGAAAACATCACATAAGACAAGAGTTTGCGAGGAAGACTTGCTTTGAACGCAAAAAGCCCGAAGAACTGTTGCAACAATGCTTCGGGCTTTTGCTTAATCTTTATAAGGAAGTTTTATATTTTGCAGAGCTTGTGCCGCTGTGTCAGAACTGCTCACGGAAGAAGTCGAGTGCCTCGAATATCTCATCGTGTGAGGCTGTCTGGTCGAGCCTTATGTCGCCTATGTCGCCAAGCAGGGTGAAGTTGATGAAGCCGCGAGTATTCTTCTTGTCATGCGTCATCAGCTCATAGAGTTTCTCGTAGTCGTTGCAGCCAAACTCTAGGGTGCCGTAGTTTTGGCGAATGAATGCCACGGTCTGCCGCATTTTGTCTTTGGGGAAACCCGCTTTAACTACGCTCAGATAGAGCTCACACACCATGCCCCATGCCACAGCGTAACCATGGAGCACCGGGCGACCACTCGTCAGGGCAAAGCTCTCGAAAGCGTGACCTACGGTGTGGCCCACATTGAGCGCCTTGCGCAACCCCTTCTCATGGGGGTCTTGCATTACTATTCGCTCCTTGACAAGAATGTTTTTCTTCAGAATCTCGCTAAGTTGCGACAGATTGGGGTTGTTCAAGTCGAAGTTTAACAATTCTGCCCAGTCGGAAGTGTTGCTTATCAGTCCGTGTTTGAGCATCTCAGCATAGCCTGAGCGTATATTGAGGTCGTCAAGCGTAGCAAGGAAGCCGGTGTCGATGACCACGTGCAACGCATTGTTGAACACGCCGACCTCATTTTTCAGTCCGTTGAAATTGATGCCCGTCTTGCCGCCCACTGATGCGTCTACCATAGCCAAGAGCGTCGTAGGGACGTTGACGAATCTTATACCGCGCTTGAATGTAGACGCAGCGAAGCCGCCCAAGTCGGTGACCATGCCGCCACCTACGTTGACCAAGATTGAGCGGCGACTGCCTCCACCTTCGCCCAAGGCCTTCCACACGTGGGTCAGCGACTCTACATTCTTACATGCGTCAGTGGCACCAATGGTGATGACTGGAGCATTGGCAAGTTCCTGGCAACTCTCAAGTCGCCCAAGACACAGTTGCCGGGTCGTCTCGTCGACGAGCAAAAACACCTTGTCGCAATCAGCGGAACTCAGAATTTCTGAAAGCCGTCCAGCTGCATTGTCCGTAAAAGATATGGGTTGTACGTCTGCGCTCATTAGTCTTCAATATTGTATTCTTCGCCCTCCACGATGTCGCCAAGCTGCGTCCGCAAATCTACCAGTCGCTGCCTGATATCCTTGAGAAGGTCGAGAGCCTCGTTGCGACGATAGGCTCCGTCCTTGTTGCGCTTGAGCACTTCGCGCGCTGCCGACAGCTTCATGCCGCGCCGCTTCACAAGATCGTGGATTACGCCCACAAGCTTGACGTCGTCCTTGGTGTACTGGCGTATGCCCCTGCCAGCCCTTTTAGGCGACAACTGGGGGAATTCAGTCTCCCAAAATCGCAGCAACGATTCGTTGACACCATAAGTCTCGGCCACCTCCTGAATGGAGTAATATTTCTTCAAGTCCTTGTTTGTGTTGAGAGCCATGTTGTTCGGGTTTTATGACAAAAGGCAAAGTTTCCGTCAAACTGTGTAGATTTCTGTCCTTAGAAATTGCAAATGTAGCGATTTGTTGCTAATTTTGTGCCCAAATTCAAAAAAAAGACAGCAATAATGATGACAGCAAAAGAGACTCGCGAGTCTTTCAAGAAATTCTTTGAATCAAAGGGTCACCTCATAGTCCCGTCAGCACCCATGGTGGTGAAGGATGACCCCACACTTATGTTCACCAATGCGGGAATGAACCAGTTCAAGGACATCATCCTGGGCAATGCCAAGCCCAAGAGCCGCCGGCAGGCCGACTCGCAGAAGTGTCTGCGCGTCAGCGGAAAGCACAACGACCTTGAGGAAGTGGGCCACGACACCTACCACCACACCATGTTTGAGATGCTTGGCAACTGGAGCTTCGGCGACTACTTCAAGAAGGAAGCCATAGCGTGGGCATGGGAATATCTCGTGACGGTGCTCAAGCTCAACCCCGCCAACCTCTATGCTACAGTCTTCGAAGGCTCGCCCGACGAAGGACTTGAGCGCGACAACGAAGCCGCATCCTACTGGGAGCAATACCTACCCAAAGATCACATAATCAACGGAAACAAGCACGACAACTTCTGGGAGATGGGTGACACTGGTCCCTGCGGTCCGTGCTCCGAAATCCATATAGACTTGCGCTCGGACGAAGAAAAAGCCGCCGTTGCCGGAGCATCGCTCGTCAACAAGGATAACCCACAGGTCATAGAGATATGGAACATAGTCTTCATGCAGTATAGCCGCAAGGCTGACCACTCACTCGAGCCGCTGCCCGCCAAGGTGATTGACACTGGCATGGGCTTTGAGCGCTTGTGCATGGCACTGCAGAACAAGCGCAGCAACTACGACACCGACGTATTCCAACCGCTCATCAAGGCCATCAGCCAGCTTTCAGGCGAGACCTACGGCAAAGACGAGAAGAAAGACGTGGCCATGCGCGTAGTGGCAGACCACGTCAGAGCTATTGCTTTCTCCATAGCCGACGGACAGCTGCCCAGCAATGCCAAGGCGGGCTATGTGATACGCCGCATTTTGCGCCGAGCCGTACGCTACGGCTACACTTTCCTCGGATTCCGCGAAGCCTTCATGTACAAGCTTCTGCCTACACTCATCGCAGAGATGGGTGATGCCTACCCTGAACTCGTAGCGCAGAAGACTCTCATAAGCCGCGTGATGCAGGAAGAGGAAGACTCTTTCCTCCGCACCCTCGCCACGGGCATCAACCTCCTCGACAGCGTCATCAGCGAAACCAAGCAACAAGGCAAGAACGTAATCGACGGCGTGCAGGCCTTCACTCTCTTCGACACCTTCGGATTTCCGCTCGACCTCACTGAGCTGATATGCCATGAGCATGGGCTGGAGGTCGACATCGATGCATTTGACTGCGAGATGCAGAAGCAAAAAGAGCGTGCGCGCAATGCTGCCGCCACCGAAACTACCGACTGGGTAGTGCTGGCCCAGGGCGAGACCCAGACCCACTACCTCGACTGCACGGAGCACCCTTGTCACATTCTGAAATACCGCCGCGTAGCACAGAAGAAGAAATCATACTACGAAGTAGTACTCGACCACACACCTTTCTATGCCGAAATGGGTGGTCAGGTAGGCGACACTGGTGTGCTGACAAGCGAGGGACAAGAAATGAAAATCTTCGACGTAAAACGCGAAAACAATCTCCCTATACACCTTACGCTCGAAATGCCGGCTGACCCCAAAGCTGAATTCATGGCTTGCGTTGACATTGAGCGCCGCCATGCCTCAGAGGCCAACCACTCGTGTACCCACCTGCTCGACCAGGCTCTGCGCGAGGTTCTAGGCACACATGTGGAACAGAAGGGTTCGCTGGTGACTCCCGACAGTCTCCGCTTCGACTTCAGCCATTTCCAAAAAGTCACTCGCGAAGAATTGCGCAAAGTGGAAACTATCGTCAACGAGCGCATTCGCCAAGACATACCACTCGAGGACTTCAGAGATATGCCTATCGAAGAGGCAAGAAAGATGGGCGCTATGGCTCTCTTTGGTGAGAAATATGGCGACAAGGTGCGCGTGGTTAAGTTCGGCAACAGCATTGAGTTCTGCGGTGGCTGCCATGCCAAGTCAACCGGTCGCATAGGAATGGTACGCATCGTGTCGGAAAGCAGTGTGGCTGCCGGAGTACGCCGCATTGAGGCTATCACTGGCAAGGCTGCCGAGCAGAGCGTCTACCACATGGAGGAGATAATCGACGGACTGCGCGAACTGCTCGGTCAGAAAGATATCAAAGCCGCCATAGAGAAGACCATAGCCGAAAATGCAACCTTACGCAAGCAGGCTGAGGACGCACAGAAAGAGATAGCGAAGAAGATGCGCGACAAGATGATTGAGAGTGCAATCAGCACCCCTGACGGCATAAGGATAGTCAAGCAAGTAATCGTGAGCGACATTCCTGCCGAAACCGTCAAGGACATAGCTTTCCAGATTATCAATGCCATTCCAGAAAAGACACTGTGCGTGCTGGGAAGCAAATACAACGACAAGCCGCTCATCACCGTCATTCTGAGCAAGGACCTCATCGAGAGCCACAAACTCAACGCCGGCAACCTCGTGCGTGAGGCAGCCAAGCTCATCAAGGGCGGAGGTGGAGGCGCAGCCCACTTTGCCACAGCAGGCGGCAAGGACACCACGGGCATTGATGCTGCCGTGAATAAGGTAGTGGAACTGGCAGGACTTTAATAAGCCTAAGACAAACTGCGCAATGGACAAATTCATACATCGGGGCGACATCTCGTTCGCATTGCTGCTGGCCTTTTTCCTGACATGGTACAGAGTGTTGGATACGGCTCAGAGCGTGGGCTTCACTCTACTCGGCATAGCCCGTCTGGTAATGGGGTTCGCCTTGGTGGCGGTGCTGCTTGAAATAGTCTTTGCCTTGGTGTGTTATCTGCGCCGCAAACCACTGTTCGGCAAGAAGATGTCAGCATTTTTCTCTTGGAAGAGAATTGTGCCAGTCTCCATGCTCATATCGGGTGGTGGCACCGTGTTCTATTGCCTCTATCTGTCCTCACCTTTCAGCCCGACGACAACGGCAACGCTAATCGTGGGCTTCATTATGGGGACTCTGCTGACCATGCTATACTTCTACAGCCTTGTAGAACGAAAATGATAGTCGACACCTTTTTGGCTAACATAGAAAAGTCGCTTCCTTTTGAGCTCACTGAAGCCCAAAGGGAAGCGACCAAACGTTTGTGTGCCTTCATCTTCAATCCACGACCATATACAGCCTACATACTGCGAGGCTATGCTGGCACGGGCAAAACCACCGTCACCGCCGCCATCATAAAGCAGCTGCACAAGTTAAAGCGCAACACTGTGCTCTTGGCTCCTACTGGCCGTGCCGCCAAAGTACTGGCGCAACACTCAGGCTATCCGGCCTTTACAATCCACAAGGAAATCTACCGTCAAAAGCAAGTGGGCGACATCAACTCCACTTTCACCCTCGACATCAACAAGCATAAGAATGCAGTGTTCTTTGTCGACGAAGCCTCCATGATATCATGCGCCTGCGACAGTCTCTCGCCCTTCGGCAGCGGACAGATACTTGACGACCTCATCACCTATGTCTATGAAGGCGCAGGCGCAGGTTGCTGTATCGTCTTCATTGGCGACAACGCACAGCTCCCACCGGTAGGCGAATTGGAGAGTCCCGCATTGTCTGTTGCGCGACTCAAGACAATGGGGCTCGAAGCCACAGGATTCCAACTAGCCACCGTGATGCGTCAAGCTGCCCAGAGCGGCATTCTCCACAATGCCACCTCCATAAGGCGTAGCATAGCCGCCGGCGACACGACCACACCCCCAATGGTAGACTTTTCGCAGTTCAACGACATACGCAACGTCAGGGGCGGCGAGCTAGTAGAACACCTCGAAAGCGACTACAGCCGGCTTGGCACCGACAACGTAGTGGTCATCACCCGCTCCAACAAGCAGGCAGTGAAATACAACATCGGCATACGCAGCATGATTTTTGGCCGCGAAGAATCACTCACCATAGGCGACGCTGTGATGATAGTACGCAACAATTACTATTGGACGGAGCAGTATGCCGCCAATTCACAGCGCAACGGCGATGCTGCCCCGCCCGTCAACTTCTTGGCCAACGGCGACATAGCCATTGTCACTCACATCGACAGCCACCTTGATCTTTACGGACTACACTTCGCCGATATCACGCTGCAGTTTCCCGACTACGACGATTTCGAGATGGACGTCAGGGTGCTGCTCGACGCACTTACCTCCGAAAGTCCGTCGCTGACAAAGGAGCAGAACGACATGCTCTATAGCGGAGTTACAGAAGACTATGCCGACATTACCAACAAGAAGGAACGCATCAAGAAGATGCGACTTGACCCCAACCTCAATGCAGTGCAGATAAAGTATGCCTATGCTGTCACCTGCCACAAGGCACAAGGCGGACAGTGGAGCAGCGTCTACATCGACCAAGGTTGGCTGCCCCCCGACGGCATCGACCTCCCCTACTATCGCTGGCTCTACACAGCCTTCACCAGAGCCACCGACCAACTTAGCCTCGTCAACTGGCCCGAACAGCAATCGTGCTGAAAAACGGTCCACGCACCAACAGTTACCATTGACAAATCCATGCCTCATTAGTGCAGCCCTATGGGAAACAGCAGCATTAGCCCTAGGGGTACTATATTGCGGCCTTACGGAGACAAAGGACTGGGCAATTCTGTATTGAAATTGCGACAATAGTACTCAAAAAAATCTTCAGCGTGCATTTTCGCCCTTACACTCAATCATTTGTAAGCGAAAAGGGTTATCTTTGTACCTTAATATGCTACAGGGGCTATTGCGCGCTTGACATCAAGCGCATAACGAGCACTCCGAGCAGCAACCCTATGAACGCAAAACACACACTCTGGAAAACACTGCAGATACTCCTGCCCTTCGTACTTAGCGGGGGAATCCTCTACTGGATGTATCGCAACTCCGACTTCGACCGCATGAGCAGCGTGCTCCACCGCATGAAGTGGGAGTGGATGTTGCTATCGTTCGTTCCAGGCATACTGGCTCAGGTATTCAGGGCTTTGCGCTGGCAACAGTCGCTGACTCCCATTGGCGAACGCTGTCGTAGCCACGTAGCCATCTGTGCCATCTACATAAGCTACGCCGCCAGTCTCGTGGTGCCGCGCATAGGTGAGTTTCTGCGCTGCGGCATACTAGCCCGCAAAGACAGAGTGTCGTTTGCCAAGTCTCTCGGAACGGTGGTGACGGAGCGTGCTGTCGATGTAGTTATCATGGTGCTGCTGTGTGCAACTGTGATAGCCTATCAGTGGAAGCAGTTCTCCGACTTCTTCGCCTTGACAGGGGTGAGTATCAACACTACCCTGTCAAAATTCACCAGCACGGGAGTGTGGGTTTCGGCTTTGTGTGCAGGTGGCATTCTATTGTTGTTGCTGGTGCTTGCACGCAGGTTGTCGATAATGCGCAAAGTCAAATATCTGATGCAGGGATTGCTTACGGGCATCATGTCGGTAAAAAAGGTAAACAACCTCCCACTCTACATATTTTATTCGGTAGCAATATGGGCATGCTATTTTTTTCATTACTACCTCACATTCTATTGTTTTGACTTCACTAGCGACATAGGAATGGCAGCAGGCATCGTGTCATTTTGCACAGGCAGCATAGCCGTGATAGTGCCCACGCCTAACGGCGCTGGTGCATGGCACTTTGCAGTGAAGACCATTCTAGTGCTCTACGGATTGGGCACCGACGACGCACTCGACTTCGCCTTGGTGGTTCACTCCGTCCAGACACTATTGCTTGTGGTACTAGGCATCTACGGCATCTTCGCAGTGCACTTCATGCCGGTCCGCAAGCAGGCCACAAAATAGCTTGCTACGATAGTCAGCATTCATACGTCACAACAACTCGCATCAACAAGTCGCCTTATGCGAACAACAAGCGAAGAATGCGACTTTAAAACTTGTTAACACCATTTGTGCACCTCATTGGTGCGCCGTGAGAAAACTTTTTAGTAGCTTTGTAGCAACATTAATCTAACAACTACAAAGACAATGGACATCACACAGCTTTCACCCGAGGGCATCTGGAGAAACTTCCACGCCCTCACCCAAGTACCGCGCCCTTCAGGCCATCTCGACAAGATACAAGACTACCTGCTGTCGTGGGCGCAGTCGCACGGTTTCGAGTCCTTCAAGGACAATGCCGGCAACATAATAATGCGCAAAGCAGCATCACCAGGCTACGAAGGCCGCCCTATGGTCACCATGGAGGCTCACATGGACATGGTGCCGCAGAAGACCGCTGAGTCCACACACAACTTCCTCATTGACCCCATTGAGACCTACATCGACGGCGAATGGGTCAAAGCCAAAGGCACAACCCTTGGCTCCGACGACGGCATAGGCGTTGCTACAGCCATGGCAGTGTTTGAAGACGACACCCTCCAACACGGTCCGCTCGAGGCCATCTTCACCGTAGATGAAGAGACCTGCATGTATGGCGTCAACAATCTTCGTCCCGACACTCTGAAGGGCAAGATACTGCTTAACCTCGACAACGAGACAGAGGGCGAATTCGTAATAGGCAGTGCCAGCGGCGTAGACGTAGCTGCCGAACTTAGCTACAAGCCCGAAGCAGTCCCAACCGGCTACGCAGCCATCGAAATCGCCATTTCGGGACTCAAGGGCGGCCACTCCGGACTTGAAATCAACGAAGGGCGTGCCAATGCCAACAAACTGCTAGCCAACATCGCCAAGGAGCTACTTGAAAAGGGTTGCACACTGACCTACTGGAACGGTGGCGATATGCGCAATGCCATACCAAGCCGCGGCAACATCATCGTGGCAGCTCCCGCCGACAAGGTAGGCGACATCAAGACCATTGCAGCCAAGTGGGAACAGACCTACCGCGCTGAATACAACGGCATAGAGGACTGCCCCACCCTGACGGTGAGCGATGTGAAGACTCCAGCCGAGGCCATTCCCGCCTCAGTGGCTCTCAACATAACTCGAGCTGTGCTTGCCGCAGCCGTAGGTCCCTATCGTTTCATTCCCCACATGCCCAGCATCGTGGAGACTTCGTGCAACCTCGGCATCGTCAAGGTGGCAGACGGCAAGGGAGAGGCCGACGTGCTGGTACGCAGTTCGTGCGACTCCAAGCTTGACGAACTCGCCTCATCGGTAGCATGCGCCTTCGAACTAGGCGGCTTCACCGTTGACTACAAAGGCAAGTACCCCGCATGGCAACCCGACTTCAACTCTCCGCTGGTCGCCAAACTGCAGAAGGTCTATAAAGAGGTCAACGGCGAAGACTGCACCGTCACGGTATGCCACGCCGGACTGGAGTGCGGCATCATCAAGACCGTCTACCCCGAAATGGATGCAGTGAGCTTCGGCCCCACACTGCGCAGCCCCCATACCCCCAACGAACGCTGCAACATCCCGTCAGTAGAGAAATACTACAAGTTCGTCACCAAACTACTCGAGCAGATTTGAGCAAACCACTAAAACCATAACCAAGCCCGAAGCACCACAGTGCTTCGGGCTTTCTTTTTTTGAAAGACAAGCCCCTTAATCGAAAAGAGTCTCCAAAACGTAGGAATAACCACTGGCAAAGAACTCTTGAGGGCGACGAATATTGACTTCTGCGTGAAGAGGTTTAACCAATTTTTTAGTAGCAAAAACCGATTTTACTTTGTAAAAAAATGACCAACTTGGTGACGTGAATCTGTTATTTCTATCAAGACATGCACCACCAAAGGATTTTTCTACAACCACAGCCAGAGCACGTGCTCTTCTACATGGCTGCCGCAGAAGATAAAACGGGCTGAGGTCAGAACAACACTCCAAAACTAGAATAGCACGATAGGAAAACCACACGTGCCTTATTATGTTATATATATGTATGACAACTAGTTTGCTATATTCAGCACTTACAGACTGGGTATATATATATTCAGAAGAATAAAAAATATTGATTTAAGTTACATTACTCATTGTATTGATGAATTTCATTATCTTTGTGACCATAAACAACGACTTATATGAGCATTCCGCATTACATCTCTCACCTTTACCAGAATTCTGAAACGGAGCAATGGGTTTTTCAGTCAAACGAATCGCATACAGAAGGGGTTGCGCGTCTGGCACAATCTTTTGCCGCAGAATTCGGCATGTCTGAATTTGGAAGAGTGTTAGGAGAACTCCACGACAAAGGAAAGGAGTCGAATGCCTTTCAGCAACATATAAAACGGAACAGCGGATACGACCCGAGCATCAAAGTTGAAGGTGATTATCACCATGCTTATGTCGGCGCAAAACTAGCAGAACAAATCTACGGCAATGTATTTGACAATTTTTTAGTCAATCAGATATATTCGCATCACACAGGGTTGCATGACCATGACTCAATGGCAGACTTATCCAAAGCCTTGCCAGACGAAGTTAACACGGCGATTGACAAACGGACCTTGTCTTTCCCTAGGTTAAAATTTGAGTTATCAGACATCCATCACCTCTCAAGAATGTTGTTTTCATGTCTCGTCGATGCAGACTTTCTTGACACGGAAAAATTTATGGACAGCAATTCGGCGCGTCTTAGGCAAGACAAGAAGACTCTAGCAGAACTTGAGCCGTTGCTCGACACGTTTCTTGCAAACATGAAGCACACCGCCAAAGACACTCCTATCAACCGAATCAGGAACGAAGTGCAGTCGCAATGTTTGAATAAGGCCGCCATGCCGTGCGGCTTTTTCAGTCTAACAGTGCCTACTGGCGGAGGAAAGACCTTGTCCTCCCTCTTGTGGGCGATGAAACATGCTGTCAGGAACGGGCACAAGCGAATAATCATAGCCATTCCCTATACCAGCATCATAGTGCAAACGGCAGCTGTGTTCAAAACGATATTCGGAGAGGAGAATGTACTGGAACATCATTCAAACGTCGCCCCCGAACAGATTAAGGACGAAAAGTTGCGCAGGCAACTGACTATGGCCGCCGAGAATTGGGACTACCCCATTATTGTGACGACAAATGTGCAGTTTTTTGAGTCAGTGTTTGGCAATCGTCCTTCTGTTTGCCGCAAGTTGCACAACATAGTAAACAGCGTTGTCATACTAGACGAAGTGCAGACTTTGCCTACAGGTTTCTTGCAGCCGATAGTTGATTCTCTGAAAACTTACAACAAACTGTTCCACGTTTCCGCACTTTTCACCACGGCCAGCCAGCCGATATTAAGCGGTTTGATAGAGGGTTGCAATCCCCAGGCGACCTTTAAGGGCATCGAGCATATCACAGAAATCATCCCTTCTGGTTTCCGCCTTCATGACCAGTTGCGGAGAGTGAGTCTGCAGATAGACAATGACGGAAAGACGTACGACGAGATTGCGACGGAACTAACCCGCCACGACAAGGTGCTGTGCATTGTAAACACAAGAAAGGATGCAAAAGAAATTTACCAGCGTCTGCCACAAGAGGGAATCACCCTCCACCTATCGCGCATGATGTGTTCGAATCATATTCGAGAAACTATAGATCAAATCAAGAAAACC
>CAVCAW010000053.1:0-462 GCA_963600315.1 Bacteroidaceae bacterium | reverse complement strand
CAAATGAGGAATCGGCGGTAGTTCGCGTCGTCGCCACTCAATTGATTGAAGCTGGCGTTGACATTGACTTTCCTGTTGTCTATCGCCAGGCATCGGGTCTTGATTCTGTTCTTCAAGCGGCAGGAAGGTGCAACCGAGAAGGGAAACTGCGGAGAGGAAAAACCAAAGTTTTCAGTTTAACAAAAGAGCACGCACTCCCTAGGGGGCAGATGCAAGACGCTAACAATGCACGGTTGGCATTGAGTTCTGATAGCGACTGGTTCGCACCAGAAACTATGACGCACTATTTTGAGCAACTTTATTGCCGCACGAATAGTTTCGACAAAAAAGACATGAAACACTATCTCTATCCGAGCATAGCAAACCAAAATGGAATCTATTTTGATTCCGCCGCCAGGGAATTTCTGATCATAGAAGAATCTGGACGTTCTGTTATGGTATTTTGGAAAGACAGTCCTGGAT
>CAVCAW010000052.1:0-28847 GCA_963600315.1 Bacteroidaceae bacterium | reverse complement strand
TCCTTGTTTCGCCAAGCGCTTGCCTCAGAGCAAATCGACCCTTATAGAGTTTATATCTTCGGAATTTCCGAGGGAGGCTACGGCAGCCAACGTTTAGCCTCATTCTACGCCGACTACCTCGCCGCAGCCGGCCCAATGGCAGGAGGAGAACCTCTCAAAAACGCACCTGCCGAAAATTGCAGCAATATCGGTTTCTCGCTGCTAACAGGAGAAAAAGACTATGGGTTCTACCGCAACATGCTGACTACATATACTGCAAATGCACTCGACACACTACAATTAAAATATCCAGGCGAATATAATCACCGCATAGAACTTATCCCGGACATGGGTCACAGCATCGACTACAGACTCACAACACCATGGCTAAAAGATTATAAAAGAAATCCCACTCCCAAGCACTTCATCTGGGAAGACTTCGAAATGGACAATCGCCACCGCACAGGATTCTACAACATTCTTGTCAATCAACGCCCCTCAAGCAACAAGCGTACACTCTACGAATTCACAACAAAAGACAACAGCATAGACCTCTCTGTGGAAGACATAGACTACACCTGCACCCAGAAAGACCCGCAATGGGGAATAGAATTATGCTTCAATAAAGAATACAAAAAATCAACCGACGGCAAAATCACCATTTTCCTCAATGACGCAATCGTTAATACAAACAAAGAAGTCACCATTCGCCTCAACGGCAAAGATGTCTATAAAGGCATTCCGAGCAAAAGTTCAACAGCTATGCTGCGCAGCGTTAAAGCCTTCGGCGATCCTTTGCGAATTTTTCCTGTGGCAATAGACCTAGATTTATCACAAGCAACCGACTAGGTCGACACTTAAAAAACTGTATCCACCTTTTCAATCTTTATCTGCACGCGGATGAGCTTTGGAGTACGCTTTCTTCAACTCTTCAAACGTTGTGTGCGTGTAGATTTCTGTAGTTGCTATACTCGCATGGCCTAGCAACTGTCTCACAACCTCTATCTCCGCCCCATTGTTGAGCATCACAGTAGCAAAAGTGTGTCTCAGCACATGGGGCGAACGCTTTTTGAGTGTAGTAACTTGAGACAGGTATGCATGCACAATTTTCTCCACATAAGATTGACTAATGCGCCCCATGCGATTTCCTAGCAACAGCGCAGGTGTCGCATCAGCTCCTTCTTGTTGATTTCTTTGCAAAAGATAATTCTGCAATTCCTCATTCAATTCTGCACCAAAAGGTATCAGACGTTCTTTGTTACGTTTTCCCAATACCTTCAAAACAGAATTACCGAAGTCTACAGAATTCAAATTAAGCCCAACCAATTCCGACAAACGCATACCTGTAGAATAGAACAAAAGCAAGACAAGCCTATCGCGACAGCCTGCAAAGTCTTCACTAAATCGAATACCGTCAAGCAAATTGTCCATTTCACACTCTCTCACAAATTCAGGCAATTTCTTTTCATTCTTAGGCCCTTTGACTTTACTGGCAGGATTTTTTCCAAGCACGTCACTCATCATCAGGAACCTATAAAATGACCTTACGGCACTAAGCTTCTTATTGACCGTTAGAGTTGAAAAGTGGTTCGACATCATCTGAACCACCCATTCTCTTATGTGTGAGTCATTAATCTCACCCCAGTCCATTATGCCGTAGTGCTCTCCTACAAAGCTCAACAGACTATTCAACGCAGGAGCATAAACCTCTGCGGTCGCTTCTGAATAATGCCGTTCCGCGACTAAGAACGACATAAAGCTATCAATATAATCGTGCGCATTCATATTAAAGCAAATTGGCTCTATCGGAAATAAAAAGGCAGGCCATAACAGCCTGCCTAAAAACTATGAAAAAATCGAAGATTCAAGTACATTTTCATCATAATGCATATCCCAACAATAGTGGAACTATCATGCCTAACAAATTTGTACTTGTAATATCTCTTGTGTTTTCAGCCTCCTTTCGAATTCCGTTTTACAGTAAAACTAAACTTAGTCTTCGTCACGGTGGAGAGCTGTCACATAGACGGCATGCTCCTTAGCGAGGCGCTTTCTTACAGAAGGTTTGTCGAACTGCTGGCGTCTACGCAATTCCTTAACGACACCTGTTCTTTCAAACTTTCTTTTGAACTTCTTCAGCGCTCTTTCGATGTTCTCGCCTTCTTTTACTGGTACAATAATCATACTGTTTTGGTTTGATGTATTTTTTAACTTGTTATATTACACGTTTAGTGGGCGCAAAATTACACATATTTTAATTTCCAACCAAATTTACTTGTCAAAAAATCACCTTTCCGCAACTTTTGGATTCATCCACATATACACGCACCACACTAGAGATGTTTAATTTCACTCATCCTTGTACTTAGATTGATAGCACTTCTCTAATCCGGCTGCACTACAGCAAACTTCGAAAAACTAAAGTTTTACGGAATATAGACTAACTACCGTATAAATGAAGAACGGCGACCGCACTCTTTGCGGTCGCCGCTCCTTAAGCTTATTCTAAACAGCGATGATTACTTGCTCATAGTAGAGATTGCTACGCGGTTCCAGCTACGATCAGCAAATACAGAACCTACACCACAACCTTCAGTAGAGATGCGAGAAGCATCGATACCATACTTCTTAACGAGCATCTTCTTTACAGCCTCTGCACGTGCTGTAGAAAGCTTCTGGTTGAGAGCAGAAGGACCTTCAGGAGAAGCATAACCCTTTACAGAAACAGTTGCGTTAGGATTGTTCTTCAAGTAAGAAGCTACGCGAGCCACGTTTGGCTCCTGAGCCTTAGAGATGATAGACTTGCCACAAGCGAAGAATACGTTAGATTCTACACTGTTTTTGCTAGCGGCAGACTGAGCTGGAGCAGGAGTCTTCTTGTTGCGGCAGTCATTGAGCTCATCTTGGAGCTTCTTGATAGCGGCAGCATCAGAAGCAATCTTCTGATCCTTAGCACCAAGCTGGTTGCGAAGGTCGTTGATCTTAGCGTTGAGACCATCTACCTCAGCCTGATCATATTCCTTAACGAGGGCGAAGTTGTGAGTGCCGTTAGAGTTCTTGAACTTGTAAGTAACACCAGCCATGAGCTCGAGGTGAGCGAGGTTGATGTTGTAGTTCTGACCTACCTGAGTGTAACCACCATCACCGAGGCTCCATACGATAGCCGGCTTAACATTGATCTGCCATTCCTTAGCAGCGCCAAGGTTGAAACCGATGTTAAGACCTGCCTTGCTGGTAAGGAGGTTTACATCATTGTATTTGCCAGGATAGTACTCATGACCCCAGCCGAAACCATAAACAGCCTTTACGTCAACGAGACGAGGCTCACCCTTGTAACCAAGGAAAAGGTTAGAGAGGTTGAACGACATCAAACCGCTGATGTTTGAAGCATCGAAAGCAGCCGCACTGTAGTGACGGTTGTTGTGGCCAGCATTGATGAGGGTGTTACCTTCAACAGCGAGACCAAAGATCGGGGTGATCTCCTTTGCGATAGTGATACCTACAGAAGGACGAAGGTCACCGATTACCTTGTGGTTAGCAGCTGGAGTTACACCACCTGCCTGCAGACCTACTGACCAGTTGTCGGTAAGCTTGCTACCACGGACTGTCGTCTGTGCGCTTGCAAAAGAAACAGTTGCACAAACTGCGAGAAGTGTAAAAAATCTCTTCATGTTTTTTGTTGTTTTTCGGAGAATCTCCCATTAAGGAAAATTCCCCTTCTGGTTAGTAATAATTTATTGTCTTCGTTTCTTTTATATACCAAGACCCTTTTGTAGAAAGGTCTTTGTCGGCAAAGGAACTACTTTTTTCTGATTCCGCACAAACTTTTCAACGAAAATTTAGCCCTAACCCTCACATTTTGTGTCATTTTATATAAAAAACTCTCTTTTCGTCAAATTTACCGTCAAATATCAATTGTTTGTGGCAAAATACACACTTTCAGAGCCAATTGGTCATACGACACAATGACCTACCCCCTACATGGCTCAACGCTACTCAACACACAGCCCAAGACCGCCCTATGGTCATTCAACTCTCCCTTCAGCCACGCACTGCATACAACACATCTTACGGCATTTACACATACGCACACAAGACCGCAAGTCCTGCACTTAGGAACTTGCGGTCTTGTGTATATGTATATATATTATATTGTCTTAAAAAAGCAGCTTTACACCAAGTTAGGGTTGAGTTCGCCCCATTTGGAAATCTCCGGAACAATATTGAGAGTAACCAGCTCGTCACGCATCTTGCAGAGATGCTCATAGCTTTGGTCGAGCTTAGCATTTTCCTCAGCTGTACCCTGCGGCAATTCAAAATGGCAACCAGTTGTATCCAAAGTTGTCTTCATCGCCATCATTATGTTATGATACTTACCCGTGTTCACATAGGTACCAGCAGGGAAGCGGAATGGTTTACCACCCATAACACTAGCTATCATCTCTACAGAGAGTTGCGAAGGACTCTGGAACGAGCTGCGCCCACGAAGTTTAATTATCGCACTTCCGCCCTGTGTCACGGCCGTCTTCATTGCCTCCCACTCTTCCGTCGGGAACTCAGGTGTGCCTATAATGTCAACAAGTTTACGTCCGTCAATTTCGACGTGGCTGCCGAATACAGCCATCTGCTCGCCGTGACCACCAAAGGTAGCACACCCCGTGATTTTATTCTGCATAACGCCAAATTTCTTTGCGAGGGCACTCTGCAGACGTGTGGTATCGAGAGCTGCCAGCGTAGTAACCTGACTTGGCTTCAATCCGGAGTAGAGCAACGTTACAAGACCAGTGAGGTCTGCGGGGTTAAAGATAATTACTACGTGCTTTACGTCTGGGCAATATTTCTTAATATTTTCGCCAAGACCTTTTGCTATCTCGCAATTGCCCTTGAGGAGATCTTCGCGAGTCATGCCTTCCTTGCGAGGGGCACCACCTGACGAGATGATATACTTAGCACCCGAGAAGGCTTCAGCAGCATCGGTAGTAGCAGTAATCTTAGCACCATCAAAACCACTCTGACGCATCTCTTCAGCCACACCCTCTGGAGGAAATACATCATATAGGCAGATATCCGAAGTAAGACCCAAGGTGAGGGCTGTCTGGACCATGTTGGAGCCGATCATGCCGGCCGCACCGACAATAACGAGTTTGTCATTTGTAAGAAATCCCATGATTATAATATTTTTAGTGTTGTCTGTGCGCTTAATAGCGTATCATACGGCAAAAGTAACACAAATATTCTTTCGTGTATATCTTTTTAGTATGGAAAAAAGTTTTTTCCCTCTGCAAATTGATTTTATAGCGAACGACGGCAACTAATTCGCCATAGGTGTTACTACAACGTCTTCCGATGTCTTTTCGCCGACAGGCACACTAAGTGTCGGATAGCTTATGCGTGTGTGATAGATTGTCTTAAGGTTAGCCACAAGAACATCTTTGGCCACTGCCACATCGCGGAACGTGATTGGACAGTCGCGGAAGAAGCCCTCATTGACTTGTTGGTCCACTATGTTATCAACGAGCTTACGTAGATTCTCTTCTGAAATTTCCGCCATGCTGCGCGAGGCTGCCTCCACAGCATCCGCCATCATTAGGATTGCTTGTTCCTTTGTGTGCGGATTAGGACCAGGATACGTAAACAGCTCATCGTTTACAGGTTCGCCTGGGTGCTTGTTGACATAGTTAATATAGAAATACTTGGTTTTACCACGTCCATGATGGGTTGCTATACACTCCCTTATGACCGAAGGAAGCCCATATTTGTCAGCCATGTCCACCCCATCGGTCACATGGCGTATTATTATCTGGGCACTCTGCTCTTCGGGCAAGTCATTGTGAGGATTGACACCCATTTGGTTTTCCGTAAAAAACACAGGGTTGGTCAGCTTACCTATGTCATGATAGAGCGCTGCTGTTCTGACAAGCTGCACATTAGCTTCGAGCTTTGATGCCACCTCAGTAGCCAAATTGGCAACCTGCATGCAATGGTTAAACGTACCCTGCGCCTCTTTCGACAGGCGTCGCAACAGCGGGGTATTGACGTTTGACAATTCTACAAGCGTGACACTGGATATGAAACCAAATACTTTCTCAAACAACAGCATTAGTGGATAGGCAAACAATAGCAGGACACCATTTATAGCTATGCGCACATACCACGACACATCAAGAGTGCTCAAGAAGAAACCCTGACTCAAGTCATATCCCAACTTTATCAGAGCCGTCATGGCTATCACTAGGCCGGCAGAGCGAAACAACTGCGACCTCGACGAGAGTTCTTTCAGGGAGTATATTGCCGTGAGGCTTGACACAATCTCAAGTATCATGAATTCATAGGAACCATGAATTGACAACGAGCACAGCCCTATAATCAGCAACATCATGACGAATGCCGTACGCGAATCGAGAAACACCCTGACAAATATCGCTACTATCGCAAACGGCACGACATATACATTCTGCTCGTTGGACTGCTGCACATAAGAAGTAGCAATCGAAAACACCAATATCAGCGACAGCAAGAAAAGCATCGGGCGCATTTGGTCAACATAGTCACGCCTATACAACATTATGTAGGTCAAGAACACGCTCATCAGCACTGCGACACACAGGAACTGACCCAGCAGCACCAACATCTCGTCAGCTCCGCTACCACTGCGCTTCTCCGACTCTCTCTCCAGCGACTGAAGCACTTTCACCGTTTCAGACGTAACAATCTCACCTTCTCCGATTATCTTCTCGCCCTTTTGAACCATGCCACGACACTGTGCCACATTGGACAGCACTTCTTTTTTCACCGATTCCGTGCGCACTTTGTCATACACAAGGTTTGGCACCAAATAATCAGTCACCTTGCCATAGTCAAGAATTTCCTTAGGCAAATTCAAGGAGTCCACCTTGCGAGCGATGTAGGCATAAGCCATGCGAGGAGAGAACACCATGCTAGCCTCAACCGACGAAGCCGCCGAGTTGTTCACGACACTAATTCTCTCAGCCATAGCAACCGCCGAGTTGTAGTCGTCCTGACTCACTATGCCCCTATCATAGACCTCGGTCAACAGCTTTGTCAAACCAATCTTTGCTACGGGGCGGATTGGTGTGACAGGACGCCCAGTCATATCGGCATTAAATTTGTTCAGCTGGAGCTGCGCTGTTTCTTTCTCAAAATTAAAGAACGGACTCACCTTGCGCAACACACTGTCGCGCTCCTGTTTGAGTTGAGCCTCCGATTTATATATAGGGAAGTTATATTCTGCTATCAACTGCGAATACTTCCAAGGCTTACCCTCCGAATAGTCATACGAAAAGCTGTGCTCATGGGGCATGAAATAGACTATCACCACAGAGGCGATCAAATGCAACGCCACACACAGAAATATTTTATTGTTTTTCCACATACTCCTTTCAGTCTTAGGTTGCGAACCAAGCGCAACATTCCGCATACAAAAATAAGGAAAGAATATGAAAGAACACCATAGGAAACTGCAAAAACTTGCAGTATTCCCCCGCCTTTAAGCTATTTGTCCGCTTATATATAAGGTGTTTCAACAATTTCTTTTTAATTTTGCGTTCTACATTTAATTTTGACGCATCATGAACCAACCAAAAATAAGAGTGCGATTTGCGCCGAGTCCAACGGGGCCTCTCCATATTGGCGGTGTTAGAACTGCACTCTACAACTACCTGTTTGCCCGCAAAAACAACGGCGAGCTTATTTTTCGCATAGAAGATACCGACTCCAGTCGTTTCGTACCTGGAGCAGAAGACTACATCATAGAAAGTTTCAAATGGCTCGGCATCAAGTTTGATGAAGGCGTAGGCATCGGAGGCGACTGCGGTCCCTATCGCCAGTCCGAACGCAGAGAAATCTACAAGGAGCACGTTGACACACTGCTCCGCAACGGCAAGGCATACATTGCATTCGACACCCCCGAAGAGCTCAATGCCAAGCGCGAGCAGATACCCAATTTCCAATACGACGCATCTACACGTATGACAATGCGCAACTCGCTGACCATGCCCGAAGAAGAGGTCAAAGCACTCATCGCTCAGGGATGTCAATACGTAGTGCGCTTCAAGATAGAACCAGGCGAAGATGTCCACGTGCTCGACATGATACGCGGTGATGTGGTCATAAACTCCTCTGTGCTCGACGACAAAGTGCTCTACAAAAGCGCCGACCAATTGCCCACCTACCACTTGGCAAACATCGTGGACGACCATCTAATGAAAATCTCCCATGTCATTCGTGGTGAAGAGTGGTTACCGTCGGCACCGCTCCACGTGCTACTCTACCGCGCATTCGGCTGGCAAGACACAATGCCCAGATTCGCCCACCTGCCACTTCTGCTCAAGCCCGACGGCAAAGGCAAACTGTCCAAGCGCGACGGCGACAAACTAGGATTCCCTGTTTTCCCACTCGAATGGCACGACCCAGCTTCGGGCTCCATCTCTAGTGGCTACCGCGAGAGCGGCTATCTGCCCGAAGCCGTCATCAACTTTCTTGCCCTCTTGGGGTGGAATCCCGGCACAGACCAGGAAATTCTGTCCATGGACCAACTCATCGAGATGTTCGACCTACAGAAATGTTCCAAAAGTGGTGCTAAATTCGACTACATGAAAGGCTGGTGGTTCAACCGCGAATATCTGCTGATGAAAACTGACGAAGAGCTCGCCCCCGCCTTTGCCAACATCCTTGAAAGCAACGGCATCTCTACCACCCCCCAACAAGCTGCACAAGTGATAGGCATGATGAAGCAAAAAGTAGTAGAGTATACCGACGGGCAGTCTGGCCAGACCAAGAAGCGCGCCGTGTCGTTTGTCAGAGACCTATGGCCGCTCTGCGACTTCTTCTTCACTGCACCCACAAGTTTTGACCGTGACGACAAGTTCATACGCAAAAACTGGAAAGAAGTCTCAGCCGACGAAATGCAGCAGCTTGCCGACCTGCTCAGACAGATTGAAAACTTCAGCGTTGAAGGTCTAGAAGAGATTGTGGCACCATGGGCAGAGCAGACCGGCATCAAGCCTTGGAACGCATGGCGCATCTGCCTCGTAGGCAAGGGACAGGGTCCCGACATGTATGAGCTCGCAGCATTCCTCGGCAAAGACGAAACACTGCGTCGCATGAACTTCGCCATAAGCACCCTGCATTAAACACACTCAGAAGGTCTCCACCCAACTCACCTCACAGTCAAAGTTACAAAGCATGTATTCACTCGCTATATACTTGTATATGCTCTGCGTGAACATCGCAGCCTTGTTCAACAAAAAAGCCCGACTCCTCAAGGTCGGCCACAGCAAGACGTATAAAATCTTACGCAGTGGCAGACAAGAGGGTGACAGATACTTGTGGTTCCACGCCGCTTCGCTGGGCGAATTCGAGCAAGGGCGACCTCTAATTGAAAAGATACGCGAGCTACACCCCCAATACAAAATCTTACTCACATTCTTCTCCCCCTCCGGCTACGAAGTGCGCAAAGACTACCAGGGAGCCGACATCTGCTGCTATCTGCCTTTCGACACCATGCTCAATGCCAAGAAATTCATACGCATAGCAAAGCCCGAAATGGCATTCTTCATCAAATACGAATTCTGGCAAAACTACCTCTCAGAACTCCATCGTCGCAACATACCCACCTACAGCGTGGCGAGCATCTTCCGTCCCAACCAAATCTTCTTCAGATGGTATGGTCACAAATACCGCAACGTATTGAAGTGCTTCACCCACCTGTTCGTACAGAACCAACAGTCAGTAAGCCTGCTCAACCGCCTCGGCATTGAATGCGCCACCGTAGTGGGCGACACCCGCATGGACCGCGTGTTGCAGATATGCGAAGCAGCCAAGACCCTGCCACTGTGCGAAGCCTTCTGCCACGACCTCTCCGCCAACAACCATGTCCTCGTGGCTGGCAGCAGCTGGCAGCCCGATGAAGACATACTAATCGACTACTTCAACAACCATTCCGAGCAACGCCTAATCCTCGCCCCTCACGTTGTGAGCGAAGCCCACCTCGCAGAGATAGAGAGCAAATTGCGCCGACCAGCCATTCGCTATTCCAAAGCCACAGCTGACAGTGTAGCACAGGCCCACTGCCTTATCATTGACTGCTACGGACTCTTGTCGTCAATCTATCGCTATGCCACCATAGCCTATATCGGCGGAGGATTCGGTGCTGGCATCCACAACGTGCCAGAGGCAGCAGTCTACGGACTACCCGTCATAATTGGTCCCAACAACAAGCGGTTCCGCGAAGCCACCGAACTCATAAAACTGGGAGGATGCTTCGAGATACGCAACCAGCAAGACTACATCTCCATCATAACCCACCTCACCACCGACAAGACATTCTTGCAGCGAGCCGCCCAAACCTCCCACGACTACATTTGCGCCAACGCCGGAGCCGTAGACAAAGTCTACAACAGCGTCTTCAGCAAGGAGCTAGAAGAATAGACGGCTGCACACAGAATCCTTTCAATAGCAGATATCGCACACACAAAAGAGGTCGACCGGGATGTCCCAGTCGACCTCTTTTGCGTTGCAGCCTTACACCTGAGCCTACAATATGCGGCCCACGATGCGCAGGTTAATCACGGGCCAGGCGGTGATTTTGCTGACGGTCTCGAGGAAGTCGCCATCGCCACACAGATTGGTGTCCTTCGTCAGTTTGGTGTCACGCAAATAGATCTTAGGGGTTCCCCAAAACTGCAGACCCATATCGAAGTTGAGGGCAAAGCGATGCTTAGTGGGCACTACACGACCGAAACCAATGCCAACATAGGGGCGGAACGATGCCACCTTGAGAGTGGCGTCCACATTGCCTCTGTCGTCAGGAGTGAGCAGATAATCACCCATAGAAAGGCCTATCTTGTTGTCGGGAAATTCCCTGTTATATTCAGTTATCTGTGAAAGAACACCATCTACGCTGTTCTTCACCTTGACAACCTTATTCTTGCCAATATAAGCTCCTACCGTCACATGGAACGAGCTCTTTCTGAATGGATAGACGTCGGCAAGCAAATGTCCCGAGGTGAGAGCAGTCTTGCCTTCCACGTCAAAGCTGTTTATTCCATTGTAACCTAACGGTCGCTCATTGATCTTCAAATCCGTATTGACCTTTACGCTAGAAAAAATATCCATTCCGCCACGCAAAGTTACATACGGCGTAACTGGGGTTGCCACGTCAAGACTTATTCCTGTGGTACCCAAGCCCACACCAAAACTCACATTGTTAAACACTCCAAGTTTCTCCGTATTGTCCTGTGCACGAACACTCGTCAGACCTGCCACGACCATCAGTAGCAATGCGATTTTTCTCATTTAGACTTACCTTTTTATGTTTGTTAAAAAATCTTTCTTTTGCAAAAATAACAAATTTGTCTGTCACCCCACTATTTCTTACAGGAATTTCGAAAAAAGGCATTCTCTCGTAATCAGCCGAAACAAGTATTCGCAATATTTGTGTGTTGACCTACCCGTATATTATATTGAGCAGACGTCTGGATTTCCGCCGAAACGGAATTGCACTTCGGCGAAAAACGACAAGCATTTCGGCGGAAATGCAATTGCGTTTCCGCCGAAATTTGGTCGTCAGCCCATCATTTATTGGTGTATGCACAAAAAACAGCCGCCTCGTCTTGCTTCATATCATTGCAAGCCGAGGCGACTGTTAGTATTATGGAGATTAGACAGCACCATTGCTGTAAGGCCCAAAAGTTAGCTTTTCGTTTTGTTGTTTATAGATATCATCTACCTCTGTGACGCCCTGGACTGTAATAGTGGGATGAGGGCGGAGCCTGGTGATAATAGTGCCCGCTACGCATTGGGCGTTCGTGGTGCGAGGGACGATCGTAGTAGTCATCATAGCAGACCCAGCAGCTTGTCATGAGCAGTGAGCCGACAAGGGCCATGAGTAGCATTAGGTTTTTCATATCTATTGTGTTTTGAAAGGTTCTGGTGATTGCCTATAGCAAGCGGATTCTCTCTGTTGTTAAGACTGATTTATTGCTCGTTGTTCTCTTTCAGCGTAAATGCCGACGAGCCGTCGAAGCAATGGGTGCACAACTGGCATTTGGGCAATCCGATAGCCTCGACAAGGGTTTCGAGCTTTGTGAACTTCAGGCTGGAGAGATTAAGGCGTTTGGCTATCTCACTAACCATACGTTTGTATTTGGGAGAGTCAGTCCGTGTGTATTCAGCAAGAACTTCCTCGCTGACGTTGTCGCCCTCAAACTCGCTGATTATGCGACGGCATATAAGCTCCATGTCGCTCTTTGACGACGTAAAATTGATGAATCTGCACCCATATACCAGCGGAGGGCAAGCTATGCGCATGTGTACCTCTTTTGCGCCTTGCTGAAACAAGACCGCAGTATTGTCACGAAGCTGGGTACCGCGCACGATTGAGTCGTCGCAGAAAAGCAAGCGTTTGTCTTTCAGAAGATCTTTGTTGGATATCAGCTTCATCTTTGCCACAAGGTTGCGCATTTTTTGGTTGCTCGGCATGAAAGACCTAGGCCAGGTCGGGGTGTATTTTGCAATGGCACGCATATAAGGCACACCTTTGCCCACCGCATAACCCGTGGCCATGCCGACTCCAGAGTCTGGTATGCCGCAAGCGCAGTCAACCTCAGTTTCATCGGCCTCGCCCATGGCATGTCCGCACGCAAAGCGGACATCCTCCACGTTGCGCCCCTCATAGCACGAGGTGGGGAAGCCGTAGTACACCCACAGGAAGGAGCAAATCTGCATCCGCTTGTTGGGCTGGCGCAACTGCTCTACTCCGTCTGCAGTAATCTTCACTATTTCACCCGGACCAAGATAGCGGTCTATCTCATAGTCCAGATTGGGAAATGCTGTACTCTCGCTTGTCACTGCCATTGCCCCGTCTTTGCGACCTACCACAATGGGAGTACGTCCCCATGAGTCGCGGGCGGCAATGACGCCATCGCCCGTAAGCAGCAGCATTGAACACGAGCCCTTTACCTTGTTGAAGACGTTCTCTATACCTTCTACAAAATTGCGTCCCTTTATTATCAGCAGCGATACCAATTCTGTAGGATTTATCCTGCCTGAAGTAAACTCCGACAAGTGTTCGCCCTCATTTATAAGTTCGTCGGCCAATTCTTCCAGATTGTTTATCTTAGCCACCGTGACCAAGGCAAAACGCCCGAGATGACTATTGGTCAACATCGGCTGTGCATCAGTGTCGCTTATCACGCCAATACCCGCATGGCCAGTGAATTTGTCCAACTCGCTCTCGAAGCGATTGCGGAAATAAGAGTTTTCAAGATTATGAATTTCGCGTTCAAAATGACCGTCGTCATTCACCGTTGCAATGCCCCCCCGGCGAGTGCCGAGATGAAACTGATAGTCTGTGCCGTAGAACACGTCCGTAATGCAATCCTGCTTGGATACGCAGCCGAAGAAACCGCCCATGATATTTGTGTGCTTTGATTGTTAGAAAATAGGGTTCAAAGGTAGCAAAATAATCTTACAAACGATTTTAACGACCCCACTTTTTTGGTCGGCAAAATCCAATATCGGCATATTTGTTCAACACATTCTTCTGTGCGCCCTAAAAATTTGGCGATATTGGTTTTTTGTCGTAATTTTGCGTCTAAACACGTCCCTGTAGTTCAATGGATAGAACAGCAGTTTCCTAAACTGCTGATTTGGGTTCGATTCCCAGCGGGGATACAAAAAGAGGGAGGCAGTCCGGTATGGACAGCCTCCCTCTTTGCGTATGGGGAGCAGAGCCAAGAGTGCATCACTGGCGGTTTTGGGGTTTCTTGTTGAAGCGATAGAGCACGTGCGCCATGACATAGCGCGGCAAGGAATTGAAGTAGGTCTCAGTGCGCCCTTGCGAGTTGATGAGCTGACTCTGGTTGCTCAAGTTGCCGAGAATGTCGAAGCCGTCGAGCATCAGTGTAATGCCAGTCTTGGCGAACGTCTTGTAAAGGCGGGCGTTCCACACCAGGTCGTTGGTGTTGGCGCTGGAGGTGGCGTAGCCGCGGTGGCTGTAGACGGTGAGGTCGGTGGAGACCTCTATGTCCAGCGGCAGCTTGAGGAGAGCGGTCAACCCATAGTTGAAGTCACAGAGGGTGTAGGAGTCGAAGTCCTGGCATCTGGAGCTGACGTGACCGACGCCGACATAGCCTTTTACGCCAAGGGAGTGTTTGCCCAGCTTGTACTTCAGCTCGACCTTCTCCGTGCCCCACCATGTGTTGACGCTGCTGCGGTGCGGCTCTAGGCTTTGGTCTTCGGAGATATAGTCTACTCCGTGGTTTAGTTTGAGCAGGGTCTCGTCGCGGCTGGTCAGTTTATCTTTATTGTCGAGAGGGCACCAGTGCCAGATGTACGTGGCAAGCGTGTAGTTGCCATCTACGCTCTGCGGACGGTAGTGACGTATTGCCTGTGGTGCGGTCTATCGTGTAGGCATAGGCCAGGTCGTTGACGGTGGTGAAGAATGACTGCTTGATAGTGAAGTTACTCTGCCTGGCGTAGTTATTGAAAGCGTAGAGCACCGACACGTCGTGAGTGGTAGTGTTTTTGAGACTGCTGTTTCCGGTGAATATGTTTAGGGGGGCGGAGGTGTCTTCAAAGCTGCAGAGGAGGCTCGTCATGGAAGGGGCGGACTGCTTCATGGCATATTCCAGCCTGAGCTCTATGCTGTCATTCCTCAGACATTTGAAAGTTGCCTATGGAGACAACAATACTGCATTGCGGTGCGTGATGCCAGAATAGGCCTCTCCGCTGCCGCGAGTGTAGTTGAGACGATAGTGGTGGTAGTCTATCGGCATCTCGAGGTATGCCTCTATGCGGTAGGAATCGTTTTTGCCAACAGAAACTGATTCTCCGTTGTGGATATAACGGAGGCCGCCGCCGACAAAGTTGTCAAGCTGATGAAAGTTGTAGCTGTTGTCGGTGTCAAAAACTTGTCGCATGAAGTCTGACTCGGAGGGCAGCTCTGCCTCATCGCTACACCGATAACGCATCTGTCTCTGCCAACTAATTTTCTGCCCAACATCGGAATAAACGCAAAAATTAGACATGTGAGGAAGGGCAATTGTGTACATAGGCGATATATCATATCCAAACGTGCGATTAGGCTTGTTGCGTATAGCCATTTTGCGGCATTGAGAGGTTCTGAGGATATTGCAAATCATAGATGTCATGCGTGTTAGACTGGTCCGTCTTGTAGTCGACGTTGCCAACGATGGCATACCCCACATTGCGCAAAAGCCGCACGTACGTAGCATCTAGTCTTGCAGCGAGGTTGTGTCCGTCTGTTTTTATATCACGTTCATAGCGGTTGAGCATCATGCTGCGAAGCGTAGCGCCACCGCCATGCTGTATGCTATCGAGCAAGGCGCTGCTCTTGACGTAGTCGTAGGTGTTAGCATTGAACGTGGCAGACAAGGCGCTGCTACGTCTGTCAAAACGCGAATAGCTTAGCGTAGGGCTCAGTTCCAGACCGCTGACTCCGTCTTGTTGTTTCAGTTCCAACTTGTGAGAGGTAGTAAAGCTGAAATTGCCATTGCGGTTTTGCGAGCGTCTCCTAGAGTAGGTATTGCCGCCGTCCAGATATGTCTCGGTCGTGATTTCAGAATAATTGTCGGCATCTACATACGACAGTTCTGCATTGCCACCGAATTTGTTCATTGTGCGCTTTGGCGCTATCAGATAGTCTATTCCTCCAGTCTTCTGCGATAGCAGGCCTTGCGGCATCTTGTCGGGTGTCCAACTGGAAGTTTCACCCGGTTTGCGGTTGTCGTTGAGGTTATTGAGGTTGAGATAGGCGCTGATGCGGGATGCGTCGGTGAAGCGGAGCGCAAAGAGTCTTGCAAGATACCGGTTCTCTGAGCCCATGCCGACCTCCGCATTGCCGACTGCGCCTATGGAGTATTGTTTCTTGAGATTTACGTCCATCACATATTCGCCCTGCGGAGCCTGGCCGGTCAGCATACCGAATTGGTTTCTGCGCTCATAGACCTTGAGGTCTTTGACCATATAGGCGGGCAGGTTCTCCAGCATTACATGGTTTTTGCCTTTGAAGAAATCCTCTCCGTTAAGGAGCAGGGCATCCACCTTGCGGCCATTGACCTTGATTTCGCCGTTTTCATTAAGCTCGGCTACAGGCATGGACTTGACGAGATTGTCGAGCATGGAGCCTTGGGCGAGATTGAACGCATCGGCATTGTAGACCAGGGTATCTCCCTTGTGATAGAACTTTATCTGGGTGGCCTTTACGATGACGCCGTTGAGCTTGTGGTCCTTGGTTTGCCGCTTCATGGTCACATTAAAGGCAAAACGCATAGTTTCGCTTTTCTTGAACGGCTTTATTTCTATGGTCTTCTCTAAGAGCAACATAGAGGATAAGAAGTTCACTCTTGCCGACGGCAAATTGACCTTCTGCTTTAACAACCTCATGCAGTGCCCGCCAAATGCCAACCAACAAAAAAGGCCAAGCCGTCGAAACGGCTTGGCCTTTTTTGTTGGTTTTTATATGCGGACTAGTATTCCGCAGGTTCGGTGTATGTCTGTTCCATATTCTCCTCATACTCGTCCTTGCTGCCAACGACGACATCTTGGAACTGAGGCATTCCGGTACCGGCAGGGATAAGGTGACCGCAGATAACGTTCTCCTTCATACCCTTAAGGTAGTCTACGCGACCACGTATGGCAGCTTCGTTCAAAACTTTGGTAGTCTCCTGGAACGATGCAGCCGACATGAAGCTTGATGTCTGGAGAGCTGCTCGCGTGATACCCTGGAGTATCTGGTTTGAAGTAGCGGGGATTGCATCACGCACTACGACTGGCTTGAGGTCACGGCGCTTGAGGTAGGAATTCTCATCGCGCAGCTTGCGTGCGGTGACAATCATACCATTAGTCATGTTCTCACTGTCGCCTGCGTCCACAACGACTTTCTTGCCCCAGATGCGGTCATTCTCCTCAAAGAAGTTGATCTTGTCAACAAGGTCGTCCTCCAGGAAGTTAGTATCACCTGCATCGACGATGCGTACCTTGCGCATCATCTGGCGCACGATTACCTCAAAGTGCTTGTCGTTGATCTTCACACCCTGCAGGCGGTATACGTCCTGAACCTCATTAACAATGTACTCCTGGACGGCTGTAGGACCGTTGATGGCCAGGATGTCGGCTGGGGTTATAACTCCATCCGACAGAGGAGTTCCAGCACGCACATAGTCGTTCTCCTGTACAAGGATTTGACGGCTCAATGGCACCAAGTACTTCTTGGAGTCACCCACCTTAGGAGTAACGATAATCTCGCGATTTCCACGCTTGATATTGCCCATGCTAATCTCACCATCGATTTCGCTAACGATAGCGGGGTTGCTCGGGTTGCGAGCCTCAAAGAGCTCGGTAACACGTGGCAGACCACCAGTGATGTCACCAGCCTTACCTACGGCGCGAGGTATCTTGACGAGAATCTCACCCGTCTTAACTTGTGCTCCGTCTGTAACCACAACGTGACCACCAATAGGGAAGTTATAGGTGCGAACGACGTTTCCGTCTTCGTCCATAATATGACACGCAGGAACTACCGAACGTTCCTTAGACTCTATGATAATGATTTCACGCAAACCGGTAGCCTCATCTTCTTCTACGCGATAGGTAACACCCTCTTTGACACCGTCAAACTTAATCTTACCGGCATTTTCAGTAACGATAACCGCATTGAAAGGATCCCACTGGGCAATGACAGTACCAGTTTCAACAACATCGCCATCATGGACAAACAAACGAGAGCCATAAGGCACGTTCTGCGTAGACAGGATTATATTCGTGTTTTCGTCAACCTGACGCACTTCTGCCAGACGGCTGACAACAATCTGTCCTGGAGTTCCGTCGGGGTTAACAACTTCAACGGTGCGGAGTTCATCAAAGTCGAGGCGAGCCTTGTGGCGAGCCTTAATAGTGGCATTGGCCACAGCATTCGATGCAATACCACCGGCGTGGAACGTACGGAGCGTAAGCTGTGTTCCAGGCTCACCGATTGACTGGGCGGCAATCACGCCGACAGCCTCACCAATCTGAACCATCTTGCTGGTGGCAAGGTTGCGACCATAACATTTCTGACATACGCCGCGCTTGCTCTCACACGTAAGTACCGAACGGATTTCAACCGTTTCTATAGGAGATGCCTCTATCTGAGCAACTACAGACTCGGTAATCTCTTCGCCGGCAGGTAGGATAAGTTCACCGGTAGTAGGATTGATGATATCGTGTACGCTCACACGACCCAAGATACGCTCGCCGAGTGAAGATATAACCTCGTCGCCATCTTTCAAAGCCGTGCATTCCAGACCGCGAAGTGTGCCGCAATCTTCTTCGTTGATAATAACATCGTGAGCCACATCGACAAGACGACGTGTAAGGTAACCAGCATCGGCAGTCTTCAGCGCCGTGTCGGCCAGACCCTTACGTGCACCGTGGGTAGAGATAAAGTACTCAAGCACCGACATTCCCTCCTTAAAGTTCGAGAGGATTGGGTTCTCAATAATCTGTGCACCTTCGGCACCGGCCTTCTGCGGCTTGGCCATCAGACCACGCATACCAGCAAGCTGAGCAATCTGGTCAGCACTACCACGCGCACCTGAGTCAAGCATCATGAAAACAGAGTTGAAGCCTTGGTCAGCTTCGGTCATCTGCTTCATAAGAGTCTTCTTGAGGTTATTGTTAACGTGTGTCCACGTGTCAATTACCTGGTTGTAACGCTCTTTGTCGGTGATGAAACCCATAGAGTAGTTAGCGGTAATCTGTTCAATCTCTTCATTACCCTTTTGCACGAACTCAACCTTCTCCTTAGGAATGATGATATCGTCAAGGTTAAACGAAAGGCCTCCCTCATATGCCATCTTGTAACCGAGATTCTTGATGCCATCAAGGAATGCGCAGGCACGATCCATACCAACGCTCTTGATTACCTTGGCAATGATGTCACGCAGAGACTTCTTTGAAATAATGGTATTTACATAACCTATTTCTTTTGGTACAATCTCATTTACTATGACACGACCTACCGAGGTCTCCACCATTGTAGGAACTATCTCGCCCGACTCGTTGAGGTCGTCAACAACGACTCTCACAATGGCATGAATGTCCACTTGCTTCTCGTTGTAAGCGATGATAGCCTCTTCAGGACCATAGAACGTAAGTCCCTCGCCCTTAGCACCTGGACGCAGTTTGGTAATGTAGTACAATCCGAGTACCATATCCTGCGAAGGCACCGTGATAGGAGCACCATTAGCAGGATTAAGGATATTGTGGCTCTGGAGCATCAGCGTCTGTGCCTCGATGATAGCCTCGTTGCTCAGAGGAAGGTGTACAGCCATCTGGTCTCCGTCGAAGTCGGCGTTGAATGCCGTACATGCAAGCGGATGGAGCTGAATAGCCTTGCCTTCTATCATCTTGGGCTGGAATGCCTGGATACCCAGACGGTGAAGTGTCGGCGCACGGTTGAGCAACACAGGGTGACCACGCATAACGAACTCAAGGATGTCCCACACGATCGGGTCCTTGCGGTCAATAATACGCTTGGCGCTCTTGACAGTCTTAACCACACCGCGCTCTATAAGACGACGAATAATAAACGGCTTGTAGAGCTCGGCAGCCATAAGTTTTGGCAGACCACACTCACCCATATTAAGTTCAGGACCTACCACGATAACAGAACGAGCAGAGTAGTCCACACGTTTACCGAGCAAGTTCTGACGGAAACGGCCTTGTTTACCCTTCAGCGAGTCGCTCAAGGACTTCAGAGGACGATTAGAGTCGCTCTTTACTGACGAACTCTTGCGCGAGTTGTCAAACAAGCAGTCTACAGCCTCCTGCAACATACGTTTCTCGTTGCGGAGAATCACTTCAGGAGCCTTTATCTCAATAAGTCTACGCAAACGGTTGTTGCGAATCAACACCCTGCGATACAAGTCGTTGAGGTCAGACGTAGCAAACCTACCACCATCAAGCGGCACCAATGGACGCAGGTCAGGAGGCGTAACGGGAAGAACCTTCATAACCATCCACTCAGGACGGTTGATGCCCTTGCTCGAACGGAAAGCCTCTACCACCTGCAAGCGCTTCAATGCCTCAGTCTTGCGCTGCTGCGATGTGTCGGTATGGGCACGGTCACGGAGCTCAAACGACAGCTTGTCAAGGTCTATATTGCAAAGAAGGTCATAGATTGCCTCTGCACCCATCTTGGCAATAAACTTTGCAGGGTCACTGTTTTCCAGCTGGGTGTTTTCTGCAGGAAGTCTGTCCATGAAGTCGAGATACTCATCTTCAGAGAGGAGATCCAACTTGCGGAGCACACCGTCTTCAATGCCACGCTTGTCCTCATCACTTTCCGGACCAAACACACCAGGATTGATGACTACATAACGCTCATAGTATATAATAGACTCCAGCTTCTTGGATGGGATACCTAGAAGATAACTCATCTTACTGGGAAGTGTACGGAAATACCATATGTGAGCTACTGGCACCTGGAGATTTATGTGACCGCTACGCTCGCGACGCACTTTCTTCTCCGTCACCTCAACACCACAACGGTCGCACACAGTACCCTTATAGCGAATACGCTTATACTTACCGCAATTACACTCATAGTCCTTGATAGGGCCAAAAATCTTTTCGCAGAACAAACCGTCACGTTCGGGCTTGTATGTACGATAGTTGATGGTCTCAGGCTTTGTTACCTCGCCGTGAGAGTTTTCCAAAATCTCTTCCGGAGAAGCCAAACCAATAGTTATCTTGGAGAATGAACCCTTTGATTTTGTTTCTTTCTTGAATGCCATATTGATTTATGAAGTAAAAGAGGTAATTTTAATCTAACTTAATGCTCAGACCCAAACCGCGCAATTCATGCAGAAGCACGTTGAGAGACTCTGGAATACCAGGTGTCGGTATGGGGTCGCCTTTCACAATAGCCTCGTAAGACTTTGCACGACCTACCACGTCGTCTGACTTGATAGTAAGCATTTCCTGTAGCACGTGAGAAGCACCGAAGGCCTCCAATGCCCAGACTTCCATCTCTCCGAAACGCTGACCACCAAACTGTGCCTTACCACCAAGTGGCTGCTGAGTAATTAGAGAGTACGGACCGATTGAACGGGCATGCATCTTGTCTTCAACCATATGGCCGAGCTTCAGCATGTAGGTAACACCCACCGTGGCCTTTTGGTCAAACTTCTCACCAGTAGCACCGTCATAAAGCTGGGTGGAACCCAAGTGAGGCAGACCTGCCTTGTCGGTCCACTCTTCAAGGTCAGCCAAAGACGCACCGTCAAAAATCGGGGTAGCGAACTTTACACCCATCTTGCTGCCGGCATAACCAAGCACAGCCTCGAAAATCTGACCGAGGTTCATACGCGAAGGCACACCCAGAGGGTTCAGTACAATGTCCACAGGGGTTCCGTCCTCAAGGAACGGCATATCCTCCTGACGTACAATCTTCGACACGATACCCTTGTTACCGTGACGACCTGCCATCTTGTCACCGACACCAATCTTACGTTTCTTTGCTACGAGCACCTTGGCCAACTGCAGAACGCCCGAAGGCAGTTCGTCACCGATAGTGACAGCAAAGTTTTTGCGCTTGAGCTCAGCATCACGTTCTCTATATTTCTTGAGATAATTCATCACAAGCTTAAAGATCAGCTGGTTGGCATGCTCATCCTTAGTCCAGCCACTGAGCTGCACAGACGAGTAGTCAAGCGTATCAAGTATAGCTTTGGTGAACTTTGTTCCCTCAGGTATAGCTGTTTCTCCCAAATTATTCTTGACTCCACAAGAAGTCTGGTCTTTTGTCAGAACGAGGAGCTTCTCCACGAGGATTTCTCTCAGCTTTGCTATGTCAGCATCAAACTCTTCCTGGATCTTGGTAAGCATCTTCTTGTCTTCCGCACGCGAAGAACGTGTCTTCTGTGCACGGGCAAACATATGCTTGTCAATAATCACACCCGAAAGAGAAGGATTAGCCTTCAGCGAAGCATCCTTAACATCACCAGCCCTGTCTCCGAATATCGCACGAAGCAGCTTCTCTTCTGGCGACGGATCGCTCTCACCCTTAGGCGTAATCTTACCAATGAGGATATCACCCGGCTCAATGCGTACACCAATGCGTACTACACCATTCTCGTCGAGATTTCTAGTTGCCTCTTCGCTCACATTGGGGATGTCGGACGTAAACTCTTCCTGACCACGCTTTGTTTCGCGTACGGCGAGCGAGTATTCATCAACGTGTACTGATGTGAGAATATCCTCACGCACCAGACGCTCGTTGAGCACAATAGCATCCTCATAGTTATAACCCTTCCAAGGCATGTAAGCCACCAAGAGGTTACGACCAAGAGCCAACTCGCCCTGAGCAGTAGCATAACCTTCAGTAAGGATATCACCAGCCTTAACCCTATCGCCAGTCTTGCATATAGGTCTAAGGTCAATCGTCATATTCTGGTTTGTACGGCGGAACTTAGGCAGCTTGTACTCCTTCACTGAACTGTCAAAGCTTACAAACTCTTCGTCATCAGTGCGATCATAGCGGATTACAATCTTGGAGGCATCAACATATTCTATTACACCTGCGCCCTCTGCCGCAATCATAGTGCGAGAGTCCTCACACACCTGTTTTTCTATTCCAGTACCTACGATAGGCTGTTCTGTTCTAATCAGAGGCACAGCCTGGCGCATCATGTTAGAACCCATCAACGCACGGTGAGCATCATCGTGCTCCAAGAAGGGAATCAAAGCTGCTGCAATAGAAGCAATCTGCTGCGGAGCCACGTCCATGAGTTCCACCTGAGAAGGTGGCACAACAGGATAATCAGCATCCTGGCGGCATTTCACCACCTTACGTATGAAGGTTCCGTCTTCATTCAAAGGAGCGTTACCCTGACCTATAATCTTCTGGTCTTCCTCTTCGGCCGACAGATATACTATATGGTCGTTGTCCAAGTCAACAACAGAGTCATTAACCTTGCGGTACGGTGTCTCGATGAAGCCAAGTTCGTTAATCTTCGCATAAACACAGAGCGAGGAAATCAGACCGATGTTAGGACCTTCAGGCGACTCGATAGGACACAAACGACCATAGTGAGTGTAGTGTACGTCACGCACCTCAAATCCGGCGCGATCACGAGTAAGACCACCAGGACCGAGAGCCGACAAACGGCGTTTGTGAGTAACCTCTGCCAATGGGTTGGTTTGGTCCATAAACTGCGAAAGCGGGTTAGCTCCAAAGAACGAATTAATCACAGACGAAACAGTCTTCGAATTAATCAAGTCCGTAGGAGAGAACACCTCGTAGTCTCTTACGTTCATGCGCTCGCGGATAGTGCGGCTCATGCGCGTCAGACCTATATTGAATTGGTTGGCCAGCTGCTCGCCCACCGTACGCACACGACGGTTGCTCAAGTGGTCGATATCATCAAGCTGAGCCTTTGAGTTTATCAGTTGAACGAGATACTTGATTATCTCGACAATGTCTTCCTTAGTAAGAACGCGGACACTGGCGTCAGTCGTCAAACCAAGTTTGTGGTTGATACGATAACGACCCACTTCACCCAAGTCATAGCGGCGGTCAGAGAAGAACAAGTTGTTAATCACCTCACGTGCACTCGCATCATCGGCAGGGTCAGCATTACGCAACGAACGATAGATAGTATAGATAGCTTCTATCTCAGAGTTGCTCGTATCCTTCTGGAACGTATTGAAAATTATCGAGTAGTCGAGAGCCGAACTATCCTCCTTGTGAAGAAGAATCTTCTTAGTGCCGCTTTCAATAATCTTGGCTGCCACGTCTTCGTCGAGCACAGCATCACGCTCTACCAACACTTCGTTGCGCTCAACGGATACAACTTCACCCGTATCTTCATCAACAAAGTCCTCCATCCAGCTGTGGAGCACACGCGATGCCAATTTCTTGCCATAATATTTCTTGAGGCTTGCCTTATTAACCTTCACCTCTTCTGCGAGATCAAACACATCAAGGATGTCTTTGTCACTCTCAAAACCGATAGCGCGCAATAAAGTAGTGACAGGCAATTTCTTCTTACGGTCGATGTAAGCATACATCACATTATTGATGTCAGTGGCAAACTCTATCCACGAGCCCTTAAACGGAATGATACGAGCCGAATAAAGCTTAGTACCATTAGAGTGGGTAGACGAACCGAAGAATACACCGGGCGAACGGTGAAGCTGCGAAACGACAACACGCTCGGCACCATTGATAATAAACGTGCCATTGTCAGTCATATAAGGAATAGGACCCAGAAATACGTCCTGAATCTGAGTGTCAAAATCCTCATGGTCAGGATCCGTGCAATACAACTTGAGCTTAGCTCTCAATGGCACACTATAAGTAAGTCCACCAATCAGACACTCCTCTATAGAATAGCGAGGAGGATCAATATAATAGTCCAAAAACTCAAGCACAAAATTATTGCGAGTGTCAGAAATTGGGAAATTCTCAGCAAAAACCTTATACAAGCCATCATTCTTGCGCAATTCAGGAGGAGTGTCCAGCTGGAAGAATTCTCTGAACGACTTCAGCTGCACATCCAGAAAATCAGGATAAGGCATCGGCTTTCTGATCGACGCAAAATTAATTCTATTGTTAACTATCTGAGACATAAAAAACGCGCGTTATCGTTTGTTGTAAATATTTCTTTTTATGTTGCCCCTCTAGTCCTGCCACATCGTTTACACAGCAACATTTGCGTCAGCATTGACAAACCGTGTGTCAGGAATTCCGCAAAACATACGGGACTTATATGCATACGGATACAAAAAGGTTAAGAACCCCCTACCAGAGGATTCTTAACCGATGATGTCTAACTTAAGGGGAATTACTTGATTTCCACTTCGCCGCCAGCCTCTTCGATAGCCTTCTTCAGAGCCTCAGCGTCGTCCTTGGAAACACCTTCCTTAACAGCCTTAGGAGCAGCGTCTACGAGTTCCTTAGCTTCCTTCAGACCAAGACCACAAGCTTCCTTAACGGCCTTTACAACCTGAAGTTTAGCAGCACCAGCGCTCTTCAACACTACGTCAAAGGAAGTCTTCTCCTCAGCAGCCTCAGCTGCGCCACCGGCTGCAGGACCAGCAACAGCTACAGCGGCAGCTGCAGGCTCGATGCCGTATTCTTCCTTCAAAACTGTTACCAAATCATTTACTTCCTTTACTGTCAAATTTACCAATTCTTCAGCAATAGCTTTAATATCTGCCATTTTTATTCTAAATTAAATTGTTTATACTTAAATAAATGTTAAATAATGCGCTTCAAGCAACGAACTTCATTAAGCACGCTCGCTCAAAGTCTTGAGGACACCATGAATATTGTTGCCTCCTGACTGGAGAGCCGATACAACATTCTTGATTGGAGACTGAAGCAAAGCAACAACGTCCGCAATAAGTTCGTCCTTGCTCTTGAGAGATGCCAAAGCATCGAGCTGGTCGCCACTGAAGAAACCACCCTCGGCATAAGCGGCTTTGAGAGCCTTCACGCCAGACTTAGGGTTGTTCTTAAGCATCTTGCCTGGAACATTTGCGACCTCCGAGAACAATACAGAAGTAGTGCCTTTCAGCGAATCATACAAAGGAGTGAAATCAGTTTCAGCCGCCTCAAGAGCCTTCTGGAAAAGCGTATTCTTGACAGTGACCATCTTGATGTTCTGCTTGAAGCAGAGACGACGGAGAGCTGTAGTCTGCTCAGCATTGAGACCCTCGGTATCTACGATGTAGAAGTGAGGATATTGTGTGAGCAGCTCACCCAAATTAGCTATAACTACGTTTTTATCTTCTTTTCTCATGATTGACTTCTTTGTTATTATTCAACTACAGATTTAGGATCAATCTTGATACCTCTACTCATGGTAGTCGAGATGAAAACGCTCTTCACATATGTACCTTTGGCGGTAGAAGGCTTGAGCTTCATGATAGTAGACATAAACGCACTTGCGTTTTCTACAATCTTGCCTGGTTCAAATGAAATCTTGCCGATTGAGGCATGTATAATACCTGACTTGTCGACTTTGAAATCAATCTTACCGGCCTTGACCTCAGTAACAGCCTTGGCAACATCCATTGTCACCGTACCAGCCTTCGGGTTAGGCATAAGTCCGCGGGGACCGAGCACACGACCCAAAGGACCGAGTTTGCCCATTACTGCAGGCATAGTGATTACTACGTCAACGTCTGTCCAGCCGCCCTTGATTTTTTCAATATACTCGTCGAGACCTACATAGTCAGCTCCGGCAGCTTTTGCCTCGGCTTCCTTGTCGGGAGTACACAGAACCAACACCCTTACGGTCTTACCAGTGCCATTAGGCAATGTGCAGACACCGCGTACCATCTGATTAGCCTTGCGAGGGTCAACACCCAAACGCACGTCCATATCTACAGAGGCATCAAACTTAGTCGTCGTAATCTCCTTGAGGAGTTCAGACGCTTCAGCAAGGGTATAGGACTTTCCTGCTTCAATCTTCCCGGCGGTCAACTTCTGGTTTTTTGTAAGTTTACTCATTGTTTGAAGATTTTAGTTGTTTGCGGGAAATTCCCCGGTTACAGTAATACCCATACTGCGTGCAGTACCAGCGATCAAGCGCATCGCACTCTCCACGGTGAAGCAGTTCAAGTCAGGCATTTTGTCTTCTGCTATAGTCTTGATCTGATCCCATGTAACAGAGGCAACCTTCTTGCGGTTAGGCTCTGACGAACCCTTCTTTGCCTTGGCTGCTTCCATAAGCTGAACTGCTGCAGGAGGAGTCTTTATGACAAATGTAAAGCTTTTGTCATCATAATAAGTGATGACTACTGGCAACACCTTACCTGCCTTGCTCTGCGTCAGTGCATTAAACTGCTTGCAGAAATCCATGATGTTCAAGCCCTTCGAACCGAGAGCAGGACCAACTGGAGGCGAAGGATTTGCAGCGCCGCCTTTAATCTGTAATTTGATTATTCCAGCAACTTCTTTAGCCATTGTTTTTAATATTTTTAATTGTTTCGAGATTGCTTCAGTGCGCCCGTAACATAACGACACTAAAGTTTCTCAACTTGCCCAAAACCAAGATTCAAAGCCGTCTCGCGACCGAAAACCTTGACCAAGACCGTCAACTTCTTTCTTTCGATATTAACATCGTTGATGATACCGTTAAAAGAAGTGAACGGGCCGTCAGTAACCTTGACCTGTTCGCCAACCAAGAAAATGAAGTCGTTATCAACCTCTACCTCTTCAGTTTCAGCGTTACCCATAAGCCTGTCAACTTCGCTTTGTCTAATGGGTGCAGGATTATCCATTCCGCCGAGTATACCAACAACGTTAGGCACATTGCGGAGTGCGTGACATATCTCACCAACCATGGCTGCTTGCACATACACATAGCCAGAATAAAGAATACGGTCAGCGACTACACGCTTACCGTTACGCACCTGAACAACCTTCTCCGTAGGCACCAGCGCCTGGGCGACATAACCCCCAAAAGCACCGTTGCTTATAGCAGCGTCAATATACTCCTTAACTTTGCTTTCCTTGCCAGTAATTGCACGAAGCACGTACCATTTCATATCAGCCATAGCGCAATACTATTAAGGAAGTCAATGAGGATATACTGCTGTCATCACGAACTCGAACAACTTGTCCATGGCAAACACCACAATAGCGATAATCACGGAAGCAGATAATACGATTAGCGCCTTGTGAGTAAGCTCATTACGGGTAGGCCACGTCATTTTGTGGGCCAGTTCCTCATAAGAACCTTTACAGTATTTGACTAATTTATTCAACATATACTTTGTTTTTTTGCACGGGAAGAGAGGCTCGAACTCCCGACACCTGGTTTTGGAGACCAGTGCTCTACCAACTGAGCTATTCCCGTAAAGGAGTCCCCTGCGCAAGATTATATGTCCAACACAGGGGACTTTCTATATATTTGTCAGCTTTTGTTCAAGACTAAGCTATTAGTCCATGATTTCGGTAATCTGACCAGAACCAACGGTACGACCACCTTCGCGGATAGCGAAACGGAGACCTACGTTGAGGGCTACAGCGTAGATAAGCTCTACAGTGATTTCTACGTTATCGCCAGGCATTACCATGTCAGTTCCTTCTGGGAGAGAGATCTCACCGGTGCAGTCCATGGTGCGGAGGTAGAACTGAGGACGATACTTGTTACCGAATGGAGTGTGACGACCACCTTCTTCCTTCTTCAATACGTAGATAGAAGCCTTGAACTTCTTGTAAGGCTTGATTACACCCGGGTGAGTGATAACCATACCACGCTTGATTTCTGCCTTGTCGATACCACGGAGAAGCAGACCTACGTTGTCACCAGCCTCACCCTCATCAAGGATCTTGCGGAACATTTCAACACCGGTAACAACCGACTTCTTGTCCTCGCCAAGACCGAGAATCTGAACTTCGTCACCAACCTTGATGATACCAGTCTCGATACGACCAGTAGCCACTGTACCACGACCTGTGATAGAGAAGACATCCTCTACAGGCATCAAGAAAGGCTTCTCAACGTCGCGAACAGGCTCCTGAATCCAGGTGTCGCAAGCGTCCATCAGCTGCATAATCTTGTCTTCCCACTCAGCTACACCGTTAAGGGCACCAAGGGCAGAACCGCGGATGATAGGAGTATCCTCTTCGAAGTCATAAGACTCGAGAAGCTCTCTAACTTCCATTTCAACGAGTTCAAGCATTTCTTCGTCGTCAACCATGTCACACTTGTTGAGGAACACAACAAGACGAGGCACGTTCACCTGACGAGCGAGAAGGATATGTTCACGAGTCTGAGGCATAGGACCATCAGTAGCAGCAACTACGATGATAGCGCCATCCATCT
>CAVCAW010000051.1:0-8773 GCA_963600315.1 Bacteroidaceae bacterium | reverse complement strand
GCCGAGATAAAGCAATTTGAAAAAAGCATGGACAAGGCGCAAGTCGATTCTGTTGATTATCTGTCTCCTCACATTGTTGTCATCATAGGTGAAAGCTACAACCGGCATCATAGTGCCTTGTATGGATACAATAAAGTTACGACTCCATTACAATGTAAGAGATGGGCTAATGGAGAATTGGTTAGGTTTACTGACATGATAAGTTCTTGGAATACGACATGTGAGTCGTTCAAGAACATGTTTTCCACCCAATGTGTCGGACAGGACGGGACATGGGCTTCAGCCCCTCCCTTTCCTTTGTTGTTTAGAAAGGCTGGGTATCACACATCGATTATAAGCAATCAGTATGTTGTAGAGGAAGTAGGGTTTAGTGCATTTATTGAGGACGCTTTTTTCAACAATCAACAAACGAGCAAACGTATGTTTGACAGCCGCAACCCATCAATCCACGACTATGACCTCTCTTTATTGGACGACTATAAAGACTTGAAGTTGGAAAAGTATTCCCACACGCTTGACATTTTCCACTTCTTAGGTCTTCATGTTGATTTTAGTGCGCGTTATCCTTCAAGTTTTGCCAGATTCTCAGCTAAGGATTATGACAGGAAGGATTTGTCAGTAAACAACAGGCAGATAATTGCGGATTACGACAATGCAGTTTTATACAACGACTTTGTTATAGACTCCATCCTTAAATTGTATGAGAACAAAGATGCCATAGTTGTATTTGTACCCGATCATGGTGAACGTGTGTGTGACAATTCCTCAGAGTGGGGTCGAAACCTTACGTGGAATGAGAATGACATTCGTCAACAATTTGAAATTCCATTTTGGATATGGGGGTCTTCCGAATATAGAGAAAACCATCAAGCCACGTGGGCGGAGATACAAAAAGCAGCAAGCAGGCGAGGCATGACAGATGCACTTGCCCAGTTGTTGTTTCATCTTGCAGGCATTCACACGAAGTGGTATTATCCGGAGATGGATATACTCAATGACAAATATTGTGACAACCGAAAACGAACTATACGCGGGGAAAGAGACTATGACGAAATAATCGCCCCAAATAATTGATTCAAGGTCCGCAAGTTCGGAGTTTGGACACATTATTCATGTAGCGTTGATTGTGACAAAACGACAGACGGTTGCGACTATGGCAACATCGTGTAAGAATCTTTGATTGTATTTTCGACTCGGTCAGTGCGTTCTAACGTACGCATATAAGCCACAAGCCAATCTTTTATGTTGACCTAACGATATCAATTTCCGCGGAAATTGATATCAGTCTCGGGCGAAGTGTTTGTCATTTTCCGCGGAAATTGACAAACGTTTCGGCGGAAATTCAGTCGGCAGGTCAAGCGGGTTTTGTCGTTAAATCAAGGCTAACGGTGTGAGTGTCAGGAATTTGACCGTTGAGAGCGTATGATTTCTTGTTAGAGTTGGCAACGACAACAAAAAAAAGGGGCACCTCTTAACGAGGCACCCCCTTGCTGGTATGTTGCGTCATGGAATGCGAATGTGGGCACGAAGGCTCACTGCGCACACCTAATCATGCTTGTGCGTCTTGAAGTTGAGCTTGTAGTTGGCACCTACGAGGAATGTGAATCGGGGCTGCGGCACAGACCCCAGGTCGTAGTAGCGGTGAGCCAACAGGTTTTCGAGCGAAGCGTAGATATTGTAGGACGGGCGGTCCCAACGGATTTTGAGGTCGAAGAGGGCATAGGGATGATATGCCCGCTGACAGGAGGCACCATTGGCATACGCCAGATAGGTTCCTCGACGCTCTTGCCAACGGAAGAACCAAGTCGCCGACAGGTTTTTGCAGACATTATGCTCCAGCGATGCCGTGACCTTGTTGCGCAGATAGTCGAGGGCATAGTTGGACTGATAGATTTCGATGTCGTCGTGCCTCTTCTGGACATTATAGATATAAGCCATACTCAAAGACCTGAAAATTCTCTGAGAGGGGAAGATGCGTTCAAGATTGAGTCGGGCACTGGCAACGTACTGCCAGTTGTCGAGTTTGAAGGCTGCTGAGTGGTAGATGTCGTCTTGGTTGTACATCACCCAGTCGATCATGTGGCTGCCTCGCCGATAGATGCCATACATGCTAACGGTAGCCAGTCTGCCGGTGTAGTCGGCGCCGAACTTGACGGTTGAGAGTTGCTCGGGCTTCAGCCCCACATTGCCCTCCTGAGTGGGCGACTTATAGTAGAGGTCGGTGAACGTAGGCATACGCATGGATTTGTTCCACGAGCAGTAAGCCCTAACGGAGGTCGAGACAGAGTAGCCAAGGTCAATTCCGGGATAGAGGCGATATTTGTCGTCGACGGCTGAATTGCGATTGAGCATCACGCCTACGTTTGCCGCAAGTCCGCCAAGCGAAAAGGCGTGCTCCACAAAGGCACTGGTGTTGGTGCGGCTGTCGCGGTGGTCATAGTAACGGTCGGACTTGTGCTCAATTCTGACCTGCTGGGACTCATCGAGAGGGCGACCGAGATTGGTGGACAGGATGCCTTCGTGCCTTATTTCGGCACCCATAGCCGTCTTGCCGAGTAGCCAGCTGCCGCTACCGCTAAGGCGAATGGTGCTGACATCAGTGCGGTGAAAGTTTTCACCTGTCGACGAGTGGCGAATGAGTTGGAAGTGGTCGTAGTTACGAATGAAAGAGGCAGAAGGTCGCAGTTTGATTTTGCCGACTCTGGACTCGGCTGACACGGCTGCCATATACCTTTGGTCTTCTTCCCATTGGTTGGAATATTTGGCTGAATAGAAAGTGTTGGCACCATAGCGTTGGTTGCTGTAGCCGGCAAACCAACTAAGGCTGGTGCTTTCGTCAGCCCATCTGCCTTGATAAAAGATTCTGTTTCTGCCGAACTTGCTGTTGGCAACAGCTCCGTCGGTGTGCAAATAATCCGTTGAAACACGGTTGCGCATTCCCTTGGAAGAAATATTGGCGTGGGCACCTATTCCCAGGGTGCCATAGGAACCAGCCTCGAGGTGGGCACCTGCATTAGACGATGGTTCGGTGCGAGTGATGATGTTGATAATTCCGTTGAGAGCTTGGCTTCCGAAAGTTCGCGAAGAGGCTCCGTTAAGAATCTCGATTCGCTCGATGTCGGCCATTGCGACGGGGAAGTCTGCGCTCAGGTGACCCGTCTGGGGACTGTTGACACTGATGCCGTTGAGCATGACAGACACCTGGTCGAAAGTTCCACCGCCAAGCGACAGGTCGGTTTGTACTCCCATAGCCCCACGCTGTCGAACATCGACTTCAGGGCACAGCTTGAGAATGTCGTTAATAGTCTGGCATTTCGCCCGTTCAATCTCCTGTCGTGTAATCACGACAATTTTGCTCCACGCATTCTTGGCAGACATGGGGAGCTGCGTGCCGGTAATCAAGGCTTCGTCAAGATTAACGTTGACCTCGGTCTCTCTGTCGCCTGCAACGAGAAGAGTGTCCGTATGGGTGGCCAGAGCGTCGCATGGCGCCATGGTCAGAGTGACTACTGAGAGCACCCCAATGCGGATTTCCTTCTTCATGCTGCTAAAGGCAGAGTAGGTCTTGCCGTTGAACTGATGAAACACGAAAACCGGTTTCATGAAAAATTGTGATTTAAACATTTATGATAAATATTGTGCCCACACTAAAGCGGGCTGGTTGAAGTGTCTAAGGTTTTTGCAAAAAAAAAATGAGTTTAGTATTGAGTTATGGAATTAAGTAGTATCTTTGCATCGGTTGTATCGGTCTGATTGGGATACTCGTCATTTGATTACTATCTTTCCGAGATCGTTCCTTATGTCAACGGCATGCCTTCCTTGAGTTGGAAACCCACGATATGGGGGCTCTCAAATCCTTTATTCTAAGGAGTTTCATCACATCCACCGATACAACCTTTTTGTTTTTTCTTCGCCCTACCATTAAGCAAGCAACTGAAGCGTCCCAACTTGTAGAGCCAAAACAAGGCAACACCAGGACAGCGCATCAAAGCCGAGCGCTCAAGGCTACCGAACACTCGGTGAAACAACACAGGGAGCCACAGGAGGCGGTTGCGCTGAAGGGCAAGAGTCACCCGCGACAAGCGAATATGTTCTTGATAGAACGAGTCGAGATTGAGGAGCACCTCAAGCGACTGGTCGGTCTTGTGGAGGAAGGAGGCATTGCTGTCGATGCCAGTGTGAATCAGCGGATTATAGACATGGAGGACTGGAATGTGCTGACGCATGAGGTCGAGTCCCAACACGGTGTCTTCATAGCCATACTGATGGCAATGGGAGTCGAACTTGATATGGTCGAAGACTTGCTTGCGAATGAGCAGATTGAACGTACTGAACTTCTCATAGGGATGCTGCAGGCGATAGCTCAATGCCCGCGACTTGGTGGCGCTGCGTTCGTAGCGGTAGCGCAACAGATTGTCGTGAGACTTGTCGGACTCACGCACGGCTATTCCTCCGCAGACGACATCGTGGCCAGCAGCTGCCTTCAGGTAGTTGGCGATAAACGAGTCGTCAGCCAAGCGGGCATCGCTGTCCATTATGAGCAATAGCGGAAAACGGGCATATCGCGATATTTCATTGAGAATGAAAGCCCTGCCTATATTTTGCTGCATGTTGACCACGCGGCAGTAGTCAGACTGAGCCATGCGTTCGAGAGTCTTGATGACAGCGGGGTCAGTGCTGCAGTCGTTGCCGACGATGATTTCAAAATCCACACTTGCCGACACGCAAGAATGAGCGAGTTCGGCAACAAGCTCAGTGCAGTCGTAGTTGTAGACAGGAATGAGTATTGAAATCATCTCGTCGTGCTACTTGAGCCAGCGGTCAAGCCACCCAAAGAAAGTACGTTGCCACAGGATACCGTTTTGAGGCTTCAGGACCCAGTGGTTCTCGTCGGGGAACAGTAGCAATTGGGCAGGAACACCACGCAGCCTTGCAGCCTGGAAGGCTGACTCAGCCTGGGTGAACATGATGCGATAGTCAAGCATGCCATGGATACAAAGAATAGGTGTATCCCATTTGTCAACACTGAGGTGAGGAGAGTCCTCAAACACCTTGCGTGACACACCGCCGTCCTTATGCCATGGCGCAGCCTTCATGTCCCAATTGGGGAACCAGAGTTCGTCGGTCTCGACATACTGCTGCTGAGTATTATAGATGCCGTCGTGGGCAATGAAAGCCTTGAAACGCCCCTCGTGGTGACCGGCAAGCCAATAGACAGAATAGCCGCCGAAGCTTGCGCCTACGCAGCCGAGTTTGTCTTTGTCAACATAGGGTTCGTTGGAGATATCGTCGATTGCCGACAGATAGTCCTGCATGCAAAGCCCAGTGTAGTCACCACTGATTTCCTCAAGCCACTCCATGCCAAAACCGGGCACACCACGGCGGGACGGCAGGATTACGATATAGCCGTTGGCTGCCATGAGCTGGAAATTCCAGCGGAAGCTCCAAGCCTGGCTGACTGCACTCTGGGGCCCACCTTCGCAGAACAGCAGAGTCGGATATTTCTTGGTAGCATCGAAATGAGGCGGATAGACGACCCAACAGAGCATACGCTTGCCGTCAACAGTGGTAACCCAGCGCTCAGTGACATCGCCCATTGAGAGGTTTTCGAAGAACTGGTCGTTTTCGTGAGTGACCTTAGTGAGATTCTTCTCCTTGCGGGCTGTCAAGTCAACGACAAAGAGTTCGTCGGCTTCGCTCATAGAGTGGCGCTTCACCAACAAATGCTTACCGTCGGGGAAAGCATCAGTGAGCGAATAGTCGAAATCTCCGTCAGTAATCTTGGTATACTTACCATCAAGCCCCACTTTATAGACATGGGTCGTTCCGTGCCATGTTCCGGTGAAGAAGAGAGCCTTGGAGTCTACGCTCCAGCAATAGGTGTCGACACCTGACTCAAAAGATTCGGTCACGTAAGTCTTCTTGCCTGTAGCCAAATCCATGACACAGAGGCGCGCCCTGTCGCTCTCGTAGCCCCCACGAGCCATCGAAGTCCAGGTGATGTATTTGCCGTTGGGCGAGAACTTGGGCTGCTGGTCATAGCCCACGTTGTTGTCAGGGTTCTCGTTGGTCTTCTGATTCTCCAATGACACGGTGCAGTCAATCTCGGGCTCCTCATAGCCCTCGGGCTTGCAGAGGTTTGTCGTTTGACCGCTTGCGACATCATAGAGAAAAATATCTGTATCGGTAGACACGGAATAAGCCCGCCCTGTTTTTCGGCGGCAAGCATAGGCAATCGACTTGCCATCGGGACTCCAAGCCAGTTCCTCTACTCCGCCAAACGGAAGCGACGGACACTCGAACGGTTCGCCGTTGAGGATGTCCTTTTCCTCCCCTACTCCGTCAACAGAGAAGTTGGCAACAAAGGGATGAGGTATTGTCTTGACAAAATGGTCCCAGTGTTTATACATCATGTCGTTGATAACCATGCCAGTTGACTGAGATAGGTCGGAGGGATTCTGCTGAATTGAAGCATTGGTATCGACTTGGCGCACCAGTATAATCTTGCTCTCGTCAGGAGAAATCAGGAAGTCCTCAATTTCGCCCTCGCTGGACTGATGGGTTGCCACGACCTTACGGTTGGTGCCATCGATATCCATAGTCCACAGCTGCCCTTGGCTGCAAAACAGAATCTTGGTATTGTTGCAAATGAAGACGGCATTGCTTTCAGACTGGGGCGAGGTGGTGAGTTGGGTGACCTTGCAAGAGCCATAGTCCATCAGATAGAGCACAGAATGGCTCTTGTTTTGCTTGACGCTATAGTAGGTCACATTATAGACCATCATCTTGCCGTCGGACGACATGTGGGGGGCTCCAATCCTACCCATTGCCCAAAGAGCATCGGGAGTGAGGAGGTCGGACTTGAGCGTTGGGGTGGTGCGCCCTATGAAATCCGTGGTTTCGTTATTGCCAGACTTCACCATAATTGCCAAATTAGTAACCAGCAGTAAAATCAAAAACTTCTTCATTGCTGTATTCTTAATACATTATAAAATATAGATGCGAAATTCAAGTTGCGGAGAGACAAGTAGTCAACCCGGTGGAAGAAAGCATACGAACACGTCTGCGCAGTACAGCTACACTACTTGCGGTTTCTCAACTGCTGCTGTTGTTCCTGCAGTTCCTGCATAGCCTTGAGGCGGGCGGCAATGCCACTCATCTTCTTGGGATTGTCTTTGTTTCTACGGTAGTTCTCCTCGAGTTTTGCCAAGAGCTTGGCATCGTCGGTGCGCCAGCGGAGGAACCACATGGTGACGGCAGAGCCTAAGAGGGAGATGAAATAATAGTAGTTCAATCCCGAGCCGTAGTCATTGAAGATAAAGAAGAACATCACTGGCATGAACAGCATCATCCACTGCATCATCTTCATCTGACCAGCTTGCTGCATAGCCATCGTGTCACGCTGCTGGCGCATGCTGAGCCACGAGTAGAGCAAGTTGCTGACGCAGAAGAGCACACAGAAGATGCTCAAGTGGTCACCAATCAACCATATAGAGTGATCCCACGTGAGAATGTTTTCGTAGGTAGAGAGGTCGTCGGCCCACAAGAATGGCTGCTGACGCAGCTCAATGGAATTAGGCACGAAATTGAACATGGCAATCCAGATAGGCATCTGAATAAGCATTGGCAGGCAACCGCCCATAGGGTTAGCACCATACTGGCTGTAGAGTTGCATCGTCTCCTGTTGCTTCTTGAGAGCGTCTTCCTGATTGGGATATTTCTTGGAGATTTCTTCCACCTTGGGTCGTAGCACTCTCATCTTGGCACTCGACATGTAGCTCTTCTTGGTAGCAGGATAAACCACGATTTTCAGGATTAGAGTGATGACAAGCAGCACCATGCCCATGGAGAGTCCGATAGAGGTAAGCCCGTCAAACAAATAGATGGTAATGTATCTGTTGATATACTTAAACAAAGGCCAGCCCAGGTAGACGAGTTCCTCCAGTCCCAAATCGCGTCCGTCGAGGGTGTAGTGATTCATCTTCTGTAGCAGTCTGTACTTATTGGGACCGATGTAGAACTGCATCTTGGTAGGAGTCTGTCCGCTCGGGTCGAACTGTGTCTTCATCTGAGCAGTATAGTACGACAGGTAGCCGCTACCCTTTTCGAGAGGCGTGGTGGTCAGAGTTGTCTCCTTGAAATCATTGTAACCGATGAGCACATAGCTAAAGAATTGGTTTTTGAATGCCACCCAGTCAAGAGTTTCATCAACCTTTTCTTCTTTGTCAGTCTCGGCACGCAGATAGTCAGTACCCTCCCCCTTCTCTTTGTAAGTGAGAGAGGAACGCTGTTGCTCAAACTTGTAGCCCCTCTCCTGCTGCGTGATGGAGTCAGTCCACTCTACGAGAAGCGACTTGCTGCCGGGAGAAAAATGCTTATCGAGTCCATTGCCGCCTCTGACCGTCATGTCGACCATGTAGGTGCCGGCATGAAGATGGTAGTCTATGGCAAATTGGCCGCCGTCGATGGTCTGGGCAACGAGTGTCAGTGTGGAGTCGGTAGCATTGGAGGGAGTGAAATACAAATCGCTGGTATTTATATTCTCATTTTTAGATTCCAGCACGAAGTTGAGTTTGGAGTTGTTGTCGTCAAACATAACGACAGGCTTTTTCTGCTGGTTCTTGAAAGTCTTGAGCACTGCTTTGGCAATAACGCCACCATGAGTATTGATATCAAGCTTGACGACATTGTTCTGAAGAGTCAGAGTCTGGTTATTGCCGTGCATCGACACACCAAACAAAGAGGTTGAGTCGAGTCCCGTAGTATCCCGACG
>CAVCAW010000050.1:0-13495 GCA_963600315.1 Bacteroidaceae bacterium | reverse complement strand
ATCCATGCTTGTAGACACATTTACTACGGCATCCTCTGCCCACGCAGTCAATGACAGCATCAGCGAGAAGAGACTCAATAAAAAGAGTTTAGTTTTTCTCATAGCATTGAATTTTAGTTATTTGTTATTAATTAAGAAAATATTGTTTTGAACGAAATTTGAGCGGCGACATAGATACGCCAAAAGCCGTGAGTCTGACTCGAGTCAGACTCACGGCTCCCTGTTGGATATATCTGTCGCTGACACCAACCTTCTGCAGGCTGGTAAACGCATTTTTACCCCCCCCTATCGTCATAATGACTGGGGTGGACAATAATTCACGGTTAGTATATCCGCAAGACAACATATACATTTTTCAACTGCAGACGGCACCTGATGCCGTTCTCAAAAACATCTTTTTTCAATAGGCGCAGCGCTTAACAACCTATGCGCTAAACTTTAGGTGCAAAAGTACAAATATCTGAGTTGTTATACAAATTTTTGATATAAAATTTTCTAAAAATATTTTAAGCGATGTTTTCAAATTTGTGCCCCACGCCCGCCGAACCCCATTGCTCGTCAAGGCTACGTCAATAACCATCAACATTTTTCAGAACGCACATAGCCCTCTTCTATTTTTTCGTCAGTCAAAAAGAAAATCATTACTTTTGTAGGAGAATATCACAGCAAGCACCTATACCTATTTATATATATACATGGAAGTAAAGATAGAGGAATCGTGGCGACAGCACCTCGGCGGGGAGTTCGACAAGCCCTATTTCACCGAACTTGCCGATTTTGTGCGTCGCGAGTATGCAGCCGGCACTTGCTACCCACCTGGGCAGCTCATATTCAATGCCTTCAATCTCTGTCCCTTCGACGACGTGAGGGCAGTCATCATCGGTCAGGACCCCTACCATGAGCCAAGACAGGCGCAAGGTCTGAGCTTCTCGGTGGCAGAGGGAGTGGCTTTTCCCCCTTCGCTGCAGAACATCTTTAAGGAGATAGGGCAAGACTTGGGCAAGCCAGTGCCGCCCACGGGCGACCTCACGCGATGGGCTCGCCAAGGGGTGCTGCTGCTCAACGCCACCCTGACGGTGCGTGCCCATCAGGCTGGGAGCCACCAGCGCCACGGCTGGGAGCGTTTTACCGACGCTGCCATTAGCGCCTTGAGCCAGGGGTGCGACAATTTGGTATTTCTCTTGTGGGGTGGCTATGCTCGCTCAAAGGCTCAACTCATCGACAGCGAGCGTCACCTCGTGCTGGAGTCGGTACACCCCTCGCCCCTATCAGCCAACCGCGGCGGGTGGTTCGGCAACCACCACTTCTCGCGCTGCAATGCCTATCTGCGCGAACACGGCAAGAACGAAATCGACTGGTAGCCCCTACACACGCTTGACACCTACACCCCAATGACCCGACCAATACACAATCTAACGACTTGGATACTCACCCTACTACTGCTCCTGCCGCTGACGGCAGTGGGCAGCAACAATTCGCTGGAACAATTCAACACCCTGTCCTTCAAATCGCTCACTCCGCTACACACGGAGTGCGGCGAGGGCGTAGCGGCTGCCTACGCTGGAGTGAGTGGTGAATGGATTGTGGTGGCAGGGGGATGCAATTTCCCCGACACTCCAGCGACACAGGGCGGCAAGAAGAAATTCTACAACCACATCTTTGCCATCAACACCAACAGCCCGACTAAATGGAAACATGCCGGCACTATCCCCACAGCGTCAGCCTACGGAGTGGCGGTGAGCACGACTGACGGCGTGGTGTGTGTTGGCGGCACCGACGGACAACACAGCCTCAGGGCCGTGTGGAAGATGAGCGCCGACGATGATGGCTCAGTGAGCGTCACCACCCTGCCCTCACTGCCCATCGCCCTAGATAACATGGCAGGAGCCATGGGCAAGGACGGCTATATATATGTAGCGGGCGGTCAGAGCGACGGCAAGGTGTCGCACCGGGCTTACAGACTGAGATATCCTAACGGAGAGAGTTGGGAACGGCTGCCCGACTTCCCCGGCAAGCCGCGCCTGCAGCCCACTGCCGCAGTGCAAGACAATGCCACAGGCTACGCTTTCTACCTCATCGGAGGCTACCACGCTGGGGGGACCAATGCCACAGCCCTAAGATACAGCCCCACGACGCAGACGTGGAGAGAGACCACACCGATTGTCATCGACGGCAAGCCGGGAGCCGTGGCGGGAGCCGTGTGCACGGGCTACGGCAATTCGAACATAGTGTGCATGGGCGGAGTGAACAAGCAGGTGTTTGACAAGGCGATGGCAATGCTCAGCGACACTGCTGCAACCGACAGCAAGGCTTGGCAGACTGCCTATATGCTTCACAAGCCGGAGTGGTATCGTTTCAACACCAATCCGCTGGTCTATAACACCATTACCGACACATGGGTCTCACTGCCCGGCAACACACTGCTGGCAAGAGCCGGAGCCGCCTTGGTGAGCATCAACACTGGCAGCCACCGCAGCTTGGTGGTCATCAACGGCGAACTGAAGCCCGGCATCAGGTCGAACAAGGTGACGGCAGTGAGCGTGGAGAGCCACAGCTCGTTTGGGTGGGTCAACTGGGCTGTGGTGGGCATCTACCTGCTGGGCATGCTCGCACTGGGCTATGCCTTTATGCACAGAGAGAAGAGTGTCAACGACTTCTTCACCGGCGGAGGGCGCATTCCTTGGTGGGCTGCCGGCGTGAGCATCTTTGCCACCATCATAAGCGCCATCACCTATATGTCGATTCCCGCCAAAGCCTATGCCACCGACTGGAAATACTACCCAATGCAGATAATGATACTGATTGTGGCCTTTCCGGTGGTGAAATATTTTCTGCCGTTCTTCCGCCGCCTCAATGCCAGCTCGGCATACGCCTATCTGGAGCAGCGCTTCAGCTATGGGGTGAGAGCCATGGCGAGCGCATTGTTCATAGCCTTCATGGTGGCACGCATGGCGCTGGTACTCTTCCTGCCCTCGATAGCTCTGTCGGCAGTGACGGGCATCAACATCTTCGTGTGCATAGGCCTAATGGCAGCCATAACCATAGTATATTGCACCATGGGCGGCATGGAGGCCGTGGTGTGGGGCGACGTGGTGCAGGGCATTATCCTGGTGGGCGGAGCCGTCTTTGCAGCCGTCTATCTGGTGACACAAACTCAGGGAGGGGCTGCAGGATTTATGCAAACAGGTTTGGCAGACCACAAGTTCACGCTCTTCGACTGGTCGCTGGACTACCGCACCCCCACATTCTGGGTTATCATCATAGGCGGATTGGCCAACAACCTCATCTCCTACACCTCTGACCAGACCGTGATACAACGCTACATGACCACGCACGACGAGCACTCCGCCAAGCGGAGCATATTCACCAACGCCGTGCTGCAGATAGTGGTATCGGTGGTGTTCTACACCATAGGCACAGGACTCTACACCTTCTTCAAGACCCACCCCGCCGCTCTCGACATTAGTCTGAGCAAGACCGACACCATCTTCCCGTTCTTCATGATAAGCCAGCTGCCACAGGGCATAGCCGGACTGCTCATAGCCGCCCTGTTTGCAGCCACAATGAGCACCATTTCGTCCAACATCAACTCGGTGAGCACAGCGTTTACCCTCGACTTCTTCAAGCGGTGGCGACCGACGGCTAGCGAACGAACCACACTGCTGACGGCACGGTGGGCAGGAGTGGCGACAGGAGCCGCCGGCACGGTGATAGCCGTATTGATGGCGCTGGCAGATATCCACTCACTGCTCGACTATTTCAACACCATTCTCGGTCTGCTCACCGGCTCCGTGGGCGCACTCTTCGTGATGGGCGTCTTCTTCAAGCGCATCAATGCCACTTGCGCCCTTGCGGGCTTCGTGTGCGGCACGCTGACGGTGTTCTACATGAACTACTGCACTCAAGTCAACTTCTTCTTGTTCGGATTCGCCAGTATGGTGGTGGCGATAGGCGTAGCCCTGCTGCTGTCGCTCATCGTGCCCAACCGCCAGGACATCAACACCCTGACATGGCGAGCCCTGCGCAACTCACAGCACTGACAATCCACCACTCACCACTAATACAACTAAAAAACACACACCATGATTATAGCCAAACTGACCGACAGAAAACACTACGAGACTCTACACCCGCTGCTCAAGCAACTCTTTGACTACGTAGACAGCCACGACTTCAGCCGCATGGAGCCGGGACGCACCACACTCCAAGGCGACGACCTCTTCGTAAACCTCGACGAGGCTACACTCATTGAGCGCAACAAGCAACGACTTGAGATTCACCGCCGATATATCGACGTACACATACCCCTCACCGCTACCGAAGAATTCGGCTGGCGCCACCTGAGCACCCTGGGCGACAGCGACGAACCCTTCGACATAGAGCACGACCGGGCTTTCTACACAGCTAGCAGCGACAAGTGGTTCACGCTGTGCCCTGGCGAGTTCTGCATAGTATTTCCCGAAGACGCCCACGCCCCCATCGTGGGCAGCGGCACCACACGCAAACTGGTAGGCAAACTACGAATTCAAGAGCCCTGACAACACCAGCAGACCACCCAACAACCATTCACCCCTAAAAAAATACGCCACATGGCAAAGACATCACTAGCAACACGCATCACGCTCACCGCCATATTACTGATGATCACTATGGGCGGCTTCGCCCAGCGCAAGCCCTCAACACCACTGCGCCCCATCGAGTGCGACAGCATCTACCTCATGGACTTCTTCTGGTACAACCTACAGCAAAAAGCCCTTAACACCACCATGACTACCCAACCCGCTGCAGCACACAAAGTCAAGGCCTTGTCGCAATCGCGCATAGCCAAGCTGGAGCACCAATGCGCCCTAACTCTTGACAGCCTCAACCTGCTTGGCGAGCTCCCCGACGGCAGTCTCGCCCAGTCGCTCAAACTCTTCAAGCAATGCCTCACCCTCAACCAGCTCACGGGCAAAGCCAAATATATGGACATCGCCGAACACATTCTCACCAACAGCATCTTGGCGCACTGGCAACACGAAGCGCCGGGTGCTGCCAAAGACGAAGCCACACAACTACTGCGCAACATCAGCCAGATGGCATATTCCACCTCGGGCAGCAACGTCTATGTCAACATGCTGATGCGCACCAATGCCCATATCAAGACCAAGAAACTCGACCTTTTCTTGCGAAGCATCAACAGCAGTCCGTGGTACAACGAGACTACCATATCAGTCTCCAACAACAACGACCCCATTGAGGTGGAGGACTACGACTCACTCAATATCTACCAAAAACGAATCTACCACGACAGCACAAGGCACCAGCCCCCCTGCGATGCAAGCCTGTGTCTGCGCATTCCCTCGTGGGCAACCAGCACAACCTCGCTGCCCAATTTCAGCGCTACCACCCTACGTAAAAACAATGTGGTGATAATGGTCAACGGCACAGCACTCCACCACCCCATAGTTGAGAACGGATATGTCGTGATAACACGGCAGTGGACACCGGGCGACATCGTAACCATCAGGATTCCCAACCCCATCATGCGAATCACGCACAACGACAAGCCCGACAGCGTAGCGCTGCAGCGCGGTCCCTTTGTATACTATTATATAGGTACGGGAGCCAGCGACAGTCTCGACAGGAAGGCAGCCATCAACCAGCAGTTCACCAAAACAGACCGCGCCGTGTTGCTCGACGGCAAGCTGAGCGGAGGCGAAGGTAAATTTTTCGCACTGCCATACTTTAAGTCAGGAGAAAAAGAAAAACTTTTTATGCCGGCAAAATAACTTTGGCACACAGCTTGCTTTGTTGTAATACAGCAGACGGCTGACAGCAGCCGGCGAAATAACCCAACAATAAAACAACTAAATAAATTACAAGCTATGAAACTGAAACCATTAGCAGACAGAGTATTGATTTCTCCCGCAGCAGCCGAGGAGAAGACCGTAGGTGGCATCATCATTCCAGATACCGCAAAGGAGAAACCACTCCAGGGCACAGTCATCGCCGTTGGCGAGGGCAAGAGTGACGAGAAAATGATTCTCAAGGAGGGCGACCAGGTTCTCTACGGCAAGTATGCTGGCACCGAGATTGAATTCGAAGGTGAGAAATATCTCATCATGCGCCAGTCGGACGTAGTGGCTGTTATCGACTAATTTTATTGACAAACATTAATCAAAGGAGGAAACAATTATGGCAAAAGAAATTAAATACGACGTAAACGCACGTGAATCGCTCAAGGTTGGCGCTGACGCTCTGGCCAACGCAGTGAAGGTAACCCTCGGTCCTAAAGGCCGCAACGTTGTTATCGACAAGAAGTTCGGTGCTCCCAGAATCACCAAGGACGGTGTTTCGGTAGCCAAAGAAATAGAACTTGACGACGCTTTTGAAAACGCTGGCGCACAGCTGGTCAAGAGCGTAGCAAGCAAGACTGGTGACGATGCCGGCGACGGAACAACCACCGCCACAGTGCTGGCTCAGGCCATCCTCTCTGAGGGAATGAAGAACGTGGCAGCCGGTGCCAATCCGCTCGACATGAAGCGCGGTATCGACAAGGCTGTAACCAAGGTCGTTGAGTCCATCAAGGCTCAGGCAGAGAAAGTGGAGGACAACTACGACAAAATCGAGCAGGTAGCCACCATCTCAGCCAACAACGACCCCGAAATCGGCAAGCTCATCGCCGACGGCATGCGTGCTGTAAGCGTGAACGGTGTGATCACCATCGAAGACGGCAAGACCAACGAGACTCTGCTCAAGACCGTAGAGGGAATGCAGTTTGACCGTGGCTACCTGTCGCCTTACTTCGTGACAGACACCGAGAAGATGGAGTGCGCTATGGAGAAGCCCTACATCCTCATCTACGACAAGAAAATATCCACCCTCAAAGACTTCTTGCCTATCCTCGAACCCGCAGTGCAGTCAGGCCGTCCGTTGCTCGTCATAGCTGAAGACGTAGACTCTGAGGCTCTCACCACTCTCGTGGTCAACCGCCTGCGCACACAGCTCAAGATTTGCGCTGTGAAGGCTCCTGGCTTCGGCGACCGCCGCAAGGCTATCCTCGAAGACATCGCTATCCTTACTGGCGGCGTAGTTATCTCTGAGGAGAAGGGTCTGAAGCTTGAGCAGGCCACCATCGACATGCTCGGCACAGCTGAGAAGATAACCGTGAGCAAGGACAACACCACCATCGTCAACGGCTCTGGCGACCCACAAAACATCAAGGACCGCATCAACCAGATTAAGTCTGAGATAGCCAACACCACTTCTTCCTACGACAAGGAGAAACTCCAGGAGCGTCTTGCCAAGCTCAGCGGCGGTGTATGTGTGCTTGAGGTCGGCGCATCATCAGAGACCGAGCAGAAAGAAAAGAAAGACCGTTGCGACGATGCCCTCTGCGCTACCCGCGCAGCCATTGAGGAAGGCATCGTGACCGGCGGTGGCGTAGCCTACCTGCGCGCCCAAGCAGCCCTCGAAGGCATGAAGGGTGACAATGCCGACGAAACAACCGGTATCAACATCATACGTCGCGCCATCGAGGAGCCTCTGCGCCAGATTTGCCACAACGCAGGACTTGAAGGTGCAGTGGTAGTCAACAACGTTCGCGAAGGCAAGGGCAACTATGGCTTCAACGCTAAGACCGAGACCTACGAAGACCTCCGCGCAGCCGGAGTAGTTGACCCAGCCAAGGTTACACGCGTGGCTCTTGAGAATGCAGCTTCAATTGCAGGCATGTTCCTCACCACCGAGTGCGTAATCTGCGACAAGAAAGAGGACACTCCTCAGATGGCAATGCCTGCCGGCGGCATGGGCGGTGGCATGATGTAATAGCGAAAGGCTAACACACACAACGCCAAGACCTAACTGCCGACCGCAAGGTTGGCACCCAATACGAAAGCCCTGTGTTCACACACTATTTAAGATGTGAACGCAGGGCTTTTTTTGTTCATGCAGCGAAAAATTGGTAACAAATTCATCAAGCTGGGTATGAGCCGTATTGCCACGACTTAGTAATTTTGCAACAGACAGAAGAGTAACCGCCCACAGAGTTATGACAACAGACAAAGACATAAGGTTTGACACCGTTGAGGAGTTCAACAACTTCTACGGTTTCGAGACAGTCCACCCCCTTGTATCGGTGGTGAGACAAGACCAGGACAAGAGATTGCAAGACGGCATCTACCACTATGGGCTCTACGCCCTGTTTCTGAAGGAGAACAAAGGCTGCCTCATCTCATACGGACGCACCAAGTATGACTTCGACGAGATGACCATCACGTCGTTCGCTCCGGGACAAACGGTAGGTGTGAAGCACAACCCCGAAGTAATCTACCCACGCTGGACCGCCATAGTGTTCCACCCCGACCTATTGGCGCGCACATCACTGGGGCGCGAGATATCCAAGTATGGTTTCTTCTCCTATAGCAGCAACGAGGCTCTCCACTTGTCGGCACAGGAGGTGGTAACCATACGGTCAGTGCTCGACATCATACATCAGGAGATGCAACATGCCATCGACCGCCACTCACGACGCCTGATAGTGAGCAACATAGAGGTATTGCTCAACTACTGCCTGCGCTTCTACGAACGACAGTTTATCACCCGCGAAGAAATCAACCACTCCACCATCATGGAGTTTGAGCGCATGCTCAACGACTATCTCGCCAACGACGCATCAAGACAGGGTTTCCCCACCGTAGCCTATTTTGCCGACAAATGCCACCTCACTCCCGGCTACTTCGGCGAACTGGTCAAGACCGAAACGGGTCGCACGGCACAAGACTTCATCGCTGACCACATACTCACCAGTGCCAAGGAATTGCTCAACGACATGACGCTGACCATCTCGCAAGTGGGCAGCCGCCTGGGATTTGAGTATCCACAACACTTCGTGAGATTCTTCAAGCGACACACCAATATGACCCCGTCGCAATATCGCACAGCATAATGACCCCACACTCTCTTTCATTAAGCATAATCAACATGAACAAAACAATCAAACAGGCAGTGGCATTGCTGTCGCTGCTGCTAGTAACATCAACCAACATGGCACAACAAAAAATTACACAAACAGCCGGCCGACAAGCGCTGGGCACCTTCGCCCCCGAGTTTGCCCACCTCAACGACGACATCCTCTTCGGCGAAGTGTGGAGCCGCAACGACTTGTTCAGCCTAAGAGACCGCAGCCTTGTGACCGTCACATCGCTCATCAGTCAGGGTATCACCGACAACTCGCTCCTATACCATCTCAAGGAAGCCAAGAAAAACGGTATCACACGCACCGAGATTGCTGAAATCATCACCCACATAGCCTTCTATGCCGGTTGGCCCAAAGCCTGGGGCGCATTCAACCTTGCCAAAGAGGTATGGAACGACAGCCTGCAGGCCAACGACGCCAAAGAGACCTTCCAAAAAGAGATGATATTCCCCGTGGGCGAACCCAACACAGCGTATGCCAAATACTTCACGGGCAACAGCTATCTGGCGAGGATATCAACGTCGCAAATACCCTTCGCCAACGTGACCTTCGAGCCCGGCTGCCGCAACAACTGGCACATACACCACGCCAAGAGCGGCGGAGGCCAGATGCTGGTGGGAGTGGCAGGTAGCGGATGGTATCAAGAAGAAGGTCAGCCCGCACGCCAGATACTGCCTGGCACGGTGATACACATTCCTGCCAACGTGAAGCACTGGCACGGCGCCGCAGCCAACAGCTGGTTCGCCCACCTAGCCTTTGAAATACCAGGCACCGATGCGAGCAACGAATGGCTCGACCCCGTGACCGATGAAGAATACAACAAACTGGAACAATGAGACACATCGAACACATCCACTCACCGCAAGACGTGAAGGGGCTCACGCTGCCCCAGATGGAAGAACTCGCTAGCGAGATTTGCACACTGCTAATAGAGAAACTCAGCGCCCACGGAGGACACTGCGGTCCCAACCTCGGCATGGTCGAAGCAACCATAGCCATGCACTACGTCTTCAACTCTCCGCAAGACAAAATAGTCTTTGACGTCTCCCACCAGAGCTACGTCCACAAAATGCTGACAGGCCGAGCCGAAGCCTTCCTGTCAGCAGACCACTACGACGATGTCTCCGGCTACTCCGAACCATCAGAGAGCGCCCACGACCATTTCGTCATAGGCCACACCTCCACATCGGTCAGCCTGGCCAGCGGACTGGCCAAAGGCCGCGACCTCACTGGCGGCAAGGGCAACGTGATAGCCGTGATTGGAGATGGGTCGCTCAGCGGTGGTGAAGCACTCGAGGGACTCGACTGGGCAGCCGAGATGGGTAGCAACCTCATCATCATCGTCAACGACAACCAGATGTCAATAGCCGAAAACCACGGCGGTCTGTACGAGAACCTCGCAGAACTGCGACAGTCCAACGGCACCTGCCCCAACAACCTCTTCCGCGCCATGGGACTTGACTACATCTATGTGAACAAGGGCAACGACATAGCCTCACTGATTGAAGCCTTCAGCCAAGTGAAAGACACCGACCACCCCATTGTCGTACACATCAACACATTCAAGGGCAAGGGATACAAATTTGCCGAAGAGGACAAAGAGCGCTGGCACTGGAGCTCACCGTTTGACATAGCCACCGGAAAACCTAAATCTGCAGGCAGCGGCGAGACCTACGAAGAAGCTACCGTCAACCACCTGCTCGAACTCATGAAGAGCGACAGCAGCCTTTGCGCCATCACTGCCGCCACACCAGGACTCTGGGCGTGGACACCCGAGCGACGCAAGCAGGCTGGCAAGCAATTCGTTGACGTTGGCATAGCCGAAGAACACGCCGTAGCCCTGGCATCGGGCATAGCCAAGGCGGGTGGCAAACCAGTGTTTGGAGTGTGCAGCTCGTTCATCCAGCGTGCCTACGACCAGATTTCGCAAGACTTGTGTGTCAACAACAACCCTGCCACCATACTCGTGTTGTGGGGCTCGCTGACAGCCATGAACGACGTGACCCACCTGTGTCACTACGACATACCACTGATTTCCAACATTCCCAACCTCGTTTACCTCGCTCCCACCAACCGCGAGGAATATCTCGCCATGCTCGACTGGAGCCTCGGCTACAGAGAGCACCCTGTGGCCATTCGCGTGCCGTTTGGCATCACGGTGGCAGCCGACCGCCCTGTGGCAGCCGACTTCTCCGACCTCAACAAATATGAGGTGGTGACCCGTGGCAAGGACGTAGCAATCCTAGGACTTGGCAATTTCTATGCCCTCGGAGCAAAGGTGGCTGAAGAACTCCGCACCCAAGGCATCAACCCCACTCTCATCAATCCGCGCTACATAACCGGCATTGACACCACACTGATGGAGAGCCTCAAGAGCGACCACAAGGTTGTCGTGACACTCGAAGACGGCGCACTCGACGGAGGCTATGGCGAAAAGCTAGCCCGCTACTTCGGCAACTCAAACACGAAAGTACTCTGCTACGGAGCAAAAAAGGGATTCGTAGACCGCTACGACATAGCGCAGTTCCTAGCAGACAACCGACTGCGTAGCGACCTCGTAACCCAAGACATCATGCAACTCCTGAACTAGTAGCAATCCCCAGGCGACACGACCCCCGAGCCAACAATCTCGGGATTGCAACAACACCCACCTGCGGAGAACCAGCTCGCACACCAAGCAAGCCGGTTCTCCGCTTTTTTTATTGCTCTAACTCATGCGTTTCCGCCGAAATTTTATAATCCGCAAAACGAAACGTATCGCTTTCCCAAAACGAAGCGTATATTTTCGTAAAACGAAGCGTATCGTGGAGATACCCCTTAAAATCCAAAATTTTTCGACCGGCTGACGCCGGTGTTTTAATACAATAAGAACGGGGTTCGGGCAGTATCCGGACTCCGTTCTTTTCGTTTTGTCGCTTCGCTCCCGCTTTGGCGCTTTCGCTTACGCTACCTCGGTCACCGCTTTATACGCTGCGACGCTTTGCGCTTTAACGATTTTTCCGCGGAAGGCGAGACGCGAGCCGACAAGCGCAAACGCATGCGAGGCATCGAGATTCGCATCCGCATACGAGACGCCGCCAAGCGCGCTCGCGTCGCGGAACCCGCGATAGACCACACGGCCAACACTACCGGAATACTCATATCGGTCGGTATAATAGGTGCTCGAGGAGCCGTTTGCCGAACCTGCCGGGACTACAGCCATATATTTGCCGTGCACCACACCAGCTATCCATAGTCCGGTTGTTGCGCCCTTCGCCATCATCGTCGTACCGTCCGGCATCCAGATGCGCCATTTGCCGCCATTGCCGCTGTCGTTCGGCAAATCCACGCAGTCCATCATATCCCATTTGTGGCCATAAATGTCCTCGTAGCCCAGACAGCAGATATTGTTCACCTGCGTCACCTTGGCCGCGCCATAACCATCCGTGTCCACATACCATGCGAATTGGTGTACCACGTTGTCGATGATACTGTTTGTCACGCTCGAATTGATGTCGTGCGCTTCGTCATAGCCCACGGTGTCTTGTATGCCTCTCGATGCCGTGCCGCCTGTCGTTCTACTATTTGAATGCGAGCCGCCACCGCATTGGCTCTGCATGTCGCGCCGCCCGTATTTGGCATAACTCAGGTTGGCGATGCGCCAGTGCATCAGTGCGTCTATCTGTTGCATTCCTCGTTGCACGCTGTAATAATGGAAGTCCGTCCACGTCATGCTCGCCGTTGTCGAACCACCGGTGATGCAAGCCCTCAACTTGCTGCCTACCACCGAACTGCCTACCACGGCACACAGATGCTCGTCGTTGGCCACCCAGTCGGGCTCCATGTCCTCTATCTTGTCGCTGTTGCTCAGCACTACCTTGTCAAATTCGGCAGTGTTCAGGATTGAGAAGTACAGGGCTACGGCATTCTCTGGCACATCACTGACGAGATACATACCCGCCTCAAATTTCAAACTCAGCGTAGGCACTACAATACTCTGAAGGATGGCACCCGAACTGTCCACGAATACACTGCCGACGAGGTTAGTGCCCGGCACACTCGGAAAACGCACCCGCTTGTAACCCGTTACGCTCACCATGCACACGGAGTAAGAACTGTCGTTGCTAAAGGCGCTTGTTATCACGTCCCTGCCGCTCATCACCTTCTTGCCGCTCGTATATCCGCCTTGCGTCTTCTTGATATCTTCAAGCGTGACGACGGTCACATCCGGACATGACGGCATGTGGTCGGCATCGTTTGAGCAGTAGCAGCTGTAGTTCTTCCCGTTCAGGTAGTCGTTCACGCCCTTGCTCCAGAAGAACGGCTCCAGCATCATCCAGTCACCTTCCGTGCCGTCAAGTTTCGCCTCGCTGCCATCTGTATATTTGTTGCTGTCCGTGTCATCCAACGGGAAATAGGTCATCTCGCCGTCAAGATTGTTCATCACCGTGTCCACGTTGGCTATCTTCACATTGCGCGTGGTGGCCTTCTTCGTCACCTTCGCCAGCACGCGGTGGCGTCTGTTCAGTATTGCCGTGATGTGTCCGCTCGGCTTGT
>CAVCAW010000049.1:0-35719 GCA_963600315.1 Bacteroidaceae bacterium | reverse complement strand
GAAACTGCGTGCCTGCGTCACTGGCAGCAGCACTGCGGCGAGCATGACGTGGACGGACTTCCACTACTACAGCGTCCAGCGCGGCATGCAGCAGATAGACGCCCTAATGCACTGGCGTATAGCCAACCTAAGCTACGCCAAGTACGGCAGACGCAACATGCAGGAGCAATGCGGTGCCGGCTCTCACACGAACAGCCGCACAACGGGTGGTACGGCATCGAGGGGTATGCAGGACACTATAGGTTTCGAGGAGGCCAAGAGCATCAACGCCAACGTGACCAACAGTCTTGTTGACGAGAACCGGATACACCAATATGCCTGGTATATCGACGAGGACGAATATGGGGAGAAGAAAGTGACGCAGGTGAACAACATCTGCTGCATCGGCTACGAAGACATTTACGGTCACAAATACGACATGATGGACGGCGTAGACCTGCCGAACGACAACGGAAACTCCGGCAAGTGGCGCATCTGGATGCCCGACGGCAGCACCATGATGATGAAAGGCACGACGAGCAGCGGATACTGGATAACCGCCGTGGCGCACGGCAAATATATGGCCGTAATTCCCACAGGCAATGTGAACGGCACCTCGAGCACATATTATTCGGACACATACTCTATAAGCACCTCAACAGGCCGTGTGGTCTATCGCGGGTACTACGACGCGAACGCGAATGGCGGTGTGTCGAATGCGCATGCGGGTGCCGATGCTTCGCATGCGAACGCGCATATCGGCTCGCGGCTAGCCTTCCGCGGCAAAATCGTTCGGGCGGAAAGCGTGGAAGCGTATAAGGCGTTGACCGAAGTAGCGTAAGCGCAGCGCGCCAAAGCGGGAGCGAAGCGACAAAACGAAAAGAACGGGGTTCGGACAATGTCTGGGCTCCGTTCAAATGTTATCAGATACCGGCGAAGCCGGTCGATTTTTTTTGAAATTTTGGGGGTGTCCCCGCGATACGTTTCGTTTTACGAAAATATACGCTTCGTTTTGGGAAAGCGAAACGCTTCGTTTTGCGGATTATAAAAAATTCGTAATTTTGCGGAATTATAGGCTTTGAAAGTTGGATTGCATTTCCATTATAATGTATTCGTCTTATTAAATGGATTAGGTTACCCTCATGGTGTGTGGTTAATATCTCTTGCTTTTAGTCATGTATGCAGTTCACTATATTTCTTGTTGTAACTTACTTATAGATTTCGTTTCGGATTAGATTGTCTCTTTACAATTTTCGTGTTTCATTCGTTTGCGGAACTAAAGATGATAGTTATAATAACAAGGCAGAGGAATCATGTGATTCTTCTGCCCTGCAATATAAGATTAGTTGGTGCGTGTTATTTTACGGAAGCTTTGATGTAAGCTTTTCCTGCCAACATAGATGAGTCTTTGCCGTATAAAGTAGAGTATTTTCCTACTGGCATGTCGGAAAGTACAAATGCGTTGCATTGGCGACCAGCTACTACCTTGTCGGTTGTAGCTGTGTTGATTGCAGTCTTGATTATGCCGAGAATTCCGTTGCCAGAACTCTTGTCCAAGCTGATTTTTCCTCCGCGGGTGTAGAGAGTCTCTCCTGTTTTAGTTGACCGAAGTATGTATTCTATGTCTACTGTAAGAGTTCCTACGATGTTGTTTCGACGCCAGTCTTTGATAATCGTGAACATTGCGGCATCTGCGCCCAGAATGTTTCTGAATTGTGAGAGGTCACCCTTGAGGAACAATTCTGCGTCGTATGCGCTTTCTTGCTGAAACATTTCCATTGTCAGATAGGGAGAATATACGTAGTATCCTTTCTCGCACAATGGCTGGTATAGCGTAGAGTAGAAATAGTCTTTGGCTTCAGCGTGGGTTGTTTGGTTTATGGGTGGCATGATTACAATTGATGCTGGTTTTTCCTCATACATCAATGGATATTGCTCGGCGAGAGTAATCTTTTGGGTAGTAGAGCACGAAACCATAGCCATTGCTGCTATCAGATATAAAAGCGCTTTTTTCATTTCTCGAGTTGTTTGATTATTCGTGATACATAGCTTTCGGATTCAGGGTAAAGTTTTATTTCTTGTTTGAGAAAATCTAGCCCCTCTTCTTTTTTACCTCCTATGTATAGGATGTAGCCGTATTCAGCATATAGCCCTGGAGGAACAACACCACGTGTGCCTTTTTGCTTTTGGATTATCTTGAGATATTCCTCCGTCATTTTCAGTTTTAAGTCATCGGTTTTCTTCTTGTTGTATTGGTAGGTTGCATCCTCATAGTTATACCATGAATAAAGTGTTTGTGGTGTGTTGCATGAAGAGAGGGAGATAGCTGTGACGCCAATTGCAAATATTATTTTCTTCATCATGGTAGGATTATTTGTTTAACTTCTTGAGTCGATAGAAATATTTTCTTCTGATAGAGGATTTTGCCTTCATGTGTTATGATAAGGTTTTTGGCACCTACAGATACTCCATATTGAACTCCGCGCCTGTTGGATTTCTTCTGTTTAATAACCTTTGCTGTGAATGGTGTCGCTTCGTCAATCTTTACTTGCACGGAATCACCTGCATATTGCCCGTCGCTTACGAAAAGTAGAAAGGCTATGTCTTCTTTGCCGCTTTCCTGGGCTACAGGAAGGTGAGCACGACACCCTGCTATGAGTAAGGGTATCAGCATCAAAAATATTTTTTTCATTTTTTCTGTTCTATTACGTAGTTGTCCATTGTTGACGAATCAATCTTCTCTGAGGTGGTCAGTTCTACAAAGGAATACTCTGTTTCGGGAGTGTCGCCACCAGTGGAGATAACCTTTGCCGTACCGACTTGTTTGCCTGGCAGGGTAATCATGATACCTGTTTGCGGGTTCTTGACTTTCTTTCCTTTTGTCAAGACCGCAAATTCCATACCTTCCTTTATGCCTTGACTTTTGCCGCCTGCAATGAGGGTTGCCTCGTCATCGCATGAGAGTAGGTAGGTCTTCCATGGGCTGTTGGTACACTTGTTAATGACGTTTTCTACCAATTGCCCTATGGCTTCAGAGATAGCTTTGTCGCTAAGGGTGGCATCAAAACTAGCTGTCCCGCCGACTCCCAGTGTGGTTTTTGTCGTGAGTTCCGCAGATCCTTTTGCTTCATCGGAGTAAATGATGAGTCCTGAGGATACGTCTACAAGACGTATTGATACGGCTGCCTCTGCTGCTTGTGTTTTTTGAGAGGAGAATACGCCATTTTTGCCAGTGCTTTTCCTTCCATACTCAGTAATGGAGCCTGTTATCATATAGTCAGCTCCAATAGCTGCTGAGCCCCCTCCGCTTTTTTGACATTCTTCCAATAAAGTCCCAAGATCGCTGCGCTCGAGTAAGAGGAACTTTCCTGAAGCAGCCAATTTGGATGACAAGATGTCAAGAGCTTGCTTGCCCATGGGGTCATTGTCTTTGTCGTAGAAAATGCCTTTGGCATATTGTGATTCATTGGAGAAGCGACCTATTGCCACTTTTCTTTTCAAAACCATTCCTTCGTCTTGGTTTTGAGTTGTCGGTGTTTCCACAACTACCACCTTGCGCTGTGCTGCAGTATAGCTGACAGTGAGTAATGCTGCGAGTAAAAAACAGACTTTTTTTATAAAGTGTAGTAAATGAGAGTTATTATGTCAGTGTGTCCTGTGATGTGTCCTTTATGCTGTCAGTTCGCCATGTGGCTCAATCTGTTGCAAAGAGATTTGTTTAATTAGTTTATAGGACTTATTGGAGACGCAATCCTTATTTTGCAGGAATATTTTTGAGTATCTCAACGAGATGATCCCAAACTTTTTGCACTGTAGGAATGAGTAGACGTTCCTCAGGCGAGTGCACACCGCGTAGAGTCGGTCCGAAAGAAACCATGTCAACGTGTGGATACTTGAGACTGAAGAGTCCGCACTCGAGTCCGGCGTGTATGGCCTTGATCTCGGGGTCTTTGCCGAAGAGCCGCTTGTAGGCATCGACGGTGATGCTCAGCAGTGGACTGTTGGGGTCAAGTTTCCATCCGGGATAGCCTTCGCCTGTTTCTACATTAGCTCCAGCCAACGAGAATACGCCTCGCACCATTGCCGATGCGTTCTTGCGTGCGCTCATGATGTTGGAGCGCTGGCTGGTCACGATGTCAACAGAGTTGCCGTTGAGGTGAATGCTGGCGAGGTTGGATGATGTCTCTACGAAGTTGGGAATGTTTTGGTCCATGGCGAGGACTCCGTTGGGTACGCTGACGAGTGCTGTCAGCAGATTGTCGGTGGTGGTTTTGTCGATTACTTTGGCTTGAGGTTCTGTGCTTTCCAATTTGAACAGCATGTTTTTCTCAGTGACGGAGAATTCTTCTTCAAATTCAGCAACCATGATATTGAAGTCCACTCTCAAATTTTCCTTGTGTTGTTGCGGAACGCATGCTATGGCAAATCCGTCACGAGGGATGGCATTGTGAAGTCCACCGGCTTGTATGTCGGCTATGCGAATGTCATATTTTTTGAAGGTGTCAAGCAAACGTGCGAGCAACTTGTTGGCATTGGCACGTTTCTTCTCGATGTCGTCGCCGGAATGTCCGCCTGTGAGACCGCTTATTTGAATTTTGAAGAAGAACTGATTTGTTGGGGTTTCTTCTAGATTTGCGCAGAATGACACCTTGGTGTTGGCTCCGCCGGCGCAGCTTACATACACAAGACCTTCGTCTTCCGAGTCTAGGTTTATAAGGTAGTCTGCCTTCATGAAACCTGGCTCTAGTCCCATGGCTCCGTTTAGTCCTTCCTCCTCACATACGGTAAACAGGCACTCGAGAGGACCGTGTTCAATGGTATTGTCAGCCAAAATGGCCATCTGCATGGCAACACCGATTCCATCATCGGCTCCTAGGGTTGTGCCTTTGGCTTTGAGCCATTCACCATCAATGTAAGTCTGTATGGGGTCTTTTGTGAAATCGAAATCCACTCCAGCTTCCTTCTCGCACACCATGTCCATATGGCTTTGCAGCACGGTAGTCTTGAGCCCTTCGTATCCTTTGGTGGCGGGTTTGCGTATTAGTACGTTTCCTGTGGCGTCTTGCAATGTCTCAAGGTTGAGCTTCTTGCCGTAGTTTACGAGAAAAGCGCCAATTTCCTGTTCTTTGTGCGAAGGGCGCGGGATTTTGTTGATTTCAGCAAAGCAGTCGAATACTGCTTTGGGCTGTAGTGTGATTTCTGACATGGTTATAATGGATTTGAAATGTTTTTGTTTTCGCTGTCTATAGTGCTTCTTCCCAGAGGGCGAGTCCTAATTGTCGTTTTAAGATTAAATAACATAGAAAACTTGGGGTTGCAAATCAATAAAAAGTTATCTTTGCACCATTAAAAGGGCGAAAGCCGGGCTCTTCATAATCACAACCGAAAGCAAAAATACAAATAAATGCTTAAAGAAATTGTATTGGTTCTGTTAATTATTGCATTCGCCGTTTTGTTGCTGTGTGTTAGATTGCTTTTTGGCAAAAAAGAGTTTGTGCATACCCATGTGGAGGGTAATCCGCACATGGAGCGTAGAGGCATAGGTTGCGTGAAAAGCCAAGACCGTCAGGCGAGACTCAATGGTGGACTAAAGATAAAGGAACATTCTGATTGACCCTGATGAACAGCATAAAACTTGAAGAACAACAGGATTCTTAACAATGACTTAATTCTTGATTTGGAAAACTAATTATACTTGTACTAATAATGAAGAAAACGAATCTCCTCTCAGCCATGATTGTGGCTCTTGTGGTAGCGGTAGCCGCATCGTGCGGCGGTAGCCAATCGAATGGTAGTAAAAAGACCAAACAAACCAGTGCTAGTCAGGTGGAAAAAGGAATGACAATAGCTTTTGTGGATCTTGACTCCTTGATGACGCAATACCAATATTACCTTGACTGTAGCCAATTGCTCGAGAAGAAGAGTGCTAGCATCAACAACACTTTGAACAACAAGGGTGTTGCTCTGCAAAAGGAGATGGCTGAGTTTCAAGACAAGATTCAGAAGAAAACTATCACTGAGGAGCAAGCTCTGAAGATTCAGACTTCTTTGCAGAACAAGCAGGCTCAGATACAGACTTTGCAGGCGAACCTTACGGAAGAGTTTCAGAAGGAACAGGCCAAGTACAACGAGGCTCTTCATGACTCAGTGAACAATTTCCTTCAGTCCTACAATAAGACCGCTGGTTACACCCTGATTCTTGCACGCTCTAACGACAATATTCTTTTGGCTGACCCTAAGTGCGACATTACAAAAGACGTCATAGACGGTCTCAACAAGAGGTATAAGGCAAAGTGATACGTGTATGGATGCCATGCTAACGATACGCTGCATCAATGACGGCAGAACTTATGAGACACCACAAGGGTGCAATTTGCTTGACTTGTATGCTCAGATTGCGCCGTCGTTGAAATATCCCGCAGTTTCAGCCAAGGTCAACAATAGATCGTGTGGACTGGACGCACGGCTCTACAATAACTCTGACGTAGAGTTTCTTGACATTACTGATTCTTCAGGAATGCGCACTTATACGCGCACACTGCTGTTTGTGCTCGCAAAGTCCGTGGAGGATCTCTATGAGGGTGTTCACATTGCGGTAGAAGCCCCAGTCTCCAACGGATATTATATCAGTTTGAGGCATGTCGGACAGACTAAAGTGAACATTGCAGATATTCGCAAGCGCATGGACAGTATAATAGCCGCTAATTTGCCGATTAAGAGAGAGGTTTGTCCAAGAGAACGTGCTATAGAGGTTTTTGAGAAAGCTGGCATGGTGAACAAGGCAAGATTGCTCCGCTCAGTCACTAGCTTGTATACCACTTATTTTACTCTTGACGGTTATCCTGGATATTTTTTTAGCGACATGTGTCCCTCAACTGGCTATGTCGCTCTCTATGGTGTGGAGTCCTATCACGATGGGATATTGTTGCGATTGCCCAATCCGTCATGTGCGGGAAAGCTTATGCCCATCACGAAACAAGACAAAATGCTGGAGGTGTTCAATGAGAACCACCGCTGGCAAGACCTCGTCTCTTTGCGCACTATAGGCGAATTGAATGAATATAGTGCCAAAGGTTATATAAGCGACATAATAAACGTGTCGGAGGCTCTGCAAGAAAACAGGATTTGTCACATTGTTGAAGCTATCAAGGCAAAAAAGACCGTGAGGCTAGTGCTTGTATCAGGACCTTCCTCAAGCGGAAAAACTACGTTTAGCAAGCGTCTGAGCATTCAACTTGCAGTGAGCGGTATGCGCCCATTCCCCATATCCATGGACGAATATTTCTTGCCTCGCAATGAGACCCCTCTTGATGCCGACGGCAATTATGATTTTGAATCCATCAATGCGCTGAACTTGCCGCTGTTGGCAGAACATTTGTCAAGCCTCTTCGAAGGCAAGGAGGTTGAACTTCCTCACTATGATTTCCAGACCGGCGAGAGCGTTCCCAGCGGCAAGAAGATGAAGTTGCTCCCCAACGATGTCCTGATAATGGAGGGTATACATGCGCTCAATCCCAAATTGACAGAAACGATAAATGACTCTCTGAAATTCAAGATTTATGTGTCGGCATTGACAACCATACAGCTGGATGATCAAAACTGCATATCAACTACTGACAACCGACTGTTGCGCCGCATTGTGCGTGACCATAAATATAGAGGCTACTCTGCTGTAGACACCATAAGACGGTGGCCCAGCGTGGGGCGTGGCGAACGAAAATGGATTTTCCCTTATCAGGAGGAGGCCGACGTGATGTTTAACTCAGCCTTGCTGTTTGAACTTGCTGGACTGCGCACTCAGGCTTTGCCACTTCTTGAACAAGTGCCTGAGAATTGCCCCGAATTCAGTGAAGCGCATCGCCTAATAAAATTCTTGAAGTTTATTAATCCCATAGACACGAGCAATCTGCCGTCAGTGTCGTTGCTTAGGGAATTTTTGGGTGGCAGCAGTTTCAAATATTGAACATAAAACAAATAGATAATGAACTATGGTTTCGTAAAAGTCGCATCGGCAATTCCCGCAGTCAGGGTAGCTGACTGCGAATACAACACAGCGAAGATTAAGGAACTTGTCTCTGAGGCAGAATCACAAGGAGTGGAAGTGGTTTGTTTTCCCGAGCTCTGCATCACTTCATACACCTGTCAAGATTTGTTTGCCTCGCAGTTGCTGCTTGACAAAGCCGAGATTTCGCTGATGCAGCTTGCTGACTATACGCGCCAACTTAAAGTTGTGGTAATCGTGGGTTTGCCCGTTAGTTGCCGTGGCATGTTGCTCAATTGTGCAGCAGTGCTTCACCAGGGCAAGATTATTGGGCTTGTTCCAAAGACCTACTTGCCTAACTATAACGAGTTCTACGAAATGCGTTGGTTTGCCTCTGGTTGCGGTTTGACCAACGAAACAGTGCATTTGGCGGGACAAAATGTTGTTGTCAGTGCCAATGCAATTTTCGAGACGCCATCTTACAGCTTTGGCATAGAACTTTGTGAAGACGTGTGGGCGCCCATTCCGCCAAGTAGTCGACACACTTTGGCTGGTGCCGATATGGTGTTCAATCTTAGTGCGTCTAACGAGAGTATCGGGAAACATAATTATCTCAAGAATCTGCTTGCTCAGCAGAGTGCTCGTTGCTTGTGCGGCTATGTATATTCGGGCAGCGGTTACGGCGAAAGTACCCAAGACCTCGTGTTCAGCGGCAACGCTATGATATATGAAAACGGCAAGTTGCTAGTCGAAGGAAAGCGCTTTAGTCTTGAACCGCAGCTTGTTGTTAGCGAGATTGACGTGGAATGTATGCGTTCCGAACGTCGCAAGAATACTACATTTACAACATCAGCAGCGCAAGTAGACCTTAAAGCTTACAATGTGTTCTGCATACAGCAGACTGCTTTCGCTAACTTCGATGAAACGTTGACCCGCTATATAGACCCGCATCCCTTTGTGCCCCAAGGCGAGGAACTTGACCTGCGCTGTGAGGAGATTTTCAATATACAGGTTGAGGGCTTGGCTAAACGCCTGCAGCACATAGGGTGTCAGACCCTAGTAGTCGGCATCAGTGGAGGGCTTGATTCCACGTTGGCACTACTGGTGTGTGTTAAGGCTTGTGACAGACTAGGCCGTCCGCGCAAGAGCATCGTGGGTATCACTATGCCTGGCTTTGGAACGACTAGCCGCACCTATACTAATGCCACCAACTTAATGAAGGCGCTAGGTATCACTATTCGTGAAATCGGCATAGCTGATGCATGTCAACAGCATTTCCTTGATTTGGGGCATGACCCGACAGTGAAAGATGTTATCTATGAAAATTCGCAGGCTCGCGAACGAACACAGATACTCATGGACGCTGCCAACCAAATGAATGGTATTGTAGTAGGCACAGGCGATTTGAGCGAACTCGCATTGGGGTGGGCTACCTACAACGGTGACCATATGTCAATGTATGGAGTGAATGTGTCGGTGCCCAAGACCCTTGTGCGACATCTCGTCGTGTGGACGGCTAATAATATGTCAGACAACCCTTGTGCCACAATATTGCAAGACATCGCCGACACTCCTATCAGTCCCGAACTTCTACCGGCTGATGACCACGACAACATCATGCAAAAGACAGAAGATATTGTGGGCCCCTACGAACTCCACGACTTCTTCCTCTACTGCTTGCTGCGCCATGGGTTTTCCGCTAAGAAGATTCAGTATCTTGCTACCACTGCTTTCAGGGGTGTCTACGACAATCAAACAGTGGCGCATTGGCTAAGAATATTTGTCGACCGCTTCTTCAAGCAGCAGTACAAACGCAGTTGCTTGCCCGATGGACCTAAAGTAGGCTCGTGTTCGCTTTCGCCTCGTGGCGATTGGCGTATGCCGAGCGATGCCTGTTCCGCTGAGTGGCTAGCACAACTTGACGGCGAAGTGAGTGCAACGAAAAATGAAACAGACGAAATACAGTGACGTATGAAAAATATTCTAAATTTTCTTATAATAGCGATGCTTCTGCTTGCGACACCCGCCTTTGGCACTGACAACAATGCCGATGACGACGACGTGAAATTGTTCGCAGTGGCAACGGTGTCCAATTCGGGCAAAGACTTGATAGAGGGTGACAGTGTTTTGGTTACGCTGACTCTATATTCTAACCTTTCGCTTACTAAGGTTGAGAATCTCGACAAGAATGTCCCTGAAATCAAGGATGCCAGTGTAAGGGCGTATGGTGCCAACCGACGTCTTACGCAGCAGATTTCTGCATACGAAGGCAAACGATATTATTCTGTCGTAGCCGAACAATTTGTGGTGGCATCTCGTAGCGATGGTACCCTTGTCTTTCCGCAGCGCAGATATAATGTAGGCCTTGAGGAAGTGGTGCGCAATCGTCGCTACTCGCCTTTCGATGATTTCTTTGGTTTCGATAGTCCGTTTGACCGCCAAGGCAAAACCTATAGCAAAAAATGCACATCGGAAAGCCTGAAGATAAAAGTGGTGAAACGTCCGCCCAAGACTATGCACGAACTTCAACGAGGTGGAGCCGTCTTGATGTAAAGGCTAGAATTCCACTGCGGAGAGTCTTGTGAGTGGCATTATGCCCTAACGATGCTTTTCGCAGTTGGTTTTGTTTACATTTTTTTGCACGGCTAGTGAAAAACGACTAATTTTGCAGCACCAACCTTGTGGCTGGATTTTCCTGTAACGATAATTACTAACTAATATCTATAACAATTCAAAAAATCTATGTGGTTAACAAATTCTTCAATCGGTAAGAAAGTACTGATGTCCGTCACGGGTATCGCACTGATTCTTTTCCTTACATTCCATGCATGCATGAATGTAGTAGCCTTGATTAGCGAAGATGGGTACAATGCCATTTGCGAGTTTCTTGGTGCCAACTGGTATGCGGTAGCCGCCACTGCAGCGCTTGCTGCGTTGGTTGTCTTACACTTCGTCTACGCTATTATCCTTACGCTCCAGAATCGTAAGGCGCGTGGTAATAATAGGTATGCTGTGACCGACAAACCTGCAAAGGTAGAGTGGGCATCGCAGAATATGCTTGTTCTTGGTATAATCATAGTGCTCGGACTCCTGCTACACCTCTACAACTTCTGGTACAACATGATGTTTGCCGAACTTGCTGGCGATGAACTCAGTGCTATGTATGCTACCGATGGAGTTCACTATATAAAGGAAACATTCGCTTGCCCTGTATACTCCATACTCTACATTGTATGGTTGGTAGCACTTTGGTTCCACTTGAGCCATGGTTTCTGGAGCGCTTTCCAGACTCTGGGCATCAACGGCAAAATCTGGTTCAACCGCTGGAAGACCATAGGTAACTGGTGGGTAACTATCGTAACCCTCATGTTCGTAGCAGTAGTGGTTGCATTCGCTCTTTGCCCTGCCTGTGTAGGATAATCATCGGTAAACTATTAAAAACGAAAAAACAATGGCAACAATAAATTCAAGAATACCAGAGGGTCCTATAGCCGAAAAATGGACCAATTACAAGGCACACCAGAGATTGGTTAACCCTAAGAATAAACTCAAACTCGACATCATCGTTGTCGGCACCGGTCTGGCTGGTGCCAGTGCAGCTGCATCGCTCGGCGAGATGGGTTTCAACGTGCTCAACTTCTGCATACAGGATTCACCACGCCGCGCTCACTCAATCGCCGCTCAGGGCGGTATAAACGCTGCTAAGAACTATCAGAATGACGGCGACTCCGTATATCGCCTCTTCTATGATACTGTTAAGGGTGGTGACTATCGTGCTCGCGAGGCTAACGTATATCGTTTGGCTGAGGTCAGCAACAATATTATAGACCAGTGTGTGGCTCAGGGCGTTCCCTTCGCACGTGAATATGGCGGCATGCTCGCCAACCGTTCGTTTGGTGGTGCGCAGGTTAGCCGTACTTTCTATGCCAAGGGTCAGACAGGTCAGCAGCTTTTGCTCGGTGCTTACAGCGCACTCAGCCGCATGGTTGAGGCTGGCAAGGTGAAACTTTACACTCGCTATGAAATGGAAGACGTGGTGTTGGTTGATGGTCGTGCACGCGGCATCATCGCCAAGAACCTTGTTAGTGGCAAGTTGGAGCGTTTCTCTGCCAACGCCGTGGTAATCGCCACTGGCGGATACGGCAATACATATTTCCTTTCCACCAACGCTATGGGTTGCAACTGCACAGCTGCTGTTCAGTGCTACCGCAAGGGTGCTATGTTTGCTAACCCTTCGTATGTGCAGATTCACCCGACCTGTATCCCTGTTCACGGTGACAAGCAGTCTAAACTGACCCTTATGTCAGAATCGCTGCGTAATGATGGTCGCATCTGGGTGCCCAAGGATCTTGAGGATGCAAAGAAGTTGCAGGCTGGCGAAATCAAGGGTAGTGATATCCCTGAAGACAAGCGTGACTACTATCTGGAGCGTCGCTATCCGGCTTTCGGTAACCTCGTTCCCCGTGACGTGGCTAGCCGCGCTGCCAAGGAGCGTTGCGACAAAGGTTATGGCGTCAACAATACTGGTCTTGCTGTGTTCCTCGATTTCTCTGAATCTATCCAGCGCCTCGGTATCAATGAGATTCGTCAGCGCTACGGCAACCTCTTCGACATGTATGAAGAGATTACCGACGTTAACCCTGGTGAACTTGTTAAGACCGTTGACGGCATTGAATACTACAACCCGATGATGATTTTCCCTGCTATCCACTACACGATGGGTGGTATCTGGGTTGACTATGAACTCCAAACGTCCATTCCTGGACTCTTCGCCATTGGTGAGTGCAACTTCTCAGACCACGGTGCTAACCGCCTTGGTGCTTCCGCACTGATGCAAGGTTTGGCTGACGGTTACTTCGTCCTCCCCTATACTATCCAGAACTATCTGGCTGACCAGGCTATTTGGCCTCACTTGCCGATTGACAGTCCTGAGTTTGAAAAGGCTGAAGCTGGAGTACAGTCAGAAATTGACCGCATCATGAATATCCAGGGCAAGCGCTCGGTTGACTCTATCCACAAGGAGTTGGGTCACATCATGTGGGAACACGTGGGCATGGGCCGCACCAAGGAAGGACTCGAAGAGGGCCTTAAGCTCATCAAGGGTATTCGCAAGGAGTTCAACGAAAATCTGTTTGTTCCTGGCTCGAAGGAAGGTCTCAACGTGGAACTCGACAAGGCTATCCACCTCCGCGACTTCATCCTTATGGGCGAGCTTATAGCTACCGATGCACTCCATCGTGAGGAGTCTTGCGGCGGACACTTCCGCGAAGAACACCAGACCGAAGAGGGCGAGGCTAAGCGCGACGACGAAAACTTCTTCTATGTAGGCTGCTGGGAGTATCAGAACAACGATGACACTGCTCCTGAGCTAAGCAAGGAACCGCTTGAATACGAAATCATCAAGGTTCAGACGCGCAACTACAAAAACTAACCCTTAAAACCTTAAAACACAATGGCAAAAAATATTTCTTTTACACTCAAGTATTGGAAGCAGAATGGTCCTAAGGATAAGGGTCATTTTGATACTCACGAGATGAAGAACATCCCCGACGACACCTCGTTCCTCGAGATGCTTGACATTCTCAACGAAGAACTCATCGAGGAAGGCAAGGAACCTTTCGTCTTCGACCACGACTGCCGCGAGGGAATCTGCGGAATGTGCTCGCTCTATATTAACGGTACTCCTCACGGCAAGACTGCTGCAGGAGCTACAACCTGTCAGCTCTACATGCGCCGTTTCAATGATGGTGATGTGATTGTCGTTGAACCATGGCGCTCTGCTGCATTCCCTGTAATCAAGGACTGCATGGTGGATCGCTCTGCATTCGATAAGATTATTCAGGCAGGTGGCTACACTTCAGTTCGCACTGGTCAGCCTCAAGACGCCAACGCAATCCTCATTCCTAAGCAGGATGCTGACGAAGCTATGGACTGCGCTACTTGCATCGGTTGCGGTGCGTGTGTGGCAGCCTGCAAGAATGGTTCAGCTATGTTGTTTGTAAGCTCCAAGGTAAGCCAGCTTGCTCTGTTGCCTCAGGGTCGTCCAGAAGCAGCTAAGCGTGCCAAGGCTATGGTGGCTCGCATGGACGAACTCGGATTCGGCAACTGCACCAATACCCGTGCCTGCGAGGCTGTCTGCCCAAAGAACGAGACGATTGCCAACGTTGCACGCCTCAATCGCGAGTTCATCTCAGCCAAACTCAAAGACTAGTACCCCGTCAGCAGGGTGGCTGCCCAATGCCGCCCACACTGGCTCATTTGCATAAAAACGCCCGAAGCCGCTTCGAAACGTGCTTCGGGCGTTTTTTTGTGCCTTTTTTGTGCCGAAAACTTTGCAGTCTGCCAATAACTCGGACGACAACTATCCGAAAATAGCCGCCGTGGAATATCTCTGATGCGAAATAATTGCCGCAAGCTTGCATAAATATCACAAATCGAAGTTTTTGTCTTGTAAAATTGCGAAACCCGCCATCATATTTTGGTAGTGCGGACAATAATCAGTACTTTTACGTTTCTGCTAACAGTCGGTAGCCGCTGCCAGCCAAAGCTCAGCAAACCAACAACTGAACAAATACCTATAAAATGAAAAGACTCCTATTCTTCTCGATGCTCTTCCTTGTTTGCCTGAGCATCACAGCACAAGACAGGGCAAGCACAATTCGCCAGAAACTCCTCAATCGCGACAAGTCGTCGGTCATAGTTGCCTCACATCGCGGTGACTGGCGCCATTTCCCGGAAAACTCCCTCCAGGCCATCAACAGTGCCATAGAGATGGGTGTTGATATAGTTGAGATAGATTTGCAGCGAACCAAAGACGGAGTATTGATTCTGATGCACGATTCTAAAATTGACAGAACGACTACGGGGAAGGGTTCCATTTCTGATCTGCCATACGACTCCATTGCCAAGACCTACCTGAAAGACAGTAAGGGCGAACTCACCAACTTCAAAGTCCCAACACTGCAAGAAGTGCTCGTTCAAGCCCAGGGTAAGGTAATGCTCAATCTCGACAAGGCCGACCGATACTTCGAGCAGGTCTACGACTTGCTGAAGAAGACTGGAACTACCCGACAAATAATAATGAAGGGACGCAAGTCGGCCGAAGATGTGAAACAACTCTATGGGGCATATCTGAACGATGTTATCTATATGCCTATTGTCGACCTGGACAGCGAGAATGCTCAAGGGCAAATCAAGAACTTCCTGAAAGGCATGAAGCCCGTTGCTTTCGAGCTTCTGTTTGCCAACGACTCCAATCCTCTTCCTGTTGTTCTTCCAAAAATGATGAAGCGGAAGTCGCTGATATGGTACAACACCCTGTGGAGTTCTCAAGCTGGCGGTCACGACGACAATATGTCGCTCAAGGACATCAGCAAGGGTTACGGATATCTGATTGATACCCTCGGTGCCCGTATATTGCAGACAGACCGCCCGCAATTCTTGTTGGAATATCTGCGCTCGCGCAACCTTCATGAGTGATTGCCATGTAGAAAAAGAATTATTGGTGCCCAGTAAAACCCAAAAGAGCACAAGATGCCTGCCCGAAGCGCTTTATAACAGTGCTTCGGGCTTGCTTTTTTGAAAAGCAAGCCCCCTTAATCTAAAAGAATTGGTCCAGGTGGAGGTTTTCGCAAGTCCTTGGCAGAAATGCCATTCCCTATATCATTGAGATTTCCGCCATGGTTTGTCGGGTGAGCCCACCTTCCTGTTTATCCTTGTCAAATTGGCTGGAATGGTTGAGGTCGCATGGGCGTTCCGGGGGAAATGGTTGTCGATTTCCGCGGAAATTGATGAGCGTTTCGGCGGAAATTGATATTAATTTCGGCGGAAATGCTTGGGTTAGCGCAGTGTTATTTTATGTAGGCACAGCGTTATTTTCAATAGGTGCGACCAATTTGAATTGTTTGGGGGAAGTGGGGTGGTGTATATGGTGAGAGCGCACAGCGAACTCTTTGTTTGGTGTTCTGCTGTGCGCTCTGCGCTTATGTTTGTTGTCCGGCTTTGACCGGTGTTGTTGTCGGTGGGTAGGTTACTTGATGTTGCCTACTTTGATGAGGTATTCGGCTATTTGCACTGCGTTGAGGGCGGCACCTTTGCGTATCTGGTCGCCGGTGAGCCACAGGGTGATGCCGTTGTCGTTGGCCAGGTCTTTGCGTATGCGTCCTACGTAGACGTCATCTTTGCCGGCTGATTCGAGTGGCATGGGGTAGACGTAGTTTTGTGGGTCGTCGACGAGGGTGCAGCCGGGTGCTGCGTCGATGGCTTTGCGGACGGTGTCTACGTCAACTGGCTGTTCGGTTTCTATCCATACGGCTTCGGAGTGTGAGCGGAGTGAGGATACTCTGACGCAGGTGGCTGAGGTGCGTACGTCGGAGTGCATGATTTTGCGTGTTTCGTTGTACATCTTCATTTCCTCCTTGGTGTAGTCTGTCTCGGTCATGACGTCGATTTGCGGTATGACGTTGTAGGCGAGCTGGTGTGGGAATTTCTTGATGGTTTTGGCTTCGCCGGTCTCTACGAGTTCTTTGTATTGTTGCTGTAGTTCGTCCATGGCGGCTGCTCCGGCTCCTGATGCGCTTTGGTAGGAGGAGATGTGTATGCGCTTGATGTGGGAGAGTTGCTCTATGGGCTGGAGGACTACTACCATCATGATGGTGGTGCAGTTGGGATTGGCGATTACGCCGCGTGGTCGCACCAGTGCATCTGCTGCGTTGCATTCGGGCACTACGAGTGGCACGTCGTTGTCCATGCGGAAGGCGCTTGAGTTGTCTATCATGACGGCGCCGTATCGTGTGATGTCTTCAAGGTATTCTTTTGACACGCCTGCTCCGGCTGAGGTGAAGACTACGTCGATGTCTTTGAAGTCGTCGCCATGGCGGAGTTCCTTGACTGTGTATGATTTGCCTTTGAAGGTGTATTGTTTTCCTGCTGAACGGCTTGAGCCGAACAGTGTAAGTTCGTCGATGGGGAAATTGCGCTCGGCGAGTATGCGCATAAACTCTTGTCCTACGGCACCGCTGGCGCCCACGATAGCTACGTTCATTTGCGTGATAATGTTTGTTGTGGTTTGGTTTGTTGTGGTTTGTTGGTTGACGGAAGGTTCTCTCTGTCTCTGTGTATGTGTTACTTCCTGTTGACCGAACTGCAAAAATAATAAAAAGAATGCGTAATGGGTGTGTGCGTCGGGGGTAATTTTGATTGTGCTCTGCATATTATAGTGGTGTGGTGTTCCCGATTTGGCATGAAAACGGTGTTGGTTTGACTGAAAATAGTTAATTTTGTACCTTAATGAAGCGGTGTGGCCGCAGTGTGGCTCTGGCTGTTTTGAGCTGGCTGAATCGTGCGGCGGTGCTAACTCCAATTGTCTGAATGGTATCGTTTTCTGACATATTCCCTATTACTGACCCTACATGGATAATGTTCTGTGTATTGTTGCTCATTCTTGGTGCTCCGGTGTTGTTTGAACGCTTGAGGATTCCTCCTTTGGTGGGCATGGTGCTGGCTGGTGTGCTGGTGGGTCCTCATGGGCTGGGAATTTTGGAGAGGGATGACAGCTTTGGTATTTTTGGTCAGGTTGGTCTTTACTATATCATGTTTACGGCTGGCTTGTCGATGGATATGTCGGCGCTAAAGACGGGGCGTAGCCAGGTGATTACTTTTGGCTTGATGAGTTTTGGGGTGCCTTTTGTTATGGGCTTTGCTGCGTCGTTTTGGCTGCTGTGCATGAGTGAGGCTGCTTCGGTGTTGGTGGCGTGCATATTGTCCAGCCACACTCTGGTGGCATTCAGCATTGCTTCGCGCTATGGTTTGGCTCATCATAAGGGTGTCACGCTGTCGGTGGTGGCAACGATGATTTCGCTTGTGCTGTCGCTGTTTGTGCTTGCTTCTATGGCATCGTCGTTTGACGGTCGCAGTGGTTCGCTCGGTTGGCTGCTCATAATAGTCAAGTGTGCAGTGTTTGCTGCTGCCGTTATTTTTGTCTATCCCAGAATCATACGCTTTGCGTTTCGCAAGATTTCGGACGATGTGCTGCAGTATATTTTCGTGATGTGCATGGTGCTGCTGAGTGCAGCTATAAGCGATAGCTTGGGGTTGGAGGGTGTGCTGGGTGCTTTCTTGGCAGGCTTGGTGTTCAACCGCTATATTCCGGAGTCTGTGCCGCTGATGAATCATATTGACTTTGTGGGCAATGCTCTGTTTATTCCTTATTTCCTGATTGGTGTGGGCATGCTGATTGACGTGCGGTTGCTTGTGGCGAGCGAGCAGGCTTTGGTTGTCACTGCTGTGGTGGTGATTGTAGCCTTGGTGTCGAAATGTCTTGGTGCGTGGTTGACTGCTGGCATATTCAAGCTGGGCTCTGACTGCCGCATGATGATGATGGGGCTCACGTCGGCTCATGCTGCCGGTGGCTTGGCCATCGTGATGGTGGGGCGCAGGTTGCTGTTGCCTTCGGGTGCTCCGCTTGTTGATGACACTCTGCTCAATGCTGTGGTGATGTTGATATTGTTCAGCTGCGTGTTTAGCGCGCTGGTCACTTCGGCGGCATCGCGTCGCATAAGTCTCAATGATGTGAGCGACGATGAGCAGAAGGGTGTGGAAGACAAGATGCTCGTGGCATTGTCGCGCTCTGAGTCGATGCGCAACCTTATCACTGCTGCCATATTGATGCGCCCTCATCGCAGCACTACACCGTTGGTAGGTGTGAGGCTGGTGCTTGACGCTGTGGGCAACGAGCGTGAACTCAATGCTGCCCGCCAGATGGTCAACGATGCTGCCGTGGTGGCTGCGTCGGCTGGAATGAATCTCAAGAAAGTGGTGAGGTCGAGTGTGAACCCGGTGACTGGGCTGTCTCACTTGATGAAGGATTTTGAGGCTTCGGAGATTCTTATGGGCTACCATCTCACTGGTGGCAAGGCGGCTACTGGCTTTGGCAGTGTAATCTCGGAGATGCTTGCTACCATAACACGTCAGATAATAATCTTGCACACCATGCGCCCGCTCAACACTATCAGGCGCATTCACGTGGTGGTGCCGCTCAGGGCTTGCAAGGAAGAGGGTTTCGTGAGGTGGCTGAATCATGTGTTGAGGCTCGGCAGACAGCTGGACTGTCAGACTGTCTTCTACTGCGACAATGACACTTGGGAACGCATCTGCAAACGCCAGTCGCAGCACTACGGCAAGGTCAGGATACAGCACAGTCAGTTTGACGACTACGATAGGATTGTTGGGCTGAAGGATGAAGTTGACGACAGCCACTTGGTGGTGTTCATAGCGGCTCGTAGCGGTGCTCCGTCTTATCAGCCCATGATGACGAAACTTCCTTCGATAGTGGGGCATCACTTTGCCGGCAACAGCGTCATGATAATCTACCCCGACCAGTATGGCATGGAGAAGCGACTGTCGGCATACAATACAGGTTTGAAATAATAAAATCAAAGAGATAATAGAAGTTATGGCAGACACGGTAGTTAGCGTAAGAGGACTGACCAAGCGGTTCGGTGAACTTGAGGTGTTGAAAGGCATTGACCTTGACATTGAGCAAGGCGAGATTGTGAGCATAGTGGGTCCCAGCGGTGCGGGTAAGACGACCCTGCTGCAGATTGTGGGTCTGCTTGACTCTGCTACGTCGGGCACGGTGACGCTGTGCGGCAGAGATGTTACACGGCTCAGGCAGAAGGAACAGGCGCGGCTGCGCAATGCAGAGATCGGCTTTGTGTTTCAGTTCCACCAACTGCTCCCGGAGTTTTCGGCACGCGAAAATGTCATGATGCCAGCACTGATAGCTGGCAAGAGTACTAAAGAGGCTGGACGACGAGCCGACGAGTTGCTCTCTATGCTGGGACTGGCCGACCGCCGTGACCACAGACCTAAACAGATGTCGGGCGGCGAAAACCAACGTGTGGCAGTGGCGCGTGCGCTGATGAACAGTCCCCGCATTATTTTGGCTGACGAACCGTCGGGCAGCCTCGATACCAAGAACAAGGAGGAACTTCATCAGTTGTTTTTTGACCTTAGAGACAAACTGAACCAGACTTTCATAATCGTGACACACGACGAGCGGCTTGCCACGCTCACCGATAGAACTATTCGCCTCAAGGATGGCCTGGTTGATGAGGTCGGTACGGGCAATCTGGACCAACCTGCAGACCAACCCGGCGAGAGTGCAGAATCTGCTGAAGACTGAAACATATTTTGAAATCATTATACATACTCCACTATGGTAAAATTAGGAGACTACAACAAACTGACCATAAACCGTTTCGTAGAGAGCGGGGCATATCTTGACTGCGGAAAGGGCTTTGAGATTCTCATGCCACGGCGCTACACCACTCCCGAAATGCGTCCGGGCGACGAGGTAGAGGTGTTCGTCTATCTCGACCAAAGCAACAAACCTGTGGCGACAACGGAGAAACCACTGGCAAAGGTTGGCGAGTTTGCCTGTCTGAGGGTCAATTAGCTGAACGAATATGGTGCGTTCCTTGACTGGGGATTGCTCAAGGACTTGTTTGTGCCGTTCAGCGAACAGCAAGCCAAGATGCAGGTGGGCAGACGCTATGTGGTGTATGTCTACGTTGACGAGCTTACTGGTCGAATTGTCGGTACCGCACGCATTTCCAAACATCTCAAAGATACGCCTGACTCGCTGCGCCTCCACCAGGAGGTTGATGCGATTGTGTTCAAACGCACGGATTTGGGCTACAAGGCCATCGTGTTGGACTGTGGGTGCGAGGGAATGATTTATAATAATGAGCTGTTCCGTCCGCTCGCCGTGGGTGATGAGGTCAAGGCTTTCGTCAAGAATATTCGTCCCGACGGCAAGATAGACCTTGCACTTCAGGAAGGCGGCCGTCAGCATGTGGAGGATTTTAGCGTGGTACTGCTGAAAGCTCTAAGGGATTCTCCTAGTTATTTCGTGGCACTCAACGACAAGTCGGACCCTCAGGATATATATGACAGATTTGGCGTTAGCAAGAAGACTTTCAAGCGTGCCATCGGTGCACTCTATAAGGAAAGGCTGATTGAGATTGACGAAAATGGTATAAAATTGCTGTAAATGAGAGTGGACTGGTCTTCTTTGCTTGTGTCGATTGAGAGAGGGCTCGATTCTGTGCTCTGCCATGGGTTATGCGCTGTGGTCGCTGGCGTGTTGCTCTCAGTGTTGCTGACGGGGTGCGACATGATGGACTATCATCCCTATGACGTCAGGATAAGCGGTGAGACAGGTCTTACGGCTAAAAACGTGGCATTGATAGAGGCGCGCTGTGCTGGCAAGGACACTATTCGCTTTGCGCAAATAAGTGACACGCAGCGGTGGTATGACGAGACGGAGGCGATGATAAACTCCATCAATGAGATTGAAGACCTTGACTTCGTAATCCACACCGGCGACCAAGCAGATTTCGGAGTAGCCAAGGAGTTTGAGTGGATGCGGTCGCTGTTGAACCGGCTCAACGTGCCGTATGTCTGCGTCATCGGCAATCACGATTGCATCGGGTCTGGTGAGTCTTCCTATAAACTTATGTATGGCGCCGACAACTTCAGTTTCAACGCTTCGTTTCTTCATCTTGTGGTGCTCAATACCAATGCCTACGAATACGACTACTCCGACGACATCCCCAATTTTACGTTCATCAAGAACGACCTTGCTTCGTTGCCTGACTCGGTGAGCAATACGGTCTTGGCTATGCACGTGGGACCATATATGTATCAGTTTAATGACAACGTGGCTGACTATTTCAATTATCGCACATCACAATACCCTGGCCTGTTGTTCTGTATATGTGGTCATGACCACAAATTGAAAGAATATTGGCCGTTTGGTGATGAGGGACCAGCTTATTATGAGTGCAGTGCTGCAGGCAGCAGAACGTATATGGTCTATACTGTCACAAAAGATTCTTATAGCTATGAAATCAAACATGTATAGGGCCTTTGTGACCGTTATGTTGATATTGAGTTGTCTGCCCCTTGCTTTGCGGGCGCAAGACTCACTCTTGTTGTCGCAAGAGAATGATGTCGAGTGCTCGTTGCCGGTGGGTGACAGCTCCCACGTGACAGCGCTGCAGAAACCGCTGAAGGGCACCCCCGAATACTACAAACACAGAGTAGAGGCCTACAATCGCTTCTGGCGTAGCCTGATACCCAACCAAGCGCGGTTTCAGTATGCTGGCAATGTGGGTATGGTCAATGTTGGATTGGGCTGGCACTATGGCGGCAAGGAACGTCGCTTGTGGGAGACCGATTTCATGTTCGGATTCTTGCCAAAACATAACACCCCTCACAACCACATGACCTTCACGCTGCGCCAGACCTACATACCATTCCGCATACCGCTGGTGTGGCACTTCCAATATGAGCCATTGGCGGCGGGCATGATGATAAACACTATCACAGGTGAGGAGTTTTGGGTACGTGAACCGTCTAAATATCCCCATAAATACTATGGATTCCCCACGGCTGTGCGCGCCCACATCTTTCTTGGACAGCGCATCCGCTGGGAAATACCTGGTCCCAAACGCCGATATGCCAAGGCTATCTCGTTTTGCTACGAACTGTCCACCTACGACCTTGCCGTAGTGTCTTACGTCCAAAATAGCTACCTCTCTCTGCGCGACATCTTGAGCCTGTCAGTAGGTGTCAAGGTTGAAGCCTTCTGATGGAAGCAGTTTGTAACCTTGTGAAAAGAAGAATCTAAGTTTTTGGTAGTGCCAACTTTTGCCATTCCACTTTTTTCTTCAAGCCCCGACCTCTCTCGTTGTAGACAGACCTGTTTGGTATTCTTGAAAAGCATGGGTGGGTGGATGAACCAAGAGTATAGTTTTACTTGGTAGTTTGGAGTAATACATCTACCTATGCGAGGCTAAAAATCGTTAGTTTTAAGTATTGTGACTAATCTGAAATGATGATACCTTTGCACTCGCAAAATGAGATGAGCCGTTCTGTGCGTGTCTTGTTTTTGTAGTAAAGGCAGTTGTATTAAAGAATTTCTAGCGAGAGGCGCATCTGCTTTGTGTAAAGATTGGAATAAAAGCAACGGATAAGCGAGAAACAGTCATTGCCCATATCATTGCTGTAATGGATTCTAAGTAGACCGAGTGTCTATTTGAACATTAAGAATGTGCTAGGCCCGACGTATAATACTCCTTATGGTACCACATTTATTGCCCGTCAAAAGACAATAACGTTGATATGATAAGAAGCAACTACATACGTAGGGGTCTGCTGGTGTTGTGTGTATTGGTGTGTTCACCCATGATATCGGCTCAGCACAACGACTCCTTGGATTTTAGAAAAGCCCTCGTCGTAAAGGGCAAGACATTGCGTAAAACCCATAGCTTGGGTGAAGCGGTTGTTCGTGGCAACCAAGTAAAGCGTGTCAATTCATCGGCATTCAATGTGATGGCGGTGGACACTCGACGCTTGCGCAATACCAACCTGGACTTGGCACAAATACTCAACCGTATTTCGGGTGTGAAAGTGCGTGAAGACGGAGGGGTTGGTTCTGGTACAAGTGTTAATCTGAATGGATTCACGGGTAAGCATGTGAAACTCTTTATAGACGGCGTGCCATTGGATGGCGCCTCGTCAAGCTTTGGTGTCAACAATATTCCTGCAAGTTTTGCCAATCGTATTGAGGTATACAAGGGGGTAGTGCCAGTGGATTTTGGAGGAGATGCACTTGGAGGTGCCATCAACATTGTGACTGATCACTCGCCACACACCTATGTTGACGCGAGCTATAGCTATGGCTCATTCAATACTCATCGCAGCAATCTGTCTGTAGGCTGGACCAGCAAGCAGGGTCTGACAATGCGTCTGAATGCCTATCAGAATTATTCGGACAATGATTATAAAGTGAAGACGCAATGGACAGACCTTCAGACCAATGCTGTGAGTGAGAAGGAGGGATGGTTCCGCCGTTTTCATGATCGTTATCACAATGAGGCAGTCATCTTTCAGATCGGTCTGCTAGACAAGAAATGGGCCGACAAGCTGATGCTTGGATTTAACTATACACACGAGTATGCGCAAATCCAGAATGCCAACTTGATGAAAATAGTGTTTGGGGGCAAACATCGCAAAGCACAGGGGCTAACACCTTCGCTACTTTACGAAAAACGAAATTTTGGTGTCAAAGGATTGACTTTCAGATTGGCGGCTCGTTATGACATGGTGAAGACTAATAATATTGACACGCTCAATCGTACATATAGTTGGACCGGCGAATACAAGGAGAATGCTTATCAGGGCGAAGGGGTGCCTACACTGGCTGAATTCAAAGGCTATACGTTTGCTGGAGTGACCAATCTTACCTATCATCTTGGCACCCACCATTTCTTTACGCTCAATGACACTTATACTCACTATCGCCGGCGCACCACCAACGGAGCGGCAAATAATGTTCAGCAGACGACCTCCACATTTATGCGCCGCACCAACAGCAAAAATGTATTGGGGTTATCTTACAAATTCCTACCTGAAGAATGTTGGAATCTGGTGGCCTTCATTAAATACTACAACTCGCAGGTGAAAGGTCCTGTGAATGTGGCTTACTCGGGCCGTGACAACTATGAAGAGCAACAGCGAAGTAATAATGCGTTGGGGTGGGGAGCTGCCGGCACTTACTTTATGTTGAACAAGAATCTGCAGCTAAAAGTGTCTTATGAACGCACTTATCGTATGCCTACCGATCGCGAACTATTTGGTGATGGTGATTATGAAGATGGCAATGCAGCCCTTCGTCCAGAGAAAAGCGACAATATAAACTTGAACTGGTGCTATCAGCATACCTTGGACAATGTCCACACGCTAAGCATTGATGTTGGTTTCAACTATCGCAATACGCACGACTATATAATTCGAACCATAGGACATAAGGGTGTGGCCGTAAGTGCAAATCATGGAAAGACTTTGGGACTTGGCATGGACATGGAGCTTCGTTACTACTTTAAGGATGTAGTTAGTATAGGTGGCAATTTCTCTTTGCAGAATACTCGCAACAAAGAACGTCTCAACTCGCTCGGAGCCGAGTCTGTTACTTACAATAATCGTGTGCCCAACATGCCCTATGCTTTTGGCGGAGCCGAGGCCAACTATACATTCAAGCATGTGTTAGGCAAAGCTAACAAGCTAACCTTTGGGTGGGCACTCAACTATGTGCACAAGTTCTTCCGTTCTTGGTCTGGTGAGGGTGCAAAGCTGTATGTGCCCAACCAGTTGAGTCATGATGCCAACTTAGTATATGCCATTCAAAACGGAAGATACAATGTGTCGGTAGAGGCAAACAACTTTACTAATGCTTTACTCTACGACAACTATAGTTTGCAAAAGCCTGGACGCAGTTTTTCTGTTAAGTTTCGTTATGTGTTTTACAAACAACAGGAACGTACGCATCATTAATATCAATAATATATAATTTAAGAATGGACAAAACTTATTTATCGCTGTCAAAAAGGGCAGTGACACGACTTTTGTTGTGTTTTTTAGGAACGTGTCTGATGCTTGCCAGTTGTAGCAGTGGCTCTTCAGATGGTGAATCTTCGCAAGGAACCGGCAAGGAAGAGTCTGCCTTGAATGGCAAGGGGGCTTACTTCATAGCCGTAAAGACAGACAATGGCACAGAGTATATCATGCAGACAAATAGTCTGCAGGCTGGTAACCTTGATGTCCGCAATAATATTATGGAGTTGCCGCAGACCAATTATACTTGGGTGTTTAATGGTCACGATGCTATCGGCATGGTGTATCAGCAACAGTTTGCCGGATTGGGGTATGGCTTGCGTTGGACTTCAGACGATGCTAAGCTGTCTAAACTTGGTGAGTTTCGTATCGACACCCGTTTCTCCAACTATGGTTTTTTCAATGGGCAGCTGGTTACCAGTGTGGGCGGTCAAATCTCTGCTGACGGTTTGCGCAACGACGGTGCCACCTTTGCTTTTTGGAATGTTACGAGCACAGGCGTGAAACTTGATCACACAAAGACGCTTTGGACGGAAGACATTACGGGCAATGGGCAACAGATAACCTTTTCAAGCATAGTAGACAATGGTGATGGCACTTTCCTCTCTGCGATGGTACAGTCGGCTTTTCATCAGACGGGCACTGGCGACGGCTCTAGTGTGGGAGACGTGGAATATCCCGACAGTTGCTGGGTGGCAAAGATGGACAAGGACTTGAATGTTCTTAAAATCTATCGCGACGACCGCATAAGCTATGCGGCAGGTCACTATCGCTCTCAAGTGCTTCATGAGGTATACAAGGCTGATGACGGCACTATATATGTGTTTTCCAATGCATTCAATGCGGCTACGACCCACAAATCGGGTGCTTTGCGCATCAAGAAAGGTGCGGATGAGTTTGATAAGAATTATTATTTCGACTTGCAAACTCCTGCCGACGGTTATAAGTTCCGTCGTGTGTGGCATATGACTGGCAGCAAGTTTCTTCTCGAAATATATAATGAGAAGAACATAACGACCATTACTCCTGGACACCAGTTTGCAATAGTCGACATGGATACCCAAAAATTTACTTGGCTCAGCGGTGTTCCGACAAAGAACCTAATAACGTCGGGTGCCGAAACTGGTGGAGTGCCGATGTTTGCCGATGGTGTTATCTATCTGCCCATTACCCAATTTGGGCAAGATGCAGCCATCTATCTTGTCAATCCTGATACAGGTGTAGCTATAAAGGGTATCACCATCAAGGGTGTTACTGAAATAAGAACTTTGGGCAAGCTCAATTAATGCGCCAAAGGGTTTACTCAAGCAGATAATCAACAATAAAGTTTATTAATAACAAAAACAAAAAACAATGAAGAATTTTTTCTACTCAACAGCGCTTTTTGCGCTTGCAGTTTGCATGACTTTCGCATCTTGCTCAGATGACGACAATTCACAAGGTGGCGGAGGCTCAACCGTTAATCCGAAGGAAGTTAGTTTTGTGGTGACGGCAGGTGACCCTACAACTGATCTGGCAGGTGGTGCTTACATGAAAGTCTACAATGACCTCTCATCAAGCAAGACCGGTGAGAATGTATATGGGGCAGATGATGCAGTGAAGAGCTTTGACAGTTTCACGCAGGTTACTTACAATCCTGCCAGTGGTGTATTCTCGGGATATATCTATGCTCGTGGTGCATCAGCCGAAGGCATTGGTGACAAGCAGGCTGGTCTTCGTAGCTACAAGGTGGACAATGGCAAGTTGGTTGAAGTTAGCAGTCCTGTGAGGGTTTCTGCCTTTGGCAATACGGGTATCTTTGGCTCTTACTCTTATGCGGCTCAGATTAGTCAACCATACGCGATGGTGATTGATGCCACAGGTGTAGGTAATAATATAGCAGTAGGCTTGCCGCAGTATGCCATTGACGAAGTAAATCCAAATATCTCAAACATTGTGGATATGGGCAATAATCAAGTCGCAATGGTGCTGAACTACTCTAACCGCGACTCTGCCGTGGTTGCCATCTGCGACTATCAGCTCAATATTAAGAAGATGATTTATGATGGTCGCATCGGTACATCTGTAGGTGCCATGCGCTCTGTACGCTACACCCAAAGCGGCACTGACGACAAAGGCAATGTCTATGTGTTCTCTGGTTCAAGCGCAACCGACAGCAAGGTGGGTGCACTTCGTATCAAAAAGGGCGAGACCGAATTTGACAAGAACTATAAGTTCGATATTTTCAGCAAGGCTGATGGCTATCGCTTCCGCAAGGCATTCCACATCAGTGGCAGCAAGTTCCTTCTGGAATTCTTCCTTGACAAGACACAGTATGGTAACATGGCGGCTTCTGGCAAAATGGCTGTTGTTGACATGGAGGACCAGACCTTGACTTGGGTTACAGGTTTGCCCGATCCGTCTAGTGTGTCATTTGGATGGGGTGATGGTTATGCCGGTGCCTACTATCTACCAGTGGCTGCGCCTACAAGTATGAGTGGCGGTTCTGGCTCAAGTGGTGGACAGTATAGTGGCAAAAAGTCTGCCTCGTTTACCGCAGAATCAGCAGTAACACCGACGATTTACAAGATAGATGCCAAAACTGGTGTTGCTACAACGTTCATGACATTCAGCAATGGAAACTTGCTCAAGGCTATAACAATCCTCAAAAAATAAGCGACTTGTTCGCAATGTATATATTTGCTTATGTCAATAATGAGTAAACTAAAGTCTTTGCTTGCGGCTACTATAGTAGTCGCAAGTATTGCTTCAGCTAAAGGACAGCTATCTTCTTCTGCAACAATCCCACTTCCTCCCGTCGTAGAGGAAGCAACCAGTGGCGCTACTTCAGCCAAAGCTGTATTTCAGAATATCTTTTCGCGCACAAGTGTGCGCAAGTTCAAACAACAACCCGTGGAGGATGCAAAAATTGAAGCTCTGCTTCGTGCTGGCATGGCATCACCTACGTCGGGCAACTTGCAGCCATGGCATTTCGTAGTGTTAAAAGACTCCAAAGACATCGAGACCTATTCTGCGTCCAACAAGCACCATGCTGAGGATATCAAGAAAACTCCACTCTTCATCTTTGTTTGTGCCGACACACTTCGTATGGCAGATGGACAAGGGCGTGACTTGTGGGTACAGGATCTCTCTGCAGTGTCAGAGAATATTCTCTTGGCTGCCAACGCTATGGGTTTGGGAGCTTGCTGGACTACTATCTATCCCATACAGAAAAAGGTGATGGGAATTTCAAGAACGCTCAAACTGCCCGGCAACTTGATACCTCTCAACGGCATTATTATTGGCTATCCAGACGAACCCCTGCAGCCCAAAGACAAGTGGGATGAGAATAAAGTAACCTGGGGCATTCCTCAATAGCTATTTATGCTGCTAGTAATATTGATATCAACAAGTGAAAATGAAAAACTTACTGTTGGCCATATTGCTCTTGACTGGAATTGCTGACAATGTGGCTGCCCCCAAAAGTCTTGACTCAACAAAGGTGATAGTGAGGCTTGCAGACGGCACCCATGTGGTTAACACCACAACGCTAGCCAAGGACGTGAAAGGATTTAGGGGCCCCACACCTCTAAAACTATACATAAAGGCAAATGCGATAGTCAAAATAGAAGCTTTGCCTAATCACGAAACTCCAAACTTCTTTGACAAAGTCAAGAAGGGCTTGCTAAACAAGTGGAACGGCAAAAAAGTTTCAACGATTACCAAGACAGATGTTGACGGTGTGACTGGTGCCACTTTTTCTAGCAAGGCAGTGAAAGAAAACGTAAAACGTGGTGTTAAGTATTACAAGAGCCATAAATAACGTAGACAAACAAATTAATAAGAAGACAGACTCTAATGGTCATTCATGGAGTCTGTCTTTTTTTGTAGTCAGGTTTGTTTTGTATTTTTGCAGAGCGTAAGCTGGTGGAATAACCGAGAGGATTGTTTGTTCGGGGCTTTCATGCCGCTGATGCAAGTTTGTAAGTCAAAAAAAATAGCGAGAGAAATATATGGTAGAAAAACACGGTGAGCCTGAGATGAAAGATGGGCGGGATAGTCAGGCGGAACTGATAAGGAACTGCTTAGATAAGATGCGGGGCGGAGCCGAGACGGCTTTCGGCACGATTGGCACAGTCTATCCGGCGGCCAACTTGGTAGGGCTGAAACTTCCTTTCTTTGACCTTGGCATCAAGGCAGGATTCCCCATTCCGCTCGACAACGATGAGAAGGGGCAGGACATAGACCTGTTGCGCATGATTTGTCCTCACCCCAATGCCAGTTACCTGATTCGCGTGGAGGGCGACTCGATGATTGATGCCGATATCCACAGTGGCGATATCATAATTGTGGACAAGAGCAACCGCAATCCTTCGCCCTCAGAGGTGGCGGTGTGTGAGCTCAATGGCGAATATACGCTCAAGCGTTTCGAGAAACGAGCTGACGGCGAAGGCTGGCTTGTTCCTGCTAACCCCAAATATCCCGAAATACGGGTGACAGAGAATGATGATTTCTCGATATGGGGTGTCGTGACATATGTTATCCACAAGACGAGAGGATAGGCGTGACATGTTTGCCCTCATAGATTGCAATAGTTTCTTCTGCTCGGTGGAGAAGGTGTTTCATCCGGGCTTGAACGGCAAACCCGTTGTGGTGCTTTCGAGCAACGACGGGTGCATCGTGGCGCTCACTCCCGAGGCCAAAGCCGTGGGACTGCACCGCGGCGACCCCGTCTTCAAGGTGAGGAATATCATCGTGGGCAACAAGGTGCACGTTTTCTCGACCAACATGATGCTCTACGCCGCTATGAGCAAGCGCATCGTCAGCATCATGCGTGAGAGCATCAGCCATGTAGAGCAATATAGCATAGACGAGAGTTTCTGCGACCTGCAGGGCTACGAACGGTACTTCGACCTTGTGGAGATGATGCGCAGTCTGAGGGACAAAATACTCCTCTATACCGACATTCCGGTGAGTGTCGGCATAGCTCCCACCAAGACTTTGGCCAAGATGGGCAGCAAGTTTGCCAAGCAATACAGCGGCTACAAGGGTGTCTGCATGATTGACACAGATGAGAAGCGGCGTAAGGCTCTCGAACTTTTCCCCCTTGGCGATGTGTGGGGCATTGGCCGGCAGACTCTCGCCAAACTGGAATACAGCGGCATCCACACACCCTTGCAGTTTGCCGACATGAGCGAATCGTGGGTACGCAGCCGTCTCACCAAACCAGGTGTGCAGACTTGGCTCGAACTGAACGGCCACCCCTGTATCGACACCGCTGAACTGCAGCACAAGAAAACTATTTGCACCTCGCGCAGTTTCGGCGAGATGATATCAAGTCTTGACTCCATGAAAGCTTCTGTTGCCACCTTTGTCTCCAGTTGCGCCAACAAGCTGCGCGGACAGGTGTCAGTGGCCAAGAGTGTCACAGTGTTCATCGCCAGCAACCGTTTCCGCGAAGACCTCCCGCAATATGGCAATTCCGCCACCGTCAACCTCATTGTTGCCACTAGCGACACGCTGGAACTGACCCGAGCTGCTATGCAGGCCCTGCAGAGCATCTGGCGCAAGGGCATCATGTACAAACGCTCTGGGGTCATCGTGAGCGACATTCAGCCAGCTGCCAGCATCGAGGGGAATCTCTTTGACCCCATACAGAACCGTCCTGAGCGGGCACGGCTCATGAGCGAAATCGACAAGATAAATCTCCGCTATGGACTAAAGACAATACAGATGGCAGTTGAGGGTGATGACAAGCAGGCGTGGAAAACCAAGTGCAACCACCGCAGCGGAAACTATCTCACTGATGCTGACGAATTGCTGACGATATCTTCCGACAAGGCTTCTGCTCCTAATCGGTCGTCAAGCGAAGAAACAATATTGCAGAAATCCCAAAACCTTTTAACAGACGATTGAACGGCTCGCAGCCGGCTGAAACGGTTGACCTAACTGTGGCGTTTCGGCGGAAATTGAGTGGCGTTTCGGGCGAGACGTTTGTCTGTTTCCGCCGAAATTGATATCCGTCTCGGCGGAAATGTCGGAGCTGGGTCAACAAAAATGGTAGCGAAGTGGCTTTCGGAAAATGCTTGGGGGCTGCGGCTAAAAGTTGGGAGGCTTGTGCTGAGATTGCTGAACAAAGAGAAATCCCCGATGCTCTCTGGTGTGGGCATCGGGGATTTCTTGTCGTTAGGTCGGTTGCTGCCGTGGTGGGGCAGTGGCGCAACTCTATCAGTTAGGTATGTCGGGGGTAGGATACATCTTGTCTGATGTGCTCTCGTTGAAGTTGCGTATGTAGAAAATTTCCTTCACCATGTCTTCGGTCATTGGCTTGAGTGTGCCGTCGGTTTCGAGGGCTTTCATGTCGGCCTTGAACTCGTCGTACATCTTCTGGGTGAGAATCTGATACTTGGTGCCGTAGTCGCCATTTTGGTAGGCACCGACACGGAGGAATCCTGCACGCTCAAAGTAGTCGAAGAGGTTGTAGCCATAGAGGCGGCTTGCCTTGCGCACGAAGCAGAGCATGGCGGGAGCAGAGTTTGCATTCCAGTTGACATTGCCCTTGTTGAGGTAGTTCTCGGTTACCCAACAGCTGGTGGGGTAGAGTTCTTCGAGCTTGGAGTAGAGTCCGTTGATGTTGCTGTTTTGCGCAGCACTGATGAGTTCGTATTTGTCAAAGCCGTCTTTCTTCTCGATAGTGGAACCGCCAGGCAGGTTGTTTTGCTGACGCAGCGATTCGAAGAGATCGGGATAGAAGTCGGGATAGTTGAGCTTGATGGTGGCATAGTTGCCCAGGAGGTTGAACGGCGACAGAATCACGCCAACTCCGTTGTCGAGAATGTTGACTGAACGAGTTGGGTTCTCATCAACGTTATACATGAGGCTGTCGGCCTCAGCAAGGCAGGCATTGCGCAAATCCTCGCTGTAGCTGTAGAGTGAAGAGTTGCTCTTGGCTGACTCATAGGCTTGACGGCGAAGTTTGGAGTATGCCTTGTTCTGGCTGTAACCCGAGAAGTAGCTATTGAAGTTCTTTGTATAGAACATGTTGGCGAAGTTCTTGTCGATGTTGTGTACATAGCCAAGGTGTTGCACGTTGTAGTAGGAGAAGATGTTGTTGGACACTTCGCCGAGTCCTCCCCAGCAGGCGTAGGGGTGCATCTGGTGTTGGTGACCCCACTCGTGAGAGAAGCCCCAGATGGCATCGTCGTCCCTAAGCATCATGGTCTGGCAGTTGAGCACGCGCTTCTCCTGATTGTGGTGGAAGCTTACGCCCATGGTGGTCTGGAACATGTAGTATTGGTAGTTGGTGAACGCCATGGTGTGGTTGTTGGGGATACGGTTGTATTTCTCAAGTCCGAGCTGGCGGTGCTCCCATGTCACGAGGGTGTCGAGCAAGTTGATATACTGGCGATAGCCGTTGCTGGTTCCATCGCTGGCCTTGCAGTAGTCGCGCAAACCAGCGCTGGTCCAGATGCTCTGTACGCGCTTGCCGAGCACGTCGATGCAGACGTTGCCGTAATCGGCGGCTTTGACGCAGAGGTCGTGCATTTCGTCGTTGGTCTTGTCGGGGGTGAGGATACCGTTGATTTCACCACTTATGAAGTGCACTTTGATATCGGGTACTCCCTGCTCGTAGCGAGCGCGCGTGCTGGCATAGTATTTGATGTAGGCCAAGCCGTCATAGGCATAGGTGTAGTCGATGATGTTGAGACCGTTGTGCAGCGTGTAGTCGGTGGTGTTGGGGTAGGAGCCGTTGAAGTTGCTACCGTCCTTGCCCGTATACCATGCCACGATGGCAAGCTGGGCAGTCATGTCGTCAGGAATGCCACTGACGAACACTGCGTGCTTGGTGCCTGTGCGGAAATTGATGCCGGTGGGGTTGTCAATTTGGCTGTAGTATTTGCCCGGGGCGTTCCACTCGTCGGAGAGGACGTAGTAGGAGAGACGACACGGGTAGGAGGCTGCGCGGTATTCGGTCTTGTAGGTGCCGTCGAGCAAGCCTTGGGCTATTCTCTTGCAGAAGGGGTTGGTCAGTTTGTCGACATCTGCTTGTGTCACTCCCGGCTTGAGCTCCGAATAGATTTCGTTAGCGAAGATTTCGCTGATCTCTTCTTTGCCCGTGCAAGCGCGGTAGCAGGTCAGTTCGGCACCCGATGCGCAGTTGCTCAGGGCAGAGGTGATGCTTATCTCTATTTTGTCGGGTGCCACGGGGGTGTCCAGACGTATGGTGTCGGGTTGGGTGTCGGCATCTGAGTTTATGGTCTGTGTGTAGGTCTTGCCCTGAGCGGTGATGGTGACGGTGTATTTCTGCCATGTGCCAGAGGTGCTGCCGCTTTGGCGCGGTGTATATACAATGTAGTCGACGCGTTCCTTGCCGTTGAAGTTCATGGTTACGGTGACGGGTTTTTCTTCTGATATGCCAAACTTGCTCGACCACACGGTGTTGGTATTGCCATCGAAGAGGCGTGCGATGCCTTGGTTGCTTTGTGAGCTTGAGGCACTATAGAGTTTGGGCTCGACAACATTGTCAAAAAGGGTTTCGTAGATTTTGTCTTCTTCCTGGGTTATTTCAATCTTGCGCGACATAGTGCCGTCGGCAGTTTTGAGCACAAGGCTGGCGGTACGCGGCTTGCCCTCGGTTGTGGCATCAGCGTAGATGGCGAGTGTCTTGCCGTCGGCGCTGCGTATAGCCTTGAGCCAAGTCTTGTTAGGCAGGATGGTGTATTCGTTGTTGGCTTTGACCGGTATACGCACAGTGTCGCCGTCCCAGGCGAGATTAATCTGGCTGGCGCCCGGCAGTATGGTTTGAGTGGTCTTGCTTGTCTGCCCCTGTGCGTGGCCGCAGAGGCCGAGCGCAGCAAGGAGAATCAGTGCAGTCCTTTTGTTTTTCATCTTGTTATATGGTGTTTATGGAGTTGTTGTTATTTTATGGCTACTTTGACATTGTTGACGAGATAGATGCCCTTGGCAAGCTGTATGCGCACGGGCCCTTGCACTTCGCCTTTCCACTGCAGTGTGCCCGAGACGTTGTAGACGGTCACCTCGGTAGGCTCGTCGGCTTGCAAGATTATCTCTCCCTTGGCTGTGGTGCAGCGGAGATTGTTGGCCACGCTGGCGTCGTTGATACCAGTGGCGGGGTCAATGATGCTGATGTGGTCGCTGCTCAGGAGAAATCCCAAATATTTGCTGCACATGATTTCGAGCTGCACATCGCTGTAAGGCTTGTTGAACGTGAAGACGTTTCTCTGGTCAGTGGAGTTTGCCACGGTGTAGTCGGCAGTGGTGGATCCGGCATTTCCCTTGGTAAGCTTAGAACCTTTCACTCCGTTGTTATACTCATACCAAGTGAAGGTGTAGGTATTGGCAGCGAGCTCTGTTTGCTCTTGGTTCTCGCTAAACAAGTTGCGGGCTGTGGTGAATTGTTCGCCAATGTTGTAGCTGGTCTTGCCGAAGCTGATGCCTGTCTGCTGCGTGCCGTACCATTTGTTAACGCTGGCTTTATTCCAAAGCGAAGTGAAATCGAGTGAATTGCCGTCCATAAACACGGCGAGAGCCTTGTCTTCAAGCTGCGACAGAGTGAGCGAAGTGATTGTGTTGCCCTCTATGTTGAGGGTCTGGACGTGTGTGCTGCCCTTGAGGTTGAGCGTGCTGAGTTTGTTGTTGTCAACCCAGTAGTCAGCGATGTTCTCCAACACAGCAGACCCCATGGTGATGGTTTCAATCTGGTTGTTGGAGGCTACAATACTCTGGAGGTTGGTGCTTTTGCTCAGGTTGAGCGTAGTCAACTTGTTGTTGTCAACCCACAAGGTCTTGAGTCCAGTGAGAGAGTAGGTGTTGCAAGTTGTGATGTCGTTGTCTGACAAAATCAGCGTCTCGAGTTCGGTGGCAGCAGAGAAAGTGATTTGGCTCAGTTGCTGACTTGAGCAGTCAAGGTAGGTCAGTCCCGTCGTCGTGAGGATGACTGTTTGGCCCGCCAACTTACCTGTGATGGGATTTGAGGTACTGTACACTGTGTCGATTTTTCCGTCGCCCCAGTCAATCTGACAACCCATACCGTCATTCACGGTAAAGGTGAAATCTTCGCCGACATCTTTGCCGGTCTTCATTTTTACGGTTGTTTGCGCCATGGTGCCGACAGCATAGGCTACGATGACCAACAAGAGTATGGCTTTCTTCATTGTTGATGTGTTGTATTAGATGTATGTTATACGTTAAGTGTTTGTTATATACGCTGTTTCCTTGCAACGTGCAAATTTAAGGTTTTGTGTCGGAAATCCATTAAATATTTTTTGTTTTGTTTAGACCGTATGCAATTTGGTCGTG
>CAVCAW010000048.1:19622-22646 GCA_963600315.1 Bacteroidaceae bacterium | reverse complement strand
GACATTTTTTCTCTTGCAAAGATACTATAAGGACTAATACTGCGCATGTTTTTTACAGCTGTTTTTGCACACACAACTCTTGATTTTCTAGACTTTCCCACTTCCTCGTCATTGCGGCAGTCATTTTACAATTATTGCAGTCTGCTAAAACTCAAAAATTGTCAAAAGGGCTGATACTTCATGAGAAGTGTCAGCCCTATCTTGTGTCAGTCGAAAAGTTTTACCGGACAGCAATAATTTGCAATTTGCCCGCACCGCAAAAGTTCGGTTTTCGCAGACTCTAAGTCACTAGCTTCGTGTGCCAAAACGGACGATGGTGACTACTCTGGCCGCTCTACACCATACAGGCTGCAAACAAGCTGCCCCGCCAGACCATGCTGAAGGCCGGCTTTGAGTGGTTGAGACGAACCGACGAAACGGAGTAGCGACATGTCGAGACGGCAGTTCTCCCCTCTCATCAGTTTGCCGAAGATGGCGGACTGCTCCTTTAGCCTCTTTGGCGCATTTTCTGGCAAGTTGTCCAATGCTTTCTTAACATCTTCGAGATAATTGGGGACGAACACTTGTTTCCCCATGTTGTTGCAGAGATGAGCGTTGACGTATGTCAGCACACCCTCAAGTCCCGTCTCTAGCGACAAGTCAGCCATACGTGCAGGACTTGACAGCATCAGACGTCGGTCCAGTTCACAGCACACCTCCGACGTGTCCATTTCCGCAATATTCGCAGAAGAAAGGAACTCTAGAGCCCAGCCTATTCCGCTCAGTCCAGTAGAGAAACTCATATCCGTGCTATTGGATAAGGCACCTACGCACCTGTTGGTCGCCTCAACACAGAAGTCCCTCAGCGGCTCGACGTCATACTTTACGGCATAGTGCGAGAGGGCCAACACAATGCCCATTCGTCCGTCAAGCAGTCCTGGAGAACTGACACCGTTGCACTTGAGCACTAAGCCATAGACCATCTCCTCGTGTGGCAAAGCCGGCAAAAGCCGTGCCGTCAGCTCCGCACCATTGCCGACAAGCTGGTCTATAAGTTTCACAAAAGCGCTTTTCATCGCCAACATCGTATAGCGCTCCAGATATGTCCGGCGAGCATTGTCCTGCAGCGCCCGTTTGGTGTCGCCATCCATTCCGAGCACCGTTTCTGTCGCACGGGCAAGGTTGTTGACAAACTCACGGGGATTTTTTCTATTTCCAATCTTTGCTACGATGGCGTTGTATCCATGACAGAACATTCGCCTCACGCCAATGCCATCGGAGGCGACGACCACCAGACCATATGCCAGCATCTCCATGCCGGCATATCCACATTGTTCGGAGTAAGAGGGTACCAAGCCCACGTCTGCCGCACGATACCACTTGGCAAGCTCCTTCGCTGACACTTGTCCAGCAAGCACAACTCTGGTTTTTCCCGTTGGGCAAAGCCTTGTCACCACATCCAAGTTGCACACCCTGCCTAGCACCACAAGTTTGGCACACGGATGTTTCCTCACAATCTTCTCAAAAGCTGCCAATGCAGCATGGAATCCCTTGCACTCTGTGGTGCGACCTACATAGAGCAGCACTTGGTCATGCGTGTCAAGCAGCAGACGTTTGCGAATTCCGCCACGCAGTCGCTGCGACACCTTGCCGCACTTCAAATCCCTGCCGTTAGGAATAAGCACTGTCTTGCCAGTGGCTACTCCGTATACATTCCTTAACAGACTAAGAGTATCGGCATTCATCACCACACACCTATCGGCAAGGCTGTACATCTCTGCCTCTTTAACGAACAAATGCCGCAAAAAGTCGTATTCGTCATGCTGAGGTCGACTGCTGCCTGCGCCTTTCACGATTGTCCTAAACTTGCGCACATCGCCGAGTAGCCGCTCCGTCCAAGTCTGGTCGTGGACGACAAAGACCGTTTTGGAGAGAGGGAAATATTTCTTGAGGACTTTCAGCAACTCGTTGCACAAGAAGTAATTTAGCAGAAAGACATTGCCTGCGGAGTCAGGGATTTGCATACGCACGATGGCCATTGCCGTGTCTACATTGTTCAGCACCGCCCCACCGCAAAACGCAGGAAAGCGATAGAGGGTCACACCGTCGGCGCACTCCTTTCGAAACGAGCCAACCGCATCGTTGAAGGACAGCACGTTGACGTGCGCCACATCACGCAGATGGTGTTTCAGTTCAGTGACATAAGTGCCAATGCCGTTCTGCAAAGAATTGGCGGCCTCGTCAAAAATATACAAGTTCTTCATGGTGATTCAATCAAAGCGGAAAACTGTGCCGCACTAGACCGCACCCCATACAACACAGTTCTAGCATTCGTGATAGCGAAACTCTAGGACACAGAAACTGAGATTGTTCCCGTTTCCGCCACCAGCTTAACACAGCCAAGGGCCGCAATAAAAAAGGTAATATTGAGCACAATATCTTGGTTGTAATCATAGGTATGCAGTATCACTCCCGTTTTAATTACTTTAGCACTCCCTCCAACTGTTGTTTGGTGAATTACAAACAAGTGCGGTCTCTCGTTTACGATTTTACTGCCTTCAATTGAGACTTTTTGGGAGGCAGATATATACTCAATTCCTGACTCTGTGTAAGTTCCACCATTTATGGAAATTTTCATATTCGTTTTATTAATATCAATCGATAAACTTGACGTATCCAAAATCCATGTTCCATCTACAAGGACCATTTTTCCCGAAGCCGACCATTTGACCTTTCCCTCAATATCCCATCTATAATTGTTATGGGAGAAAATTGTCGGTACCAACTCAAGCTCTCCAGTCCCAGAGATAGACAAACCAGAGGAATCCCCGCTACCACTATCTCCACTGCCAGAGCCACCATCTCCACTACCTGAGCCATAGTCTCCGCTGCCAGAACCGCTTGGGGGAAGTTTAGCCAAGCATTGACTTTCTTCCGTCACTTCTTCCTCTATTTTCTTAAAACTCACATTGACGATTTTCTTCATGACAACAATCCTTAAAAATTAAATATCCATTTTACAATAGCAATTACACAGTACAACAA
>CAVCAW010000048.1:0-19612 GCA_963600315.1 Bacteroidaceae bacterium | reverse complement strand
GTAAAGTTTCAAATGTTTTAAAAGATCCTGACGGTACAATAAAATTACAAATTAAAAAAAATAATTTTCACCGTTTTTCTGTTTTTTTTCGCAAGCCTTTCGTCAAAATGAATTTATTGCTAAATTTGCTGCAAACAGGAAAAATATATAGACCTATGAAAATCAGAATGATTGCTTTGCTGTTGGCGGCAGCCGCCTTCAGTCTTGCGGGCTGGTCTTACGACTTTACCGTGAAAAACTCCGACGGAGTAAGATTGTACTACAGAATCACGAATTCTGACTTGGGAAACAGAACAGTAGAGGTAGTGGCTGACGGGGGATGGGTCGCCCTTGAATACATCGAGAAAGAAGTTCGCGTTCCATCTACCGTGACCAACAACGGAAGGAAGTATACCGTCACAGGAATCGGAGACAGTGCTTTTGCTTATCAATATGAAATACCATCGATAGTCTTGCCGAACACCATAACCTACATAGGCAGGCGCGCATTTTATTTTTGTTATGGGGCAACCTCAGCAAACATTCCAGCCTCAGTGACAAACATCGGTGCCGAGGCTTTCAGTGGTTGCGTTGCTATGAAAGATCTCACTTTTGAAGCGGTCCACACAGATGCCGAAGAAAATGCATTTGATGGCTGCCAATATGTGCAAGAGCCTATCTGCACTGACAGTCTGTTTATATATCTGCCGTATACGGTGTCCAAAAACAACCCCAATTTTCGTATCTCCGATGGCACCAAGTCCATTCTGGCTGGAGCGTTCACTTTCTGTTCGGCTCTGCAATCTCTCACGATTCCTGCATCTGTAGAGTATGTTGACGACATGGACTTTGCCTATCAGGATTGGCACAGACTGAAAAGCATCTACATCGCAGCTCCAACACCTCCCATCAACAGAACATTAACTATTGACTCCAAACTTGCAGAAGAAGTCACCCTGTACGTCTCAGACGCTGACCCCGCCATCATTGAGGCTTACAAGAGTTCAGCCTTCTGGGGGCAGTTCAAAAACATCGTGGCCACGACTATACCCGACAGTTCGTCCAATAAGTTTGACGTTGACTCCAACGGTCATGTAAACTCCGCCGACATCGTTGCAATATACAACTACATCACCGACACAGACTCTGCCGGCTTGTCGAAAGACGCTGCCGACGCCAATTCGGACGGCGAAGTGAACTCCGCAGACATCGTAGCCATCTACAACTACATTCAGAACGGAGCAACCGAATAGTCTCCATACTGCTATGAAAAGCCTAACATTGCTGTCAGGCCTGACGGTCGCATGCGGTTGTCTTCTGCCGCTTTCGTGCTCCAAAGCGCTCACAGATGTCGGCTACGAGCCAGGCCCATTCGACACCAGCATCGGCTATCAGCCGTTTATGGAAGGCAGCGCCAGCAGAATAATACCGAGTAGTTTGTTGGACTTCGGCCCAGAAGTCTATGAAGAAGCCATACTGTACCTGCACAGTCCCAACATCGTAAACACCAACATGGGAGGGATTGACAAAAAGCTGTTTGACGAAACAGCCAAGAAGCAGTGTGTGAGGTACGCAAGAAAATTCTACACAACACTACTGTCGCCGAAATTCCAGGCTGAGAAATTCTCCAAGAAATACCGCTCTTCGTGCTTGCGCATGCTCAACGAAGCCATTGACTCAGCCGCAACGACAAACGACCACTACAAGGGCTGGCAAATCTTCACCGACGGAAGCCTTAAGCCCAACACAGCCGTCAGCGTCACCTACATCGGCGGCGCATGGTTCAAAGTCAGTCAGGCGAGCAACCCCGGCGCATGTGTCTACGTCCTGATGATAGTGCCGAGCGTCAAGAGGAATCCCAAGATTGTTGGCATCAAGTATCAGTCTGGACAAATCATACCAGAGGGAGTATAACCCAAAACCGAGCAATGGTCAGGTTTTATTGCACGTCTCAGATACGCACGTCCCAAAAGGGGAAAACCACCCCGATTGAAAAAAGCTTGTTGTCAGTTCATTTCAAAGCCTTCTCTCTTCTCATTTTGTGAAGACGAAATCCAAACGCACCTTCGGAAAATGTCAGGCATTTCCGCGGAACGGGATACTCCTTTCTTTGAAACGGGCTTGCCATTTCCGCGGAAATTTGATAGAGGCGTAGCTCTCAAATGAATTAAGATCAAGTTTTTTTTGAAAAGAGTAGACTCTCTGGTGAAACGACGTAGTCCCATGGTTCGTCAAAAAAAGTTTTAGCAAACAGCAACATCTGCTAACGCCCTCCCTACTCATTTGCAAATGAATCGGGGACCCCTGAAACGAACTCAAGGGCTTGCTTTTTCAAAAAACCACGCTGCCTCAACGATTTGTGTCGCTATTGGCTTTATGTCCACACAAATTTTACTAATTTTGTATTACAATCAGACTTTACGTATTTATGGCAAACATACTTGTGACACGTTTTTCCGCTCTGGGTGATGTAGCAATGACTGTCAGTGTGCTGAAGTCGTTTGCTGACAGCTATCCCAACGACCACATAACACTGATGAGCCGCCCCTTCATTGCGCCACTACTGGAGGGTTTACCCGCCAACGTGCATTTCCGCCCTGTGAAGCTTGCCGACTACAAGGGACTTGGTGGATTGCGCCGGCTCAGCCGCGAACTTATCAACGAGGGCTATGACGCATTGGCCGACATGCACGACGTATTGCGCACCAAGGTGATACGTCTTTTCTTTAAAATGGCGAAGCTACCCGTAGCAGTGATTGATAAGGGACGCAAGGAGCGTAAGAAAATCACACGCACCAAAAACAAGGATTTGCACCAGCTTACTACCTCACCACAACGCTATGCTGACGTGTTGGGGCGGCTGGGATTTCCCGTGGTGCTCAAGGAATATCACATTCACGGCAACACTCCCGCCGACATAGCTGACATGACAGACATCACGGGGGTGAAGAATGCCGAAATATGGATTGGCATTGCTCCCTTTGCCGCCCACATGGGCAAAATCTACCCTCTGCCGATGATGAAAGAGGTAGTGAACCTGATTGCCGCCATGCCTGGTTTCAAGATTTTTCTCTTCGGCAGTGGAGATAACGAGAAGCAGTGGTGTGAGAGCGTAAGCCGTCCTAATGTAATCTCGATGGTAGGCAAAACCGACTTGCGACGTGAGCTGCGACTGATGACCAACCTCGATGTGATGGTTACCATGGACTCCGCCAATATGCACCTCGGTGCTTTGGCTGGCACACGCACCGTGTCCATCTGGGGAGCGACCCACCCAATGGCGGGCTTTGCGGGAATGCAGGCTCAGGGCAGCCGCTTCGTGCAACTTGATATGGACTGCCGCCCCTGCTCCATTTTCGGCAACAAGAAATGTGCCAAAGGCGACTATCCGTGTATGAGCGGCATCAAGCCGTGTCAAGTAGTGGAGGTCATTAAGAACACGCTGCAAAAAACTCCACAAGCATGACGTACAGACTACTATTCGGCTTCTTGTATCTCATGTCGCTACTGCCCATGAGAATACACTACTTGATTTCCGACCTCATGTATCCGCTGGTATACTACGTTGTGAGATACCGGCGTCGCATCGTAAGGAAAAACCTCACACTCAGTTTCCCCGAAAAGAGTTCTGGCGAGATAAGGAGCACGGAGCGCAAGTTCTACCGCTTCTTCTGTGACTATTTCGTAGAGAACATCAAGGCGCTGACGATAAAGAAGGACAACATGATGAAGCGCATGGTCTTTGAGGGACTGGACGCTGTCAACGAGGCGTTCAAGACCAATCAGTTTGTCTTTATCTATCTCGGACATTTCTGCAACTGGGAATACATAGCCTCGCTCAAATGGTGGTTGCCGCAGGATGTGACCGTGGCTCAACTCTACACCCGACTCCACAACCGTGCAACAGACCGCCTCTTCTACCACATACGCTCACGCTATGGCGGCGAAAACATCAACAAGAACGAGTCATTGCGCAGAATTGTAGCCATGCAGAAGAGCGGCAGGAAGACACTCATTGGCTTCATCTCAGACCAGGGCCCCAAGATGCAGAACACTCACCTGTGGATAGACTTTCTGCACCAGGACACTCCTGTGTTTACGGGCACCGAGCGCATTGCCAAGAAGGTTAATGCCGTCTTGTTCTACGGCGAGATGAGCCGGCGCAAGCGTGGCCACTACTGCTGCCGCATGATTCCCATGACCAACGACCCCAACTCATTTAAGGAGCACGACATCACGCGCCTCTACATGAAGATGCTTGAGCAAGACATCATCAAGGATCCTGCCCGCTGGCTGTGGACACACAACCGATGGAAGCGACAGCGCACCCACGAACAGACTGCCGACTAGCAGTCGGCAACCACAGACCGGAACTCTGATAACTGACAAGCGCTACTACAAGATGAAAAAGATATTGACAATCGCCTGCCTTATTGCCTCCGTGATGGTGGCGCAGGCTCAAGAACAGATAAAATGGCTCAGGGCAAGTTCCATATCGCCCGATGGCAAGACCATAGCTTTTGAATACCAAGGCAACCTCTACACCGTTGATGCCAACGGTGGTGAGGCCCGACAGATAACCTCTCACCCCGCCTACGACGGCTATCCCAAATTTTCGCCCGACGGCAAGTGGATAGCCTTCACGTCCGAACGCTGCGGAAGCATGGACGTGTTCATCATTTCGCCCAATGGCGGCAAGCCCAAACGACTGACAACCAATTCGGCAACCGAGACTCTGCAGGGGTGGCTCGACAATGCCCACGTGCTCTACACCTCCAATCTGCTGCCGTCCATAAGCGACATCAGCTTCCCTGGCAATTTCCAGCAGGTGTACTGCGTAGACACCGATGCCCACCGTCCCGTAATGTTCTCCACTCTGCCTATGGAGGACATATCGGTGAATTCAAAAGGACAACTGCTCTACCACAACAACAAGGGATATGAGGACTACTGGCGCAAGCACCACGTGTCGCCCATCTGTCGCGACATTTACCTCACCCAAGTAGAAGGCAAACGCACCTACACCAAACTCAACCCAGACTCTTGCGAACACCGCACACCAATATGGGCTCCCGATGGCAGCAGCTATTACTATACCTCGGAGAGAGGCGGCACACTCAACATCTACAAGACCAACATAGCCACCAATGCCACGGCGCAACTCACCAACTACAGGAACTACCCGGTGAGATACCTCACAGCAGCCAACGACGGCACCTTGTGCTACTCATGGGACGGAGAACTCTACACCCTGCACGAAGGGCAGGAGCCATGCAAGGTGGCAATAACCCTCACCACCGACGACAACGAGCGCATCAACCAGCCCCGCACGCTCACTCAGGGTGCCTCGCAGCTCACCACCAACAAGAGCGAGAAGGAATTTGCTTTCATCGTCAAGGGTGAAGTCTACGTCACCAACATGGACTACACCACCACCAAGCGCATCACCAATACTATTGAGGAAGAAGCCAGTCCGTCACTCAGTCCCGACGGCAGGACTCTCGTCTACGCCTCGGAGCGCAACAACACTTGGGGAATCTATGCCACGACCCTGGCCAACCCCAAAGACAAGGGATTCACCTATGCCACCGACCTCAAGGAGGAACCGCTCATCACTGGTAATGAGCCTTTCACCTCGCCCGTCTTTTCGCCCGATGGCAATAAGATAGCCTACCTCGCCAACAAGACTGAGATACGCATCTACGACCTCAAGACAAAGAAAAGCACAGTAGTGATGCCAGCTGCAGGCATGTTTGCCTACACCGATGCGAGCCACTCCTTCGAATGGAGTCCCGACAGCCGGTGGATTCTCACCGAATATCTCGGTCCCGACAACTGGAACAACCCTGACGTGGCTATAGTAAGCGCCGACGGCAAGGAATTACACAACATCACCCGCAGCGGATATGCCGACGGCAACCCCCACTGGGCACTCAACGGCAAAGCAGTCACCTTCACAAGCGACAGAGCAGGCTACCGTAGTCACGGCAGTTGGGGAGCCGAGCGCGACGGCTATGTCGTATTTCTGGATCGCGAAGCATTCGCCTTGGCCAACATGAGCAAGGAAGACCGAAAGCTATATGAAGACCGCAAGAAAGAGTTGGCTGCAGACACAACCAAGACCAAGAAGACCAGTTCCGCCAAGACCAAGTCTGCCAAAGCCAGTGCTAACAAAGCAGACACGACTGACACGCTCAAACTTGATTTTGAAGACTGCGACAAACGCATCAAGCGACTCACCGTCAACTCGTCGGCATTCAGAGACGGCCACCTCACACCCGACGGCAAAAAATACTTCTACCAAACCAGCTTTGAGGGCGGCGTAGACCTATGGCTCCACGACCTTGAGGAAAACTCTACCAGCATCTTCAAGAAAGGGTGTGGCGGACAAATTATGCCCGACAGCACGGGCAACAGCCTCTTTGTCTGCGATGGCAGCATGAGCAAACTTGACCTGACCAGCGGCCAGAGCAAAAACATTGAGTTCTGTGCTGAATATTCCGACAACGACGCAGCTAAGATGGACTATGTCTACCGACACATCACTACGCAGTTCACCCAGCGATTTGCCGACACCAATTACCATGGAGCAGACTTCAAGACATTAGCAGAACACTATGCCACCTTCGTGCCCCACATCAGCAACTGGCGCGACTTCAGCGAACTGGGCAGCGAACTGGCAGGCGAGCTCAACTGCTCACACACTGGTGTGAAATACCGCGCCACAGTGTCGGCACCTGCCACCGCCGTGCTCGGAGCTTTCTATGACCCCGACTACAGTGGCGACGGCTTGAAGATAGCCGAAGTTATCAAAGGGGCACCACTCGACGTGATTGACCGCAAAGTAGAGGCTGGGCACATCATAAAGCAGATTGACCACCAGCCCATCGTGGCAGGGCAAGACTATTTCCCACTGCTCGCCGGCAAGGTGGGCAAACGAGTGTTGCTCACCCTGAGCGACAACCACGGCAATGACTATGAAATTATGGTGAAGCCTATTTCCAATGCCAATCAGGCAGGACTACTCTACTCGCGGTGGGTAGACCGCCGAGCAGAGATAGTAGAGAAAGAGACCAACGGTCAGGTGGGCTACATTCATATCAAGGACATGGACAGCGAGAGTTTCCGCAAGACCTATGCCGACCTTCTGGGCAAATATCGCAGCTGCAAGGCAGTGATTATCGACGAGCGCCACAATGGTGGAGGATGGCTTCACAACGACCTGGCCATTCTGCTAAGCGGACGCAAGTATATGTCATTTGAGTCGAGAGGGCAGCAGCTCGGCATCGACCCGTTCACCCAATGGACCAAGCCATCTTGTCTGCTCATCAACGAAGACTGCTACTCCAACGCCAACGGTTTTCCGTTTGTCTACAAGACCCTCGGCATCGGCAAGCTGATCGGTGCGCCAATGGCAGGCACCATGACCGCTGTGTGGTGGGAAACTTTGGCTGGCGGCAACATCGTGCTGGGCAATCCCGAAGTGTACTGCCGAGACAACAATGGTGCTACGCTCGAGAACCACAATCTCTACCCCGACGTGGAGGTGCATAACACACCCGAAGACCTCGCCGGCGGCTATGACCGCCAATTGATGCAGGCGATAGAAGTGATGAAATAAACCTGACGACAACACATTATGAAACCATACAACACAAAGCGATGCCTAACGACAGTAGCAGCATGTCTGCTACTCACGCTGACAGCCCTCACAGCCACAGCGCAACGACAGAAGCCGGTCAAAACGCGTGTCATGACATTCAACATACGTCTGGAAAACAAGAGCGACGGCATCAACAACTGGGAGATGCGATTCCTACAGGTAGGCAATTTCTTGCGCAACAGCAAAGCCGACATCATAGGCATGCAGGAGGTGAAGCAAATACAACTCGACGATATCTGCAAAGCCCTGCCTGGCTACGGCTACGTAGGGGTGGCACGCGACGATGGCAAACAGCGTGGCGAATATTGCCCTCTATTCTATAACAAGGAGAAATTCGACCTTATAAAAAGTGGTACTTTCTGGCTCTCAGAAACACCCGACACCCCCTCGAAGAGCTGGGGCGCTGCGTGCTATCGCATTGCCACTTGGGCGATACTGCGCGACAAAGAGACTTTCAAAAACATCGTGGCAGTCAACACGCATCTTGACCACGTCAGCGACCTAGCACGCCAAAACGGAGCCACACTGATAAAGGAGCGAATCAGCCGCATGACCAACGAACTGCCCGTGGTGCTGACAGGCGATTTCAACGTCAATGACAACGACCCAGCCTATGCCAAGATTACCACACGCATTTTCCCGATGCAAGACACTTGGAAAGCAGTCAAATCACCGAAAGGACCGTCCTACACTTTCCACGACTTTGGCAAACTGGCACCCCCCGAGGCCCAAAAGATAGACTTCATCTTCGCTTCATCAAAAATACAGGTCAAAAAGAGCACGGTCATCAGTTCTGCACTCGGAGGCGAACGCTTCTTGTCTGACCACAATCCACAAACCGCCGACATAGTGTTTTGACCAAAAATAGCTGCTACAAAAAAACGAGCGTAACACTTTGCCGTTTGTTGTGAAAATCCACTATCTTTGCAACGCGAAAACAACAACCAACAAAAATACTCATATCTGACATGAAAAAGATTCTTATCATCGGTGCCACAGGCCAAATCGGATCGGAACTGACCATGACACTCAGAAATGTCTACGGCGGACAGAACGTAGTAGCAGGCTACATCACAGGAGCTGAGCCCAAAGGCGAACTGCTCGAGAGCGGTCCTGCCGAAGTGTGTGACGTTACCGACGGTGCCGCCATTGCAAATGTCGTAAAAAAACATGGCATCGACACCATCTATAACCTTGCTGCACTCCTCTCGGTAGTAGCCGAAGGCAAGCCCAAACTCGCATGGAAAATTGGCATCGACGGATTATGGAACGTGCTCGAAGTAGCACGCGAAAATGGTTGTGCCGTATTCACCCCAAGCTCCATCGGTTCTTTCGGCCCCAGCACACCCCACGTTATGACTCCGCAGGACACCATTCAGCGTCCGCGCACCATGTATGGTGTCACCAAGGTGACCACCGAGCTCCTCTCCGACTATTTCTTCCTTAAATATGGCGTCGACACACGTGCCGTGCGTTTCCCTGGTGTAATCTCCAATGTGACCCCTCCGGGTGGCGGAACTACCGACTATGCTGTTGACATCTACTACTATGCCGTACGCGGAGAAAAGTTCACATGCCCCATCAAGCAGGGCACACTGATGGACATGATCTACATGCCCGATGCCCTCAAGGCTGCCATCGACATCATGGAGGCCGACCCCTCGCGACTCATTCACCGCAACGCATTCAACATCGCATCAATGAGCTTCGCCCCCGAGACAATCTATGCCTCCATCAAGAAGTACAAACCTGACTTTGAAATGGTATACGACGTAGATCCTCTCAAGCAGTCTATTGCAGACTCTTGGCCTGACTGCATGGACGACTCGTGCGCCCGTCAGGAGTGGGACTGGAAGCCTGTTTATGACCTCGACGGCATGACTCGCGACATGCTCGAGAAGCTCCCAATGCGAATCTTGAAATAAATATTATTACATATAAATAATGCGAGCCTTGAAGCGGACGGTTTTTACACCGTCCGCTTCTTTTTTTATCCGCCCATTGTCCGACAGAACCCGTTCTGCCCCCTAATCTACAACGAAAGACTCCAGACAAACAGCAATAAGACCTTGCAAGCAGACCAAGTGTCGGCATTATTTACTAAATTTGCAACAAGCGAAACAAAAACACCACATATAATATGGAGAAGAAAAAGACTGGCACCGTCTGCGTGCAAGGAGGGTGGAAACCCAAGAAGGGAGAACCGCGCATGGTGCCCATCTATCAGAGCACTACATTTAAGTATGACAACAGCGAGCAGATGGCCCGCCTCTTTGACCTCAAAGACTCAGGGTATTTCTACACCCGTCTGCAAAATCCCACCAATGACTACGTAGCAGAGAAGATTGCCGAGATGGAGGGCGGAACGTCCGCCATGCTGACAGCAAGCGGTCAAGCTGCCAATTTCTTCGCCGTATTCAACATCTGCGAAGCCGGCGACCACCTCATCTCCACCAATGCCATCTATGGCGGCACCTACAACTTGTTTGGGGTGACGATGAAGAAAATGGGCATAGAGTGCACTTTCGTTGACGAAGATGCCAGCGACGAAGAGATAGAATCGCTCTTCAGACCCAACACCAAGTGTGTGTTTGGCGAAACAATCTCAAATCCAGGTGGCAACATCTTCGACATAGAGAGGTTTGCCAACATAGCCCACAGTCACGGTGTACCATTGATTGTAGACAACACCTTCGCCACACCTGTCAACTGCCGCCCATTTGAATGGGGAGCCGACATAGTGACTCACAGCACCACAAAATACATGGACGGTCACGCCACGTCAGTAGGAGGTTGCATTGTCGACAGCGGCAAGTTCGATTGGATGGCTCATGCCGACAAATTCCCCGGACTCTGCACCCCCGACGAGAGCTACCACGGACTGACCTACGCCACCAGCTTCGGAGACAAGGCCTACATCACCAAGGCCACCGCTCAGCTCATGAGAGACCTCGGCTCAATCCAGAGCCCCATGAACTCTTTCTTGCTCAACATGGGACTGGAGTCGCTCCACGTGCGCATGCAGCGCCACTGCGAAAATGCACAGAAAATAGCCGAGTTCCTCGACAACGAACCACGCGTCAAGTGGGTGAACTACGCTGGACTACCCAACAACAAATACCACACACTGGCGCAGAAATATCTGCCTAACGGGGTGTGTGGAGTGATGGCATTCGGTCTCACTGGCAGCCGCGACGAGGCGATTGCGTTTATGGATTCACTGCAGATGATAAGCATCGTGACCCATGTGGCTGATGCCAAGACATGCGTATTGCACCCCGCCAGCCACACCCATCGCCAACTCTCCGAACAACAGCTGTGCGAGGCAGGCATAGCTCCCGACCTCATTCGCTTGAGCGTAGGACTCGAAGACGTCGACGACATCATAGCTGACATCAAGCAAGCTCTAGACAAATCTATGAAATAAGCCCCACACCAGGCCCTGAAACAAGTGCGGCTGAATCTGTGGCCGCAAGCAAGCTTACAACACGTCCCCTCAATGATTATTAAGAGGACGTGTTCGCTTATTTTGAGCATTTTCACATAAAACAACATTCAAAAACGATTTATTTGAAATAATGTAAGTATTTTTGCACTCTATTACGTAGTATGCAATGACAGTTTTTTCAAAAACAACCGCACTGACAACCATCGCTTTCGCCGTAGCACTATTGTGCTCATGCTCAAACGACGAAACATCGACAACATCGACGGAAATTAACAGCCACTGCGCTATCACGCGCATGGTTCTCGGCAATATTCCGCGCACTATACACACCAAGACTTCCGCTGGCAAAGACTCAACATACGTCACCACAGTGGCGGGGTCTGCCTATGCCATGTATATTGACCAACTCACCCAGGAAATCTACAACCACGACTCGCTGCCAGCCAACACCATGGCAAGCAAGGTGATTTTTAGCACCGTTTCAAGCGACGGCACCATAGCTTGTCAGACATCGAGCGGCAAAGACACGTTGTATTCCACAACCGACACCATAGACTTCACTTCGCCGCGCTATTTCACCTGCTACTCAACAGACGGTTCACAAAGTCGCAAATACCTAGTGCGCATCAATATCCACAACTCCGACCCCGACAACTACACCTGGGCTAAGGTTGCGGAAAAGGCAGAAGCGTTCAGCGGTGTTACCAGCCAGAAGATGTTTGTCAACGACAGCAACATCATTATCCTTGCACTCAAAGACGGAACACCAACGATGCTGAAGACAGCCAAACAGACTCCCGAGGAATTTGAGTCATACAGTGTAACAGGTCTCACCTCGTTTGCCCCATCTGAAATCTATCAGTTTAACGACAAACTATACTACGTTGACAACGGCACGCTGAAAGTTTCCACTGACGGTTCTGCGTGGGACAATGCCGGAGCCGACATGACCATCGAAAGATTGTTTGCTGTTTCAGAAAGCGGCGTCTATGCCCTAGCCGACAGCAAGATATACTACTCGAATAACATGGCGCAGTGGACAGAAGACCCAACCGTTGACGACATGACTCTCTTCCCCACTAGCGACATAGCAGCCACCTGCAACGACATGACATTCAACAACAATTTCTACAACATCATAGTCTGCGGCAAAAACTCTGCCGGCGACAACGTGATATGGAAGAAAATCGTAGACCGCAAGGGAGTCAACACCGAAGGCTGGGTAGTCTATCCACAAGGTTCTGACAACAAAAACGTATATCCACACAAAAGTCAGCCTCTGATATTCAACTACAACTCTCAAATCATGCATTTGGGACTTTCTGACCAGGGCGACGCATCACAGATAACCATCAGCACCGACGGAGGTCGTAGCTGGTTTGCACAAGACAGTTCAAAGAACCCTGTTCTGCAGAGCGGAGCCACCTCATTCAGCGCATACTGTGACACCGACAATTACATCTGGATAGCCACCGCACCCGACGGTCAACTATTCAGGGGTCGCCTCAACAGGCTGTCGTATGCCAATGACCCTACCGTCTTTTCCAAAGCAATAAAATAAGCGGATGAAACGGGTGCGCCTGACAATGACAATGGTCCTAACCGCCCTGATGTTGCCACTGTGCACAAGGGCGCAGGAAGATGCCGATTTCCGCATGGAAATAGGCGGAGGCGTGGGTGCCGGCTTCTATCTGGGAGACTTCAACAACACAGTCTTCTCCAACCAGAAGCCCGCACTGAGCGCATACTGGCGCTACCTCTTCGACCACTACAATTCACTAAAGGTCTCGCTGACATACACCGGCATCAAAGGCTCCACCAAGAATCACGACAGCTTCTACCCAACCGACCCCAACGGGAACCAGGCTGATGCCACACCGCTCAACTACAAATTCTCCGGCAGCGTGGCAGACCTCAGCTGCATGTACGAAATAAACTTCTTTCCCTACGGATTCTATCAGGATTTCTTCGGTCACAAGCGGCTCACGCCATTCCTGCAGATAGGAGCAGGCATGGCATACGCCAGCGAGGGCAAAGGTGTAGCGTTCAACATTCCCATGGGGTGCGGCGTGAAATACAGAGTTTCGCGCAGAGTTAACCTATCTCTCGACTGGACCATGCACTTCACTCTCTCCGACAAACTTGACGGTGTGGAAGACCCTCTGGGCATCAAGTCATCTGGATTCAAAAACAAAGATCACTACGGAGTCACCATGTTGACCATCACCTACAGCTTCGCACCGCGATGCCAAAACTGCAACAAAGACTAAACGGCTATGACAAACCAATCCGACAACATAGATTCCAACAAGATTCCCCGTCACATCGCCATAATCATGGACGGCAACGGCAGGTGGGCGCACGAACGGGGACTTGACCGCACCATGGGGCACCAGCAAGGAGTGGAAACAGTGAAGAAAATCACCGAACAATGCGCACGCATCGGGGTGGAATATCTCACACTCTACACCTTCTCCACGGAGAACTGGAATCGCCCCACTCGCGAGGTAGAGGCTTTGATGGGTCTTGTGCTCGACTCGCTTGAGGAGCACATCTTCATGGCCAACAACATTAGATTTCGCATGATAGGCGATGTCATGCGTCTCCCCGAGGCAGTGCGTGAGCGCATCAGGCAGTGTGAGCGCAACACCGCCAACAACGACAAGATGACGATGACCATAGCCTTAAGCTATTCGTCGCGATGGGAAATCACCCAAGCCGCCAAAATCTTGGCGCAGCAAGCTGCCGACGGACAGATAACACCCAGTGACATCACGGAAGACACCATATCACAAAGTCTGACCACCTCGTTCATGCCCGACCCTGACTTGCTCATACGCACTGGAGGCGAATTGAGACTCAGCAACTACCTACTGTGGCAGTGCGCCTACTCCGAACTCTATTTCTGCGACACATACTGGCCTGATTTCAGCGAGAGCGACTTGCTCAAAGCCATCACTGCCTACAACCACCGCGAAAGAAGATTCGGCAAGACCGGCGACCAGATAGCCCATTAAGCCACTAACATACCACAAGTCACACACATAGCAGAAACACATAGAGAACACCCACAACAACCATAATCAACCACAGGAATCGTTCAACCAGATGAAGCACATTTTTTCCTACATACTGTTTTGCCTGACGCTGACCACCACGGTCAACACGCTAGGACAAACAACCAACACCAAACCCGACATCAAATATACCGCCAACTCCCGCAACTACATCATCAAGGGCATAACCATTGACGGTGTCAACGACTACGACTACGACCAGTTGCTCAAGATATCGGGACTCGCTGTAGGACAAACCATCTCGTTCCCCAAGGTGGAGGGCAATATTACTACTGCCTTGCACAACCTGTGGGACCAACGCGTATTCTCCGACGTGAGCATAACTGCCGACAGTCTTGTGGGTAGCGACATCTATCTCCACATACAACTGGCCCCCCACCCCAAGCTCTCATCGGTCAGCTACACTGGCATCAAGAAGTCAGAGCGCGAAGACCTCGAAGAAATATTCCCCTTGAAAGAAGGAAGCGTTATCTCTACCGACGTGGTAGACCGCATCAAGTTTGTCATCAACAAGCACTTCAGCGAAAAGGGATTCAAAAACGTCACCACAGAGGTCATACAGCGCAACGATGCCAAGGACAAGAACAAGGTAGCTCTTGAGATTGACATCGACAAGCACGAGAAGGTCAAAGTACACAAAATCTACCTCACTGGTGTTGACAAAGACAAGAAGTCCAAGGTAATGAGTGCACTGCGCAAGTCTAAGTTGCGCGAGTCGGGAAGCTTCCTTAACCTCCTCAAGAGCAAGAAGTTTGTAGAAGAAAACTACAAAGAAGGCAAGATTAACCTCGTAAAGAAATACAACGCATGGGGCTACCGCGATGCCTACATCACCAAAGACAGCATCGCCTCCTACGACGACAAGCATATCGACATCTTCTTCAACGTCGACCAAGGCGACAAGTACTACGTGCGCAACATCTCGTGGATTGGCAACTCTGTCTATACCACAGATGCACTCAACAACAGCCTAGCCATGAACCGCGGCGACGTCTACAACCAAGAGCAACTCGAAAAGCGACTCCATGAAGACGCCAACTCCATCGGCAACGAATACCACAACAACGGATATGTGTTCAGCTATGTTGAACCCGTTGAGACACAAGTAGTAGGCGACTCTATCGACCTTGAGATACGCATACGCGAAGGCAAGCAGGCCACGCTCAACAAGGTTGCCATCCTCGGCAACGAATATGTCTTCGAAGACGTGATTCGCCGCGAGCTACGCACTAAGCCCGGCGACCTCTACAGCAAGGATGCCATCATGCGCTCACTCATGGACCTCGGTCAGATGGGACACTTCGACCCAGAGAAACTCGAGCCCGAATTCAAGCCAAACGAGTCAGACGGCACCGTCGACATCACCTACAAGCTATCGCCCAAGTCGAGCGACCAGGTTGAGTTGTCGTTGGGCTATGGAACCACAGGCATCACCGGGCGTATTGCGCTGAAGTTCACCAACTTCGCCATTCAGGAACTATTCAAGAAGAGAGCCACAAGCCGCCGCATACTGCCGCAGGGCGAGGGACAGACCCTTGAGCTAGCAGCCCAGACCAACGGTACCTACTACCAGCAGTACAGCCTCTCATTCCTCGACCCATGGCTCGGTCGCAAACGCCCCAACCAGTTCTCGGCTAGTCTCTTCTACAGCAAGCAGACCGACGTCAACAGCAACTACTACAACTCAGCATACTACAACAACTACTACAATAGCATCTACGGCTACGGCACCTCGTCGGGCAACTACAACTATGCCGACTTCTACGACCCCGACAAATACGTACAGATTATCGGTGGTACCATCGGCTGGGGCAAACGACTCCGTTGGCCCGACGATTACTTCACGTTCTCCGTCACGGCCACATTCCAGCGCTACATCCTCAAGCAGTGGCAATATTTCATCATGACCGATGGAAACTGCAACAACTTCAACCTCACCTTCAGCCTAAACCGCAACTCTACCGACCAGACCTTCTTCCCACGCCGAGGCTCCGACTTCTCAGTCAGCGTCTCAGCCACACCACCCTATTCGCTGTGGGACAACAAGAACTACTCAGCCCTGGCCAACAACAAGAACTCTGCAACCTATCAGCGCGAGATGAAGGAGAAATATCGCTGGGTTGAATACCACAAATGGAAGTTCCACCTCAAGACCTACACAGCCCTTACCAATGCCAACAAGTGCCCCGTGCTCATGACACGCACCGAATTTGGACTATTGGGCTACTACAACCGCAACAAGCGCTCACCCTTTGAAACATTCTACATGGGCGGCGACGGCATGTCGGGCTACTCCTATGGCTACGCCACCGAGACAGTGGGTCTGCGTGGCTACGACAATGGTTCGCTCACCCCATCGGGCTACGAAGGCTACGCCTACAGCCGCATGAGTCTCGAGTTGCGCTACCCGCTCATGCTTGAGTCCACCAGCATCTACGCTCTAGGATTCCTCGAGGGTGGCAACGCATGGACACGCACATCTAAGTTCAACCCCTTCGACATGAAGCGCTCGGCAGGTGTCGGTGTACGTCTGTTCTTGCCTATGATTGGCATGCTGGGTATCGACTGGGCTTACGGATTCGACAAAGTCTATGGCTCAAGGTCATCAGCCGGGTCACAGTTCCACTTCATCATCGGACAAGAATTCTAATTAACAAATCCATATTTGTCATGAAAAAATTCATCATCATGTCGCTGCTCGCCAGCGCAGCATTCATGCCGTCTATGGCACAAAAATTCGCTCTCGTAGACATGGAATACATTCTCAAGAATATCCCTGCCTATGAGCGAGCCAACGAACAGCTCAACCAAACCTCCAAGAAATGGCAGGCCGAGGTAGAAGCCGTCAACCTCCAAGCCCAGACACTCTACAAGAACTATCAAAACGAAGTAGTATTCCTCTCCGCTGAGCAGAAGAAAGCACGCGAAGACGAAATCCTGAAAAAAGAGAAAGAAGCCTCCGACCTCAAGAAGAAATACTTCGCCCCCGAAGGCGAGCTCTTCAAGAAGCGCGAAAGCCTTGTGGGCCCCATTCAGGACGAAATCTACAATGCTGTCAAGGCCATAGCTGAACAGAAAGGCTATCAGCTCATTCTCGATCGCGCCAGCGACAACGGCATAGTCTTCGCATCTCCCTCAGCCGACATATCCAACGATGTACTGGCCAAATTGGGATATTCCAAATAAAAAAGCTAACTTTGCGACTCGATTATAACAACATTAAAAAATAAACATTCCAAAACAATGAAAAAACTCATCATCCTTGCGTTAATGTGTGTGCCTATGGCAATGTTTGCGCAGAAATTCGGTCATTTCAATTCCCAAACACTCATGCAGGAAATGCCGGAAGTAAAGGCCGTACAGACAGAAATGCAGAACATCAAGAACCAATACGACAAAGAACTTGAGACCATGCAAACAGAGCTCAAGAACAAGTACACTGCTTACATGTCACAGAAAGACTCTCTGCCCTTGGGAGTGCAACAGCGCCGCGAGCAGGAGATTACTGACCTCCAGCAGCGTCTCCAGCAGACATCACAGAGCTACGGTGAAGAATACGAGAAGCAGTTCACCGAGAAGATGCAGCCCATTCAGCAGAAGATAATCAACGCCATCAAGGAGATTGGTGACCTGGGCGGCTACGTCTACATCATGGACCTCACCAACGGCATACCCTACATCTCTACCACCCTCTCCACTGACATCACAGCCGAACTCAAAGCAAAGCTCGGTATGAAATAAGGCGGTGAGCACACTGCGCCACACACCATAGTGCGCACCAAGCCACCACCACGCGGGGGCGAACTCTCACACTCGAGAGTCCGCCCCCGCTTTTTTTGTGCCCGTTGGCGAAATTGGCACCCAGTCAAACCATCGTCCCGCCCCCTACAAAAAACAGCTCGCTAACAGTTCGAAATTTTCCAGAGCCACTTGTGTGGCAAAAAAAGTAGTACTTGGCAATTTTTTAGAACCACCAGTACAGTTTTTAGAACCACCAGTTTAACTTTTTTCCGCCGAAATGCAACAATGTTTCGACCGAGATGTTGCAACGTTTCGGCGGAAACGCAGTAACACCTCGGCGGAGAAATCCTCGTTTGATGGTTCAAAAAAAATGACATACGGGTCAAATATTTTGGATTATTGGAGAAAACTCTCTTTAGCATTGACGAGGGGAAAGCCATAGATGACGGCATCGCAGGTTACTTGAGCTTAGGAGATAGTGGCATATCTTTATTGCATCTTTAGTTGACTATCTAATTGTATATATGACAAACCGAGACGCTCTTCGCACGGCTTCTGCCAAATTGGGCCAAAAGGAGTGCTCCATCAACAAAATCTGCGTCATGGCATCAGTAAAATTCTCAGTATTTGTTCGTAAATTTGCATGATTTTAAAAAAATTAGGAACAGAATGACCAAGCAAAAGAAAGCAGGGATTTTCTCCCTTGGGGTGGGCAAGCGCCTATCCAGTGTCCTCACGCTGATGCTGACGCTGGCTGCACTACTGCTGCCAAGCAGCGCCAAAGCCGACGAAACCGATGAAGCATGGGTTGAATTTGACAGCGACACACAGACTCTCACCTTCAAGTATGGTGAGAAACCGGACAGTTTCGATGACAACGTTAAGGCGTATGGGTTGAATGAAGATGATGAAATTCCAGAATGGAATGACAACACCTACACAACAGTAGTGTTTGACAAGTCTTTCAGCGAAGTGCAGCCTACTACATGCTGCGAATGGTTTAAAGGTCAGAGCTCTCTGACGAGCATCAACGGATTGAAATATCTCAACACGGAGGATGTGACTGACATGAGCAAAATGTTCTATAATTGCTCGGCACTGCAGAAACTCGACTTGTCAAACTTCAACACGGCCTACGTGACCGACATGAGCAGTATGTTCTATAATTGCACAGCCTTGACCACCATCTACGCCGAGCAATTTCATATCAATGACGATGCTGAAACCACAGACATGTTCAAAGGCTGCACATCTCTGGTCGGTGCGGTGCAGTTTGACGCTGAACGCACGGATGGCACTATGGCGAACTGCAAAACCGGCTACTTCAAAGATGGAGGAGCATGGGTGGAATTTGACAGCAACACACAGACACTCACCTTCAAGTATGGTGAGAAACCGAGCAGTTTCGATGACAATGTTACGGCGTATGGGTTGAATGAAGACCAAACAAGTCCAGAATGGAATGACAACACCTACACAAAAGTAGTGTTTGACGAGTCTTTCAGCAACGCACGACCTACTACATGCTACGATTGGTTTACCAAGCAAAAAACTCTGACAAGCGTTGAAGGGTTGGAGTATCTCAACACGAAGGAAGTGGAGAATATGTGTTGCATGTTCCAGTACTGTTCATCTTTGAAAAGCCTTGATTTGTCGAGCTTCGAAACGGGAAACGTGACGGATATGAGTTACATGTTCTATGAA
>CAVCAW010000047.1:5669-6556 GCA_963600315.1 Bacteroidaceae bacterium | reverse complement strand
AATCCACACTTGTGCGAACCCTGTTTTTCAGTACAGCAAAGGTACACAACAATGCCGAAACCAACAAATAATTTTCAACGATTTTACAAACAAAAGATTGTTGTGATTTTTTGTTTTGGAAAACTTTTTCAGCTTTCCTCAAAATCATTCACCTAACAATCAGGATATTACGGTTTGGTTTTGGAAAACTTATCCAAACATAATAAAAAACAAATTTTCCAAAACAGACAACAAAAGTTCCCGTTTGCCATTTCCAACGAAAACCTATTTCGCCAAGCGCAAAGCCCTGCGCAGCAAGCACTACACACCGATGCGATACCAAAGATCAAAACAAAACACTCCACAAATATTTCAAGCCAAAAAACAATGGCGGAACCAGCAGCGAGGGAAGAAAATTAAGAGTCTTCAGGTCCTTTATATTAAGGAGAGAAAAACCAGTAGACAAAATCAGCACACCACCAACTATAGAAATCTCATTGGTAATCTCCTGAGAAATCACACCCTGAGCCAACAAGGCAATGCAATAGAACAGACCCTGCCACAAAAACAAAACCGGGGCAGCAAGCAACATTCCAATGCCATAAGTAGTAGCCAACACGCACGACGTGACAATATCGAGCGTGGCATTAGTATATAGGAAAGTATTGTCACCGTTGAGTGCGCTCAGCATCGGGCCAACCATTGAGAACGTGCCAATACAATACAGCATACAACCCGTGGTAAGCCCACGAGCCAATTCCGTTCCGGCATGTTTCTCTGCATATTTCTTCACTCTGTCGTCAATGCGAAGTATAGTTCCGACAAGCCCACCTATAGCAACAGACAGAATAAACAACACGGGATAGTCACTATCACCAAGACGCGAGATGCAAGCATTAGCACCAAGC